>JBAPWQ010000344.1:0-30172 GCA_049283795.1 Desulfobacterales bacterium | reverse complement strand
GGCCGGCAGACAGAGAAGTAAAAAGAAAAGAATGAGGTTGCGCATGTCAGAACCCCGCGTGTTCGCGAATGGCGGCAATCATCAGCGAGACGATGCCGAAAAAAAGAAGGGTGCCGGCGAAAAAAAGCATGGAGGCGCGGATCCGGCGCGGATAAAGGGATTCCTCGGGCAGCGTCGGTTCGGCAAAGGCGATCAGGTAGCGGTTCTTGCTCTCGGCCCGCACCCGCGCGGCTTCCAGGGAGGCCAGGGCCGAAACGTAGAGTTTTTCCGCAAACTCGTGCTCGACCTGCAGCCGTTCGTAATCGGTCACCACCTGGTTGAGGACCTGGCCCTTCTTGCCGGTCAGGCGGCTCTTCTCCGCGCCGATCTGGCCCTCGAGGGCCGCGAGCCGGGCCTTTAAGGCCGTGATACGGGCGCTGTCCTCACGCATGAAGGTGCGGGTTTCGCTCAGCTCCGTCCGGGTTTTGACGGCCTCGCCTTCCAGCTGGGCCACCAGCGCCAGCATTGCGCCCGCCGCGGCCTGCGGGTTGAGCAGGTCGCGCTGATCGCGAAAGTTTTTCAGGGACTCACGGACCTCCGTCACCCGCTGCTCGGCGCTGTCCAGTTCGCTGCGCGCCAGGGTTAGGCTGTCCTGCAGCGATCGTTGCGCCAGCTGATTCACCAGCCGCTCGCTTTGGGCCAAGATGGCCTTGGCCAGGTCCCGTGCCATCTCCGGGCTGTAGGCCCGCACCGTCAACGTGAAGATGCCGCTGACCGGATCGTAGCCCACCTGCGCGACTTTCTGGAAGTACTCCAGAAATTCTTCGCGGGTCGCCTCGCGCTTCAGCCTGGAAATGACGTCGGCGGCGCGGCTCCGGTAGTGATCGCGCAGCGCAAGGCCCTGCTCCAGAACCGTCAGCATGTCCTGCGACTGGATGTATTCCTGAACAACATAGGCGTCGGCCGCGGTGGAGCCACCGGCATGGCCGAACAGGGCCAGCCACTCCGGACCGCCGCCGCCTTCGGCTCCGCGGATGGAAAAGCGCGCTTCCGAAACGTACATGTCGGTCGCCAGGAACGCAAAATAGACCAGGCCCAGCAGGGTCGGCAGGCCGACGAAAAGCAGTAGTCTGAGGCGCAGGCTGGCTGTCATTTTTTCAGGCCTTTTTCGCGGCCGGCTGCCCGCTGCCGTCGAGACTTTCGTAGTGATCGACGGCGTCGTTAAGGTCGTTGAAAAACAAGAGGTTTCCACGATCGAGCACCGCGGCCGCATCGCAGTACTGGCGGATGGTGGTCGTGCTGTGCGACACCACGATCAGCGTGGCCCGGTCCTTGCGCCGGTCGAACTCCGCCTTGCTCTTGCGCTTGAAAACGGCGTCGCCGACGGCGGTCACCTCGTCGATCAGGTAGTAGTCGAACTCGATGGCCATGCTCAAGCCGAAGGCGAGTTTGGCCTTCATGCCCGAAGAATAGGTGTTGAGCGGCATGTCCATGTAATCGCCCAGCTCCGAGAATTCCGCCACGAAAGCCGCCACCCGGCGCAGGTCGGCGCCGTAGATGCGGCAGATGAAGCGCAAGTTCTCGCGGCCGCTGAGGCTGCCGTGAAATCCCCCCGAAAAACCGATCGGCCACGACACGCTGCTCCGGCGCACGATCCGTCCGGAACTCGGCATCTCGGCCCCCCCGATCAGCCGCAGCAGGGTCGACTTGCCGGCGCCGTTGCGGCCGAGAATGCCCATGTTGCAGCCCGGCGGGAAGTGCGAGCTGACGTCTTTAAGGACGGTGTGACGACCTTTTCGGGTGCGGTAGCTTTTGCTGAGGTTGCACAGCTCGATCATACTTCCTGCTCCATGAAACGCCGGGAATAGCGTTCGAGCAGCAGCCCCAGGAAAAGGGTCACGAGGACAAAGCCGAAGACATACGGCAGATAGACGAAGCGGCTGCTGAAGCCGGTCGACAAGCCGCCCCGCAGCGATTCGATCAAATGCGAGAGCGGGTTGAAAAAAAGGTATCGCTGGGCCGACACCGGCATGCTATCGACCGAGAAGAACAATCCGGAAACGAAAAACATCACACGCAATATCAGCGGCACCACCCGTGCCGTGGTCGGCCACATCAGGTTCAGGGCCGAACACACGGCGCCCACCCCGTAGCCCAACAGCAGGGACAGAAAGAGCGCCTCCAGGACCCGGGCCGGGTCGTGCAGCGTCACCCAGTAGCCCATGGCCTGCGCAATGCCCAGCAGCACCGCCATGACGCAGACATACATGGCCCCTTGCAAAAGGGCCCGGGCGGTCAGGATATCCAGCGGAAACACCTGCGGATAGGCCAGCAGCGCCCGATTGCCGCCGACCGCGTTCATCCCGCTCGAAACCGTTTCGGAAAACAGGTACCAGGGGATAAACCCGCCGACCAGAAACACCGGCGTGGACATGCCGTGCGGCGCGTGGAACCCGCCGAAATCGCGGATCGCCCAGAAGATGCCGATCGAAAAGGCGGCGTTGATCAGGGCCCACAGATAGCCCAGCCTGTGCTTGCCGAACAGGGTCTTCGTCTCCCGCAGCATCAAAGCCCAAATGACCCGCCCCTGCACCCGTAGGGCCGATGACTGTCCGGTCATCGGCCGTCCCCGGCCGGCGAGCCGCCCCAGATGCGCGGCACCAGCACCCACTCGCCGGCATCCTTTTCACAGACCGCGACCGGCTCGCCGAGCGGGCTGCCGTTGAACACCAGCACCCGCTTGCAGTTCAGACCGGCCGCCGAAAAATACAGGCGGTCGATCACGACCGTGACGCGGCCGCCCAGCTCCGGTGCGTCGAAGACGGTCCGGCTGCCGGGCGCCTGGGCGCCGACCCAGGCCGCAAAAGCGCTTTGGCGGTCTTTCTGCGGGGTATCGACGCCCCCGCCGCCGGAATGGGCGCAGGCCGCCAGCAGCACCGCCAGGCCCAGGAGCAACATGCGGGACTTCAGGCCGGAACCGGCCGCCGCGGATATCAAAAGATCTCCACCACGCCCGATACGCGGGCCTCACCATCCAGCGCCACGAGGGCCTTGATCTTGCGCCGGCTCATGAGCTGCTCGGCCTTGCTCCACAGCGAGGTCTCGGAGATCGTGACCGGCTCGCGGTGCATGACATCGGCGGCCGTGTTGGTCGACAGGGAAAAGCCGGCATTCATCATCGCCCGGCGCAGGTCGCCGTCGGTAATGATCCCCAGCAGCCGCTCGCCTTCCATGACCAGCGTCAACCCCATCCGTCCGCGGGTCATGACCCAGATGGTTTCCCGCACCGAGGCCGTGGGGCCGATAATGGGAAAGTCCTTTTCGCAGCGGCTGTGCATGATGTCCATCACCCGGCTCAGCAGGCGCCGCCCCAGGGAGCCGCAGGGGTGATAGAGCGCGAAATCCTCCGGTTGAAAACCGCGCAGGCGCATGAGCGTGACCGCCAGGGCATCCCCCAGCGACATGGCGACGAGGGTGGAGGTGGTGGGCGCCAGGTTGTACGGGCAGATTTCGCGTTCGACAGGCAGCACCAGGACGATGTCGGCCTCGCGCGCCAAGGTCGAGTTTTTTTGCCCGACCATGGCGATGATGCGGTTGTCGAAGCGTTTGAGGAAGGGCAGCAGGTGCAGGATTTCCCCGGTTTCGCCGCTGTTGCTGATGAGCATGACCAGGGCGGCCGGGCGGATCATGCCCAGGTCGCCGTGAACGGCCTCGGCCGGGTGCACGAAGAAGCTGGGCGTTCCGGTGGAAGAAAAAGTCGCCGCCATCTTGCGGCCGACCAGGCCCGACTTGCCCATGCCGCTGACCACCAGGTGCCCGGAGTGCGCGAGGATCGCCTGCACGGCGCGATCGAAGGACTCGTCGAGCGACAGGGCCAGGTTTTGCAGCGACCAGGCCTGTTCCCGGATGGCCTCCGCGCCGAAGAGGGCCGTTGCCTGAACAATATCTTCACGGGCCTCCGAAAGATTCATCGATCATCCTCCACCCTGAGTGGCGCACGAAATGACGCCGCGGACGGGCTTTTCTTGCCGAAGTTGACGCCGCCTTAAACAAGTAAACACCGCCAGGACGGACCGGTCGGCGCCATTAGCAGTTCATCGCGTTGTGCGGGGGAACGTTTTTTCCCCCGGACTGATTTGCAAACTTCGAGCCAGAAAACCGCCTGCAGTGCAAGAAAAGTAATGCACTAATTTAGTTGTATAACTTCAATTACTTATAAACAAAAATGGGCGGCACGCGATCAAAGACGTATCCCTCGCCGGCCCGTAATAGCGCCAACAAATTGACTGATCGCCAAGCAGAAAGGTCGTGACGGTCGGCAGGTTCAAAAGCGGAGAAGTGTGTCAACACCCTGGCCGGGGCCGGGATTGAAAAAAAATCCGCTGCTGTCGCAGCCGGAGGCCGGGGCCGATGCCCCGGGTTAAGATGCGGTCAAAAATACACTGGGGGTCTGATGGATCGGCTAATTCGGCAGGCCGAGAACATGCCGCTGGTGAAAGACGCGGATCAAATCCCTTCTGAATTTCACGTTGTCGTCATGTTCACCCCTCAGGCTGATGCCGGTATTGAATATGCGCAGGGACACCTCGCGCGAAAAAATCACCTTGCCCACGATTTCGATCAGGGTCCCCTCCACATCGGTTGCCACCAGGAATATGTACTTGGCCCCGATGTATTCGCATGTTTCCAGCAGGAGTCCGGACTGGCTCACATTGATGGCCTTTCCGATCCCCTGGCCGATTTTGGACCCTTTTTCGTTGACCAGGGCGTAGGTAATCGGATTGTTCGCCGCAACCCGCGGATACCGTCTTCGTTCCGAGTCACTCATGTCCGCATCCATGTCTTCGATCATCATGTCGGCGCCCGTCATCTGGTTGGTGGCGTTGCTCGCGCGGCGGTCCATCCCGGTTTCCGTCGAGAATCGGTACCGAAACGACAAAGCCGGACTTTCCACGAAAGCCTGGCTTTGTCGTTTAGCGATCCCTGGCAACCCGGCCGTCTCGCTGGAGACCCGTGGCTTTCCGTCCCCCGATCGCTCGGAGTTTGGCATTTCATGGATTTCTCTAATTGCCTGATTTTTACTTGTAATTCTAACAGAGCGCCGGTCAAACGTCAAATAATTCAGCTACCTGCCGCAAGGTCGCGAAAGGCAGGTGTAAGACTGTTACGCCCCAATACCGTTCCAGATCGCCATGGTCGCCACCGCCGCCGTCACCTATTCCATTTCCGGGTTTCCCGGCTGCCACCGCACAGCCCCGCGCTATCCGCTGCTTCGGGCAGGCCGGTCTGGGGCGGGCTTTCGGCGATGCCGCCGAGCGGCTTTCAAAAAACATCGGCCGCACCGGCGGTGACGGTATCGGCGGCGATCCAGGGGAGTTTGGTCTTAAGCGTTCTGTAATCCGCGAAACGTAGGGGAATCGGTCCGCGGTCCCCGACCCTGGACCGATCATGTGAGACACCTCGCCGGGCCTGCGCTCCCGGCGTTGACCAGGCTGGGAACGGCGCGGGGCGGCTCGCCGGTTAAAAATGGCGCCATGTCGCCCTTGTTCCACGGCGGATAGCCGCCCAGGATGCCGGCGACATTGGCGGCGGCCAGGCTGGCCATCGCCTCCCGGGTCCAGCGGGTGGCCGAGGCGATGTGGGGCACGATAACGACGTTTTCCAGCTCCGCCAGGCCGGGGCTGAGGGCCGGTTCGTCTTCGAAGACGTCCAGCCCGGCCCGGAAGTCCGGGTGACTGCGGCAGTGGGCGACCAGGGCGGCCTCGTCGATGACCGGCCCGCGGCTGGTGTTTATCAACAGGGCGTTTTCCTTCATCAGGGCCAGGCGCCCGGCATCGATCAGATGGCGGGTGGTGTCGCTGAGCACGGTGTGCAGGCTGACGCAGTCGGCGCTGCGCAGCACCTCATCGATGGTGCCGGCGCGGCGGCAGGCCACCGGCGGCTCGCCGCGGGCTTCTAAAAAAAGGGCGTAGGCGCGGACGCCGTCTTCCAGCTCGCGGTTGGGCTGCGGATCGACGTAGATCACGTCCATTTTGTGCCCCTCGACCATCATGCGCGCAAAGGCCGCTCCGATGCGCCCCGCACCGATCAGCCCGAGGGTCTTGCGCCACAGCAGCTCGCCCTGAAACAGGGTCGGCAGCCAGCCGCGGTATCTGCCGGCCCGCAGGAACCGTTCGGATTCGCCGATGCGGCGGGCGGCCGCAAAGGTCAGGGCCACCGCCATCTCGGCCGTGGCTTCCGTCAACACGCCGGGCGTGTTGCCGACCAGGACCTTGTGCCGGTCGGCGGCCGCCACGTCCACGTTGTTGAAACCCACCGCGTAATTGCTGTAAGCCCGCCCCCCGGCGGCCGCCAGCACCGCAAAAAGCTCCTCGCCCCAGTTTTCCGTCAGCTGCCCGATGGCGGCGTCGCACCGCGTCCCGATGGCGGCCGCGATGTCAGAGATCGACAGCACCTCGGAAGAGGTACAGATCTCGACCCGGCAGCCGGCATGCGACAGCACGTCCAGCCAGTGCCGGCCGGGAAGTTCCTTGGTCACCACGACCCTCCGGTTTCCCTGCGGATTGTGAACCCGCCACGGTTTCGATTCCATCGATGCCTCCTCGGTTCAGGTTCAGACCCGCCGCCGGTGTCGTGGAAGAGCGGTCCTTGACAGTTAGCGCTTTTTGCGGTCCAGAACCTCTTCCACGGCTGTCACGATATGGCGGGCCGAAAGGCCGTATTTGTCGAGCAGTCCCTGATACGGTCCCGATTCGGCGAAGGTGTCCCTCACGCCGATCCGCCGCATGGGCACCGGATGGTTCTCCACCAGAACTTCGGCCACGGCGCTGCCCAGCCCGCCGAAAAAAATATTGTTCTCGGCGGTCACGATCGCCCCGGTTTCCTCGGCCGCCTGCAGCACCGACCCGACATCCAGCGGTTTGAGGGTGTGGCAGTCGATCACCCGAACCTCGATCCCGCGGCCGGCCAGACTTTCCGCGGCCACCAGGGCGTGAGCGGTCAGGTCCCGAATGGCGATGATGGTCGCCTCGGAGCCCTCCCGCACCGTCACGGCCTTGCCGATCTCGAAGGGGTAGTCCGGCCTAAATATCTTCGGTACCGGATCGCGGGTGAAACTCAGGTAGACCGGCCCGTCGTATGCGGCCGCCGCCTCGACGGCCATCGTCGTCGTGACGGTGTCGGCCGGCGCGATCACCGTGGCGTTGGCAATCGAGCGCATGATCGACAGGTCCTCCTGACCCTGATGGGTGACACCGTCCGGCCCGGGCGTGATACCGCTGTGGCTGGCGGCGATCTTGACATTCAGCCGCGGATAGCAAATGCTGTTGCGCACCATGTCAAGGGCCCTCAGGCTGGCAAAGACCGCATAGGTCGTAGCGAAAGGGATCAAACCGGTGGTCGCCATGCCGGCGGCGGCGGCAAACATGTTTTGTTCGGCGATGCCGAAGTTGAACGACCGCTGCGGGAACTTTTCGGCAAACTTGATGGTCCCGATCGATTTGGACACGTCCGCGTCGAGAACCACCACCATCGGGTTGCGCTCGCCGATGTCGAGCAGGGCCCTGGCGTATGCCGCCCGCGTCGGCTCAGCCTCCGCCGCCGTGAAAAAATCCTCCGCCGTCAGCATCGCAACGGTTTCGGCCGCTACGTAATGGTAGGGCCCTCGCGCAGTGTTGCTCATTGCCGCACCTCCTGTTTGCCCCTGATCTCACACAGGGCCCGTTCCGCTTCTTCCGGACGCGGCGCCTTGCCGTGCCACTCGCATACGTTCTCCATGTAAGAGACCCCCTTGCCCTTTATGGTGCGGGCGATGATCATGGTCGGCACCCCTTTGCGCGCCCGGGCGCCTTCCAGTGCGGTCACGACGGCCGTCATGTCGTGGCCGTCGATGTCTACCACGTGCCAGCCGAAAGCCCGCCATTTGTCGCCAACCGGTTCGATCGGCATCAGGTCGTCGACATAGAAATCGTTCTGCAGGTTATTGCGGTCCAGAATAGCGGTCAGATTATCCAGCTTCCACCTGGCGCCGGCCATGGCCGCCTCCCAGATCGATCCCTCCTGGGACTCTCCGTCGCCGATAACTACCCAGACGTGATAGTCTTTCTTTTGAAGCCGGCCGGCCAGCGCCATGCCGATGCCGACTGAAAGGCCGTGCCCGAGGGAACCGGTGGTCATGTCGATCCCGGGCACCTTGTTCATGTCCGGATGGCCCTGCAGGATACTGCCCAGGCGGCGCAGAGTGCCCAGGTGGGATTTGTCGAAGAAACCGCGTTCGGCCAATGCGGCATACCAGACCGGGCAGGCGTGCCCCTTGGAGAGAATGAAGCGATCCCGGTCGGGCCAGCGCGGGTTTCGAGGATCGAGGCGCATCAGCCTGAAGTAGAGCGCGGTCACGATGTCCGTTGCGGAAAGCGAGCCGCCCGGATGACCGGCCTGGGCCGTGCAGATCATCTCGATGATGTCGCAGCGGATGTCAGCCGCTTTTTGTTTGAGTTCGTCCACGGACAGCGGTACGTGCGCCATATTTGCTCCTTTGCCTTGCGATGTTGGGGTAATCGCCATTTCCCGACCCCCGGCCGGCCGGCTCGCCCGGACCACGGGAAAACAGACATTATTTGAACCCGAATATGTTGGCCTCTATGAATTCCCAGGTCTTCAGGTAATCTCCGGCGGTCATCAGGCGGGCGAATTGACCGCCGTCCACTTCGTCCAGCCGCTGCCATATCTTGTTCGTCAGCCGGCTGTTGGCCTCGAATGTGCCTTTTATGTCCCAACGGGTCGGCGAAGTGTCGGAAGTAAAGTAGTCGTCGTAACCGTAGCGCTTGAGGTAGTAGAGAAATTCGACGTATTCGAGGAAGTGTTTGGTGCCACAGAAGTAGTCCCAGTCCCAGCGCCCGTCGTTGTCGTTGATGTGGATGTAGTACTTATGGCCGCTTTCGGCCAGGAGTACCAGCGCCTCGGCCGGGTTTTCGTTGCCATAAATGGAATGGCCGAAGTCCAGAGTCACGCCCACCTCCCGGCAGCGGATGTCATTGAGCAGGCAAAGGGTCTTGGCGGCCGAGTCGAGAAAACAGCGGCCGCGGGTTTCGCTCGGCTTGTATTCGATAAACAGCGGCACTTCCGTTTTGTAACCGCCGGCCTCGCCGAAGCTCTCCACCAGGTATTTCCAGGTCCGGGCGTAGTCATACTGAAAGGCGAACTCGTAGCCGTCCCCCAGCGGGCAGCAGGTCACCTTGTCGGCGCCGATCGCCGCCGCGAAGTCCTTGGCCTCCCTGACGAAGCGAACGGCCTTTTGCCGGATTCCGGCGTCGTGGGACGTCAAGCCGCCGTTGCGGAATTCGGGTTCGGCCTTGACATTGACGTTGACGGCCGCCACTTTCAACCCGTATTTTTCAAGCAGCGACCGCGTGAGCACCGCATCGTTGACTTCGTAGGGGTAAACGATCTCCACGCCGTCGTAGCCGCTGATACGCGTCATCAAGTCGAATTTTTTTTCGAGCGCCAGCGGCGCGTTGTAGTCGTGGAAACGGTCTTTCGTGCGGGACAGAAACCCTGTAATGATGCCCATCTTCAGCATGGCCTGCTCCTCGTATAATGATCTCGTATAATGATAAAGAATACCGCCTTGGCATTGCCGACGGGAAGCACCGACCGGATCACCCCGAGCGCCGCCGGCCTCTTTTCGGAGCTACTTCTCATCGGTCTTTTCCAAATCGTCCGGCACCTGGCAACTTTTACGTCTCAGAAGAATGTCGACCATTCGGTTCTTGAACCTTCGGTACCAGTGAAACTGGCTGATCACGGTCCAGACGATGACCAGAAACAGGATCAACGAAACCGGCCGCTGAAACACCGGCATGAAACTGCCCTGGGAAACCATCAGGGCGCGGCGTAGATTCTCGTCCGCCATCGGTCCCAGGATGACGCCGATGACCAGCGGCGCGATGGGATAGCCCATTTCGATCAGAAAGTAGCTGACGATGCCCACCGGCAGCATCAGGTAAAGGTTAAAAACATTCAGCCCCAGCGAATAGGAGCCGATGATGCAGAGCATGCCGATGATGGGCATGAAGAGCGGGGGCGGAATGCGCAGGACCTTGACGACCTGCTTGGCCAGCAGAATCCCGACAATCCACATCGCGCAGGAGGCCAGCAGCAGAATGGCGGCCACTTCCATGATGAAGGTGGGGTGCTCGAAGGTAATCATGGGGCCCGGCGTGACCCCGTGGAGCATGAGGGCCCCCAGCAGCATGGCCGCCGGCGGGCTGCCGGGTATCCCCAGGGTCAGCAGAGGAATCTGGGCCCCGCCCACGCAGGCATTGTTGGCGGTTTCGCTCGCCAGAACGCCCTGCATCTCTCCCCTGCCGAATGTCTCGGGATGCTTGGAGGTGTTCTTGGCCGTGCCATAGGAGACCCAGCCGGCGATGTCTTCACCGATGCCGGGCACGGCCCCGATGCCGACGCCGATGAGCGAGGACCGGATAATGGCCGGAATGTTGCGTGCAATGGTGCCGAACTCGGGCAGAATCCGTTGGATTTTCTGGGCCTCGCCGATCTGGAAGCGATCTTTGAGCACCTGGATGATTTGGGGAATGCCGAACGCGCCGATCAGTACCGGCACCACCTCGACCCCGCTGTCCAGCTGCGCCAAACCAAAGGTGAACCGCGGGTAGAACTGAAGCAGATCGCGTCCCACGCAGGCCAGGAAGAGTCCAATGAAACCGGCGATCCAGCCCTTGATCACCAGGTCCGGGCTGGTCAGGGTCCCGCTGATCAGAATTCCGAAGAAAGCCAGCAGAAAGAACTCGAAGGAGGTAAACTGCAGCGCGAAATGCGAAATGATGGGCGATATGCTCACCACGAAAAGCATGCTGATGATGGTGCCGATGGCCGACGCGGTGGTCGTCAGTCCGATGGCCCGCCCGGCTTCGCCTTTGCAGGCCAGCGGGTAGCCGTCCAGCGCCGTGGCGGCAGCTGCGGCGGTGCCGGGAATATTGATCAGGATGGACGAATAAGATCCGCCGTAGGTGCCGCCGACGTAGATCGCCAAGAGACAGACCAGGGCCAGCTCCGTGTCCATGCCATAGGTCAGCGCCGTCAGCAGGGCCACACCAAGGGTCGATGTCAAGCCCGGCATCGCACCGAAAATAATCCCCAAAAGCACCGAACCGAAGAGAATGGCTAAACTCCACGGGTCCACGATGAGGTGAAAAACAATCCCGAAGAAAGATCCCAGGCGGTCGAGAAGCAACATGTCAGTAAAATCTCCCGCTTCGTCAGGTCAGAATTCCCAGTACCGGAGGGCATCCATCAGCGCCACGACGAGTCCCTCTTTCGGCATGGGCACGAGCAACAGATACTTGAAAATGGGGCCGATCAGAAAGGGTGCGGCCACGGAAAGAATCAGGCTGATTTTATACTTCTTGCGCAACCCGGGAATGTCGCGAATCAACTGCCAGGCATAGATGCAGTAACCGATGATGAAGACCAGGGCGAACCAGTCGTTCGGATGGTGCAGAACCGGCACCAGCGCTCTGGCGGGCCCGGATGCCAGGAAGATGATGAACGCGATGGTCCCGGCGAGATAGAAAAAAAACAGCTTCTTCAGCAGGCCGTCATTGTCGAAGTAGAACATGCTGATGAACACCTCCAGGAAAAGCACGCTGCCCAGAAAAAAATCAACCCGCGGGATGTATAAAAAAACGAAGCCGAAAAGCAGAACGACTGCGGCGTAAAAGCGTATCAATGGCGCCGTCTTCAGGAACCGGACCGCCTCCGGACCACCAAGCCAGCGTACGACCCGCGCCAGTTCCTTGAATCCCACCTGCTTGAGAGCGATGCGGATGAGCAGGGCCCCCAACAGCATGATCATGCCGCCGACAAACAGGGGAAAGAGGGCCGGAGAAACGTACCACACATTCTGAACGCCGCCCCAGGAACCCTTCATCGGCATTTTCAGAGCCTGGCCGACAATCCACAAACCGAATAAAAAGGTGATGCCGCCGGAAAATATATCCGCTTTGCGGAGTTTTTCCTTCTCCATCATAATAAAAGGTCCTCGGCGCTTGCGGATAAGCGCATGCGTATTCCCGGACATCGCGGCGCCCGACCGGCCGTCCAAAATTCGCACAAGTATCTTTAATTTAAAAGAATATATGCCTCCGGACGGGATCCACTGGTGGCCGGAAATGGTAAGTTGCTGGTGAGCGAGCCCTTGTCGGCTTCAGTGGTTCCGGAGCCGGCATCACCTGCGAAGCATGCCGGCTCCGGGTGTCAATTTATGGCTTGGGAATACCGAGGGATGCGGGATCGACCGTGGCCGCCTTCAGGTCCCAGAGCGTCCAGGCAAAATTCGACTGGAGCGCGTCGAATACCGCCTTCGACTCCGCCCCGGTTTTGCCCGAGAGCAGGTAGTAATTCTCCTTGGCCCAGGATTTAACCTTTTCGGTGGCCATTGCCTTTTTAAAGGCATCCGTCAAAACGGCCTTGGCCTCGGCCGGGGTGTCGGCCGGGACCGCAAAACCGATCGCCTGGGAAATCGGCAGGTATTTGGACAATCCCGGATAGGCTTCGAACGCGGAGGGGATGGCTCCCAGTCCTTCGACCTCGAAGGAATCCGGGATCAACATGCCCAGGGCCCTGAGCTTGCCGCCGCGCAGCAATTGCTGCTGCTCGGCCAGCGAGGTCACCACCACCGAAACCTCACCGGTCATGGCGGCGTTCTGGGCCGGGGCCGATCCTTTGTAGGGAATGAAATTGAACTTGGCACCGGAACCGTTTTCCACCGCCAGAAGGTTCAAGTGATGGATGGAGCCGGCCCCGCTGGCGGCAGCCTTGATGCTCATGGGGTCTTTCTTGGCGGCTTCGATCAGGTCCGTGAGCGTCTTGTAGGGCGTGTCCGGCGTAACGGAAATGACGTCCGGAGAACCGCCCACGATGAAAGTGTCCCAAACGTCGAAATTTTTATCCCAGCCACCCTGAACGCCGGCGGTCACATTGGATTCAGACAAGCCGCACAGAGTGTACCCATCGTGCGGCTGGGCGTAGGCGTCATTCATCCCCACCGAGCCGGCGACACCGCCGGTTTTGTTGACCACGTTGATGTTGACGCCCAGGATATCGGCCATTTCAGCGCTGATAATCCGATTGCAGGTGTCGGTCCCGCCACCGGCGCCCCAGACCACCACGTTGGTAATATTACGTGTGGGATACCCCTTGCCCGCGGCGTAGGCCCCGGTGGTTATCCCCAACATCACGACCAGGCAGACGAACAGAAACTTTTTCATCGCGCTCCTCCCTTTTTCATGTGGTTCTTTTTTGCCGTTATGGCTCGATCGTTACGGTTTTTTGACAAAACGACCGGCGTTTGCGGAATTCGCCGTTTTTTAGGTGGCGTTGCCGGTTTGCCTGACGGTAGATTTTCGGCTTTGGCTGCCCTGCCGCCGGTGCTGTTTTCGATTTCGTTTTTCAACGTGGCGATAGAGTGCCTGAAATGCTGCCGCATCAATTCTTCGGCGGCGACAGGGTCTCGCCGTTCGAGGGCGCCGATGATGGCCAGATGCTCATCGATGGTCTCAGCGGGTGGCCTGACCAGACCCTCGGATGACACCACCTGATAGGAAAAACTAATGATGTTGAAAGTTTGCAGGATATTTTTTAAAAACTCTTTGGCTCCGATTTCGGTGACGAAGTTGTGGAAGCTGCGGTCCACTTTTGCGTAAGAGCCGACAGCGGGGAATGATTTGGAAATTTGAAAGCTCTTTGAGAAATCTTTGAGTTTCTCGATTTGGGCATCGCTGATATTGAGCGCCGCGCGTCTGGCCGCCAGGCCTTCCAACACTTCGCGCAGTTCGAAGATACTGACCATCTCCTGCCGTGAAAAAAGACGCACGAAAAATCCCCGCCCGGGTTTGCCCTCGACCAGTTTTTCTTTTTCGAGATACTTGAGGGCCCCCACCAGGGGCGTGCGGCTGATACCCAGTTCACGGGCCAGCTTGTCCTGCGGAATTTTGTCTCCCGGCAGCAGCTGACGCTCGATGATCAAGTTTTTGATGATCTCGTAAACCTTCTGATCCAGATTTTCACGAATGACGCCTAAATTTTCCATTTGGTCCGTTATCCTCGGATTCCATCTCGCACACCGGGTGCCGCTCAAAAGCCGACCACCCGCTTCGAAACAATATTGAATTTTGAATACAAAATTCAATATTCAATATTTTTGGGCATGTCAACTGGAAAAATCAACCCTAACCGGGGGCGCACCGGGCGCGACGGATCGGTTGACGACCTTTGAAAAATATAGATCACCCTGCATTTGTCAGTGGCGCACTTTCATGCTAAAGCGCAGGGGCGGCCGCAGGAAATTTACGAAATGTCGCTGCAAGCGCGGATGACATACCGGCGGCGGTCTCTTTCTTTCGTCGTCCGGGATCCCTGCCGGAAATGAAGTTCTTTCCGCAGGCTGTCGGACCTCAACACCAATACAGGAAGGCGAACATGAAACTGGCGACTTTTAAATCCGAGGGTTGCGAAAAAACGGCCATCGCCACCGCTTGCGGCCTGGTCCCGGTCGCGGCGGTCAACCGCCGCTTTGCCCGCAGCTGGCCGACGGACACGCTATCGTTGATTACCACCGGCGCCCTGGCGGATATGACGGCCTGGTACGGGACCGAAGGCCGCCGGGCGCTTGAAGGCCTGGATGCCGATGTCATTTCAGGTGATACGGCAGCGCCCGCCCCGCTCTATCGCCGCCCGCGCAAGATCTGGGGCATCGGGCTCAACTATGCCGCCCATGCCGCCGATCTTTCGGAAAAAACACCGACCGGCACCCCCGGCAGCTTCATGAAGCCGGACACGACCCTGATCGGTCCCGGCGACGCCATCCGCATTCCGGCGCTGTCGTACAAGACCACGGCCGAAGGCGAGCTGGGTGTGATCATCGGCCGTGAATGCCGCAATGTCGGCCTCGCAGACTGGCAGGCGGTGGTGGCCGGCTTCACGACCATCATCGACATGACGGCCGAGGACATCCTGCGGCAGAACCCGCGCTACCTGACGGTATCCAAGAGCTTCGACACCTTTTTCAGCCTCGGAGCGCAGCTCGTCACCCCGGATGAAATCCCGGACGTTTCGGCCCTGGAAGTCGCGACCGTGCTCAACGGCCGGGTCCACGCCCAAAACGTCGTTGCCAATATGACCTTTTCGCCCGCGTTTCTGGTGTCTTTCCTCTCGCAGGTCATGACCCTGCTGCCCGGCGACATCATTTCAACCGGAACCCCGGGCGCTGTCGCCGTCGCCGACGGGGACACCGTCGAGTGCCGCATCGGCGGCTTCCCCGCCCTGGTCAACCCGGTCGTCGATTTAAAAAGGAGTCAAAAATGAACTTGGGACTCGAAGGAAAACCGGTGCTGGTCATGGCCGCCAGCGACGGCCTCGGCAAGGCCGCCGCGCTGACGTTTGCACGCGAAGGCGCGCGGGTGATGCTGTTTGCGCGCTCGGAGGACCGGCTGCGGCAGGCGCGCGAGGACATCGCGGCGGCCACGGGCCACGAAGCGGAAATCTTTCCCGGCGACATCACTATCGCGGCCGACGTTCACAATGCCGTCGCCACTACGGCCCGGCGCTTCGGTTCGGTCTTCGGCCTGGTGAACAACTCCGGCGGACCGCCGGCCGGCGGGTTCGACGCCTTCGATGACCAGGCCTGGCAGAAAGCGTTCGAGCTGACCCTGCTGGGCTTCATCCGCAGCATCCGCGCCGTGCTGCCCCTGATGCGCGCCGCCGGCGGCGGCCGGATCGTCAACTTCACTTCGTCTTCGACCCGCCAGGCGATCGACAACCTGATCCTGTCCAACACTTTTCGCATGGGCGTGGTGGGGTTGACCAAAACCCTGGCGCGCGAGCTGGGGCGCGACAACATCCTGATCAACGTGGTCGGCCCCGGCAAAATGGAGACGGCGCGCCTGCGCAGCATCGAGGCCGTGCGGGCCGAAAAGCTGGGTCTTTCCCTGGCGGACCTCCAGCAGAAAAGCGCCGCCGAGATTCCCCTGGGCCGCTACGGCCGGCCGGAGGAACTGGCGCGCCTGGCCGTTTTTCTCTGCTCGGCGGCCAACACCTACATCACCGGCCAAACCGTTCTGGCCGACGGCGGCCTCGTGCAGGCCTACTGAGGCCTTTGGGTCACGCTGAAAGGTGCGCTGCTTGGACTTGGTTCGCTTCACTCGCAATTGGAATAGTGGAATGATGGAAGATGGGAAGGCGAATGGCTAAAGGCAAAGGGCGAAAGGATAAAGGCGCAAAAGGATGGGAATTTGGGGCTGGGAAGCGGAGAAGCGGGATTGTTGGAGTACTGAAGTATTGGAGTACTGGAGTGCTGGAGTGGTGGAATGGTGGAATGGTGGAATGATGAAACCATGGAATGATGGAGTGATGGATGCTGGGACCTGGTTTTCCATTATCCCATAATTCCAATATTCCATCATTCCATGTAGGTGACATAAAACCTGTACCGCTAAAACTGTATAAAATAAAAATTGTTCCGAGCGTCGAGATGTCTATTGACTTTATGTTTTATCGGGTTAAACTATAACTGTGATTAAACGAAAGTTATACAGGGATCTTCAGAATCACCTCCCGCAAAAAGAAATGAGCCTCATCATCGGTCCCCGTCAGGCCGGCAAGACCACGCTGATGGAGATGCTCAGAGCTCATTTGGAGGATATAAACGAACGAACCCTGTTTCTCAATCTGGATGTCGAATGGGACAAACCTCATTTCGACACCCAAGCAGCGCTTATTAAAAAAATCGAACTGGAACTGGGCCGGCACAGGGGGTACGTTTTTATTGACGAGATCCAGCGCAAAGACAATGCCGGTCTTTTCCTGAAAGGGCTTTTCGATCTCAACCTGCCGTACAAGTTCATCCTCTCCGGTTCCGGCAGCCTGGAGTTGAAACAAAACATGGACGAATCGCTCATTGGCCGGAAACGGGTCTTCGAGCTTTCCACCTTGTCGCTGGAAGAATTTATCAATCATCGGACCAGCTACCGCTATGAGGGCAATTTGCCGGAATATTTAGAAATAGAACCGGATAAACGAAGATCTTTGCTGTCCGAATACATGACATACGGTGGATACCCCCGAATCGTCACGGCGCCGGAAGAAGGGGAAAAACGCCGCCTCATCGACGAAATTTACCGCAGCATTTTAGAGAAAGACATCGCCTATCTCCTCAAGGTTGACAAGCCGTATGCTTTCAGCGCCCTGATAAAACTTCTGGCCGACCAGATCGGGCAGTTGATAAACCACACCGAACTCTCATCGACACTGGGCGTGTCCTTTCCGACAATCAAAAAATACCTGTGGTACGCACAAAAAATATATCTGATAGACCTGATCGCCCCTTATGCCCGCAATGTACGCAAAGAAATCAGCAAATCACCGATGCCCTATTTTTGGGATCTCGGTTTGAGAAACTTCGCCCTGGGACTTTTCGGCACTCCCGCCCGGCCTTTTGAGGGGGGATTTGTTTTTGAAAACCTCGTATACCTGCTGCTGCGTCAGAAAGTGAAATTCAGGGCGGCGACACTGAACTACTGGCGGACAAAGGATAAAGCCGAAGTGGATTTCGTGATCGAAGAGGGCGGCAGACCGATCCCGCTGGAGGTAAAATGGCGGCGCCAGACGGGGGAAAAGGTCCCGGCATCCCTGCGGCGTTTTATCGAGAAATATTCTCCGGAAACCGCCTATATCATAAACCCGGATACCCGCAAGACGATAACGATAGGTAAGACGAGGCTGTTTTTTCTGCCGCTGCACGACTTGCTGCACCCGGCCTCGGTCTTGTGATCGCACTGCTACCCTCATCCCGATTCGCGGCGCCCAAGGGCCTTAGAAACACTGTGTTCCCGCGACCCGCTCTGCAGCCTTACGATTACACTTTTGGAGAATGGCAGGACAAATTTGTCGAAATTACCATCAACTGTCGCACGACTGAATCCGCTCACAAAAATTTAATAGTAATTTTAAATACTTATCGGACTTTTTCTTTTCGCTCAGGTGCTGGCATCTTAATTGCTTGGTCAGTATCTTACCGCGCCCCCCTTCCCTGGCAGGCTCTGATCGTTCCCGGCTGGAGGGGCTGGAGAGGGAGATATAACGGCTCAATATCATGCCCCCCCACTTCGGCCCTTCCCGCTTCAAGAGGAGGACTGGAAAGGATTTTTTTCAGCCGATAGTCAAGTAGCGGCCCCTAGGCCGCTCTCAGATAAAAGTGATGAAAACCGACCCATTGCACCAGCACCCTTTCGACCATACGACCAGCGCCCGCCGCGGCCTCTATGACCCGCGCTTCGAGCACGACGCCTGCGGCATCGGCCTGATCTGCGACCTGAAAGGCCGCAAGTCACATGCCATCATTCGCGACGGCCTCCAGATCCTGGCGAACCTCAGCCACCGCGGCGCCTGCGGCTGCGACGAGACCACCGGCGACGGGGCGGGCATCCTATTGCAGATGCCGGATGCGTTTTTACGCAGCTGCTGCGCGGCCGGCGGAATCGAGCTGCCGGAACCGGGGCATTACGGCTGCGGGCTGGTGTTTCTGCCGCGAGACGACCATCAGCGGCGGCAGGTCATGCAGCACTTCGAAGAGGTCATCCACCGCGAGGGACAGCGGTTTCTGGGGTGGCGCCGCCTGCCGGTCGACAGCGGTGCCCTGGGACTGCTGGCGCGGCAGCGGGAACCGGTGATCCGCCAGGTCTTCGTCGGCCGCGGGCCGGGAATCTCCGACGGCGCCCATTTCGAACGCAAGCTCTACATCATCCGCAAGGTGGTGGAAAACTTCGTGCGCGCCGCGGGCCTGAGTCAAGCCGCCTTCTTTCACGTCCCCAGCCTGTCCGCCCGCACCCTGGTCTACAAGGGCATGCTCCTGGCAGACCAGATCCAGGCCTATTTTCCCGACCTTTGCCATTCGGACATGGCCAGCGCCCTGGCACTCGTGCACCAGCGCTACAGCACCAACACCTTTCCGACCTGGGAGCTGGCGCACCCGTTTCGCTTCCTGTGCCACAACGGCGAGATCAACACGCTGCGCGGCAATGTCAACTGGCTCAATGCGCGCCAGGCCCTCTTCAGATCGGAGTTGTTCGGGGCTGACACGGCCAAGCTGCTGCCCGTGGCAACCCCCGGCGCCAGCGATTCGGCCATCTTCGACAACACGGTCGAGCTGCTCTATCATACTGGCCGCTCCCTGCCGCACGTCATCATGATGATGATCCCGGAAGCCTGGCAGAACCACCGCAGCATGAGCGATGCCAAGAAGGCTTTTTACGAATACCACGCCTGCCTGATGGAGCCCTGGGACGGCCCGGCCGCCATCGCCTTTTCCGACGGCACCTGCGTGGGCGCGGTGCTCGACCGCAACGGACTGCGACCGTCGCGCTACACGGTCACCACCGATGACCGCGTCATCATGGCCTCTGAGACCGGCGTGCTGCCGGTGGCGCCGGAAAAGGTGCGGCGCAAGGGGCGCCTGCAGCCCGGGCGCATGTTCCTGGTCGACATCGCGCAGGGGCGAATTATCGAAGACGAGGAAATCAAGGCCGAAATCAGCCGGCGCCGCCCTTACCGCGCGTGGATAGAGCAGAACCTGACGGCCCTCGACCGCCTGCCCCCGCCGCAGGCCGCACCGGCACCGGAAGCCCTGCCCCTGACCGTGCGCCAGCAGCTCTTCGGCTTCAGCGCCGAAGACCTGCGGCTGATCCTGGCCCCGATGGCGCGCACCGCCGCCGAGCCGCTCGGCTCGATGGGCGACGACATCCCGCCGGCCATCTTGTCCCTTCAGCCCCGCCTGTTATATGACTATTTCAAGCAGCTGTTCGCCCAGGTGACCAACCCGCCGCTGGATGCCATCCGGGAGGAACTGGTGACCTCGCTGAGAACCACCATCGGCGCGGAACAGGACCTTTTCCAGGAAACGCCCCGGCACTGCCGCCAGCTCGTGCTGCCCGGCCCGATCCTGACCGACGCGCGTCTGGCGCAGCTGCGCGGGCTCGAACAGGCCGATCTCAGCACAGCCGCGCTGCCGATTCTTTTCCCGCTGCCTGACGGCCGCCGCGGGCTCGAACAGGCGCTGGACGACCTGTGCCGCGCCGCAACCCGGGCCGTTGAAAACGGCGCCACGCTGCTCATCCTCTCCGACCGCGGGGCCGATGAGCGCCTGGCACCGATTCCGGCCCTGCTGGCTACGGCCGGCCTTCACCACCACCTGATTCGGGGGGGCCTGCGCACCCGCTGCGGCCTGGTGGTCGAAACCGGCGAGGCGCGCGAGATACACCACGTCTGCTGCCTGCTCGGCTACGGCGCCGGGGCCGTCAACCCGTACCTGGCGCTGGAGACTTTGGAACAGATGGCGGCCGGCGGGGAGCTGACCGGACTCGACGCGCCCACCGCCGTCGCCAACTACGTGAAGGCCGTGGAAAAGGGCGTCCTCAAGGTGATGTCCAAGATGGGCATCTCGACCCTGCAGAGCTACCGCGGCGCCCAGATATTCGAGTGCGTCGGCCTTAACGAGGCCCTCGTCGAGCGCTATTTTACGGGCACCTCCTCGCGGATCGGCGGAGCGGGCCTTACGCTGATCGCCGAAGAGGTCCGCCGTCGTCATCGCCAGGCCTGTTCGGACGGCCGTGCGGAATCCGGGCGACTGCTGGCGCCCGGCGGCAAGTACAAGTGGCGGCGCGACGGGGAAGCCCACCAGTACACGCCGCTGACCATCGCAAAGCTGCAGCAGGCGGTGCGCGGAGATGACCGCCGCGCCTGGCGCGAATTCAGCGACCTGGTCAACGGGCAGAACCGCCGCGAAGGCCTGATCAGGGGTTTGTTCGAGTTTACCGCCGACGGCCCGCCGGTCCCCCTGGCAGAGGTCGAACCGTGGCCGGCCATCGTCAAGCGGTTCAAGACCGGCGCCATGTCCTACGGCTCGATCAGTCGGGAAGCCCACGAGACGGTGGCGATCGCCATGAACCGCATCGGCGGCCGAAGCAACTGCGGCGAGGGCGGCGAGGACCCGGACCGCTATCTGCCCGAGGACAACGGGGACTGGCGCAACAGCGCCATCAAGCAGGTGGCCTCGGGCCGCTTCGGGGTGACCGGCGCCTACCTGGCCCATGCCACGGACCTGCAGATCAAGATGGCCCAGGGGGCCAAACCGGGCGAGGGCGGGCAGCTGCCCGCTTTCAAGGTCTATCCCTGGATCGCCCGCACCCGGCATTCGACCCCCTACGTCGGCCTGATATCGCCGCCGCCGCATCACGACATCTACTCGATCGAGGATTTGGCCCAGCTCATCCACGACCTCAAAAACGCCAACCCGCGCGCGCGAATCAACGTCAAGCTCGTCTCGGAGGTCGGCGTCGGAACGGTCGCGGCCGGCGTCGCCAAGGGCAAGGCCGATGTGATACTGATCAGCGGCGAATCGGGCGGGACCGGCGCCTCGCCCCAGGGCTCGATCCGCCACGCCGGCCTGCCCTGGGAGCTGGGCCTGGCCGAAGCCCAGCAGACCCTGCTGATGAGCGGCCTGCGCAGCCGCGTGGTGCTGGAGTGCGACGGCCAGCTCAAAACGGCGCGCGACGTGGCGGTCGCCGCCCTGCTGGGCGCCGAGGAATTCGGCTTCGGCACGATCGCCCTGATCGCCCTTGGCTGCGTGATGATGCGGGTCTGCCACCTGAACACCTGCCCGGTCGGCATCGCCACCCAGGACCCGCAGCTGCGCAAGAAGTTCGCCGGCCGGCCCGAGCATCTGATCAACCTGATGCGCTTTATCGCCGAGGACCTGCGCGAGACAATGGCCGGACTCGGTTTCCGGCGCCTGGACGAGATGGTCGGGCGGGTCGACCGGCTGCGGGTCGCCGCGGCGGTCGATCACTGGAAAGCCCGCGGCCTGGATTTTTCCAGGATCCTCTACTGCCCGGAACGGCCGGAAGAAATGCCCGCCACCTGCCGGGTGCACGAGCAGGACCACGGGCTCGATAAGGCCCTGGACCACGACCTGATTCGACAATGCCGGCCGGCGCTTGAAAACGGCACGCCCGTGGAACTGGAGCTGGTGGTGTGCAACGTTCACCGCACCGTCGGCACGCTGCTCAGCTACGAAATCTCCCGCCGCTTCGGCGACGAGGGACTGGCCGCGGACACGATCGTCATCCGCGCCGCCGGCAGCGCCGGGCAGAGTTTCTGCGCCTTCGGGGCGGCAGGGCTGACCGTCCACCTGCGCGGCGATGCCAACGATTATTTCGGCAAGGGGCTCTCCGGCGCCCGGCTGACCGTCCGCCCGCCCGCCGGCAGCCGCTTTGCGGCCGAGGAAAACATCATCATCGGCAATGTCGCCCTCTACGGCGCCACCGCCGGCGAGGCCTACATCCGCGGCGTGGCCGGCGAACGCTTCGCCGTGCGCAACAGCGGCGCCCGGGCCGTGGTGGAAGGCCTCGGCGATCACGGCTGCGAATACATGACCGGCGGCCGGGTCGTGGTCCTGGGGCCCACCGGCCGCAACTTCGCCGCCGGCATGAGCGGCGGAATCGCCTACGTTCTCGACGCCGCCGGGGATTTCGCGCGCTTGCGCTGCAACCCGGAAATGGTCGAACTGGAGGAGATTGCGGCCGGCGACCGGCCCGGGCTGCGGGAACTGATCGAAAACCATTATCGATACACGAACAGCACGGTCGCCGAAAGGATCCTGGCTGATTGGGACACGGCCCTTTCCCGGTTCGTCAAGGTCATCCCGACCGACTACAAACGCGCCCTGAAAGAAGCGGCCGCCGCAAAAGACCCGACCGACCCCGCCGGACAACCGCCTGAAACCGGCCGTCCGGCGTAACGATTACATGCCCGTGGCACTATGGTCGACAGGGTGCAGGGAATTCGAACCGGAAAGGGCGAAAAATTTTTCGCCCCTACGGGCACCCACAACTGCCAAAACGAGTCGATCCTAACGGACCCACCGGCCCAACCGGCAAACGGGTCAACCGGCTCAACGGGCCAACCGGCCAACCGGCAAACGGGCCCAACCGGCTCAACCGGCCTAACCGGCCAACGGGCCCAACCGGCTCAACGGAGAAAAATCATGGGCAAGCCGACCGGATTCATGGAATTCGACCGCGAACTGCCACGCAAGCGTCCGGTGAAAGACCGCATCCGGGATTTCAGAGAAATCTACCGCCCCTTTCCGGCAGAGGCGCTCAAGGCCCAGGCCGCGCGTTGCATGGATTGCGGCGTGCCGACCTGCCACGCCGGCTGCCCGCTGGGCAACCGGATCCCGGATTTCAACGACCGGCTCTACTTCGGCCACCGGCGCGAAGCGCTCGATCAGCTGCACGCCACCAACAACTTTCCGGAATTTACCGGGCGCCTCTGCCCGGCACCCTGCGAGGAAGCCTGCGTGCTGGCCATCAACGCGCTGCCCGTGACGATCGAGCAGATCGAAAAGGAGATCATCGAGCACGGGTTTACCATGGGCTGGGTGGCGGCGCACCCGCCCGGCCGGCGCACCGGCAAGACGGTGGCCGTCATCGGTTCGGGTCCGACCGGGCTGGCGTGCGCCCAGCAGTTGAACCGTGCCGGCCACCGGGTGTCGGTTTTCGAGCGCGACGATCGCATCGGCGGCCTGCTGCGCTACGGCATCCCGGATTTCAAGCTGGAAAAAACGATCCTCGACCGGCGCCTGGATCTGATGGCACGCGAAGGCATCGACTTTCGGCCGGGAGTGCACGTCGGGGTGGACCTGAGCGCCGATGAGCTGCGGGGCTTCGATGCGGTGGTTCTGTGCTGCGGCGCCACCCGGCCGCGGGACTTGAGGGTGCCGGGGCGCGAGCTGACCGGCATCCACTGGGCCATGGACTTTTTGTGCCGGCAGAACCGCCTGGTCGCCGGTGACGAAATCGGGTACCGCGACGGGCTGAGCGCCAGGGGCAAAGACGTGATCGTCATCGGCGGTGGGGACACCGGCAGCGACTGCATCGGGACCTGTATCCGCCAGCAGGCGCAATCGGTCACGAATTTCGAACTACTGCCGCGGCCGGCGCCGGAAAGGCAGGGCCGGGACCCCTGGCCCTTCTGGCCGCTGAAAATGCGCACCAGCAGCTCGCACGAAGAAGGCGGCCGGCGTCACTGGAGCATATTGACCAAGGCGTTCATCGGAAACGCCAAACGGGTGGAAAAACTGGTCACCGTCGACGTGGCATTTTCAGGCGGCCCACCGGACCGCCCGGTCATGCGGGAAATTGCCGGCAGTGAGCGCGAATGGCCGGCCGACCTGGTACTGCTGGCCCTGGGGTTCAGCGGCCCCGAACCCGACACCATCGTGGCGCAGTTCGGCCTGCGCCTCGATGCGCGCGGCAACATAGAAACCGACGACCACCACATGACCAGCCGGCCGGCGGTTTTCGCCGCCGGCGACGCCCGGCGCGGCCAATCTCTTGTCGTCTGGGCCATTTCCGAAGGCCGCGAAGCAGCGCGCGCGGTCGACATCTTCCTGATGGGCCGCTCGGAGCTGCCGGCCAAAGGCTGCTGCGACCTTCCGCGGGCATAATGCGCCGGGTTTTCTTTCGGGCGGGTTTGTGGCATACTATCAAGAACGGTGATGAGGAACGGTGGTCGAGCGCGCCCGCTGTATTGATTCCTGAAAAGAGATTCAAAAAACCAGTCGGGGCCGAAGCGGCCGTTGCCGAAAAGGAGGCGGAAAAGTGTCCGACAAATGGCAAAATGATCTCAACTGCGCCCTTGTCTGCATGCGGTGCAATGAATCCTTGAAGGCCGATGATCGGCGGATTCTGTCGGTTTACGACCATCAGCCGATTTGCATGGACTGCAAGAAGAAGGAAGAAGAACGGGCCGACTACGCCCAGGTGTCCCAGCAAATGATCGGGACTTGCATGGACGAAACCGAACGCCGGTACAGCGATCCCGGCGGATACTGCTTTTATCATTTTTACCCCTTCAAATGCTGAACGGCGGCCGGAGCAGCCGCCGGTGCCGATGCCCGATGACAGCCGGTGTGCAGCAGAGCGGTTTTTCCGTGCGCTGATTTTTCCTTCAGCGGGCAAAATGATCCCAACCGTCAAGGAAGCGGAATGAGAAAAAAAACGACCCCGGCCCAGGCCGGGAGTGCTTCGCCGTCTGCAGGGAGCAGGCCCGCCGACGAACTCGAGCGCGCGGTCGAGGCCCTATACATCAGCGAGGAGAAGTATCGCACGGTCATCGAAAATATCGAGGACGGGTACTACGAAGTCGACCTGAAAGGCAATTTCACTTTTTTCAACAACGCCATGGCCCGCATCACCGGTTTTCCCAGCAACGAACTGCTGGGAATGAACAACCGGGACATGATGGACAAGTTCAACACCACCCAGGTTTTTCAGGTTTTCAACCAGGTCTACCAAACCGGTTTGGCCACCAAGGCCTTTGATTGGCAGCTGATCCGCAAAGACGGGTCCCGGTGTGTCCTGGAAGTGTCGATCAGCCTGAAGAAGTCGATCGCCGGGGAGCCGGTCGGTTTCATGGGCATCGCGCGCGATGTCACGCAGCGCAAACTGATGGAGCAGGCCCTGCGGGACAGCGAAGAGAAATACCGCATGATCATCGAGAACATCGAAGACGGGTACTACGAAGTCGACTTGTCCGGCAATTTCACTTTTTTCAACGATGCCCTGGCCCGCATCACCGGCTACAAGCGCAAAGAACTGATGGGCATGAACAACCGCGCCATCATGGATACATTCAATGCCAAGCGCGTGCTGACCCTGTTCAATGGCGTTTACAACACCGGCCTGGCGACCAAGGCCTTCGATTGGGAACTGATCCGCAAAGACGGCGCCAAGCGCTACGTCGAGGTGTCGGTCTCGCTGAAACGCAGCCTGAAGGGTCATCCGGTCGGTTTCATGGGCATCGCCCGGGATATCACCGAGCGCAGGGAAACCGAAGAACTGCTGCGCCGCAACGAAGAGAAGTTGCGCGGCAAGACCCGCAACCTCGAAGAAGTCAACACGGCCCTGACGGTCCTGTTAAAAAAACGCGAAAATGACAAGCGCGACCTCGAGCAGACCGTTCTGACCAATCTCAACGACATGGTCAAGCCCTACCTGGAAAGGGTCAAGGCCCGCGCCAAGGACCCCAGGCAAATAGACAACCTGGCGGTCCTGGAAGAAAACCTGAACGCGATTACATCGCCCTTTTCCTATCGCCTGTCTTCCCGTTATCTCAACCTGACCTCATCGGAAATCGAAATCGCCAACCTCGTCAAACAGGGAAAAAGCACCAAGGACATCGCCGACCTGTTGAGCGTTTCCGGCAAGACCATCGAGGTCCATCGCCTCAACATCCGCAAGAAACTGGGGCTGAGCAACAAGAAAGCCGGTTTGAGGACCCACCTGATGTCGGTTCGCTGACGGGCGCGACTCGCCCGCGGGAAACCGGTTTAACGGTCACGGCAACCGCTGAGTCGGCCATCGAGGGCATGAACGCGCCGACAGCCGCCACGAAAGGCATCGGCGCACATTGTCTCTTGACAGGCGAGTAAAAAAAGCTTAGAAAATTCAGTCAATTGGATGCTTGGCGGCTTTTGGGGGCGCCCGCCATTCAATCTGCGAGGCGTCGTTGGGCAGCCCGCAGGCACCGCGCTGTTTTCCGCGTTCCCGGAGAACGGACTCGGCAATACCGAGCGAAGACCACACCATGTCGGATACGGAAAAAAGAAAGTACCCGCGCGTGCAGACCCACAATGTGGTGTCCTACATCTGTCTGGACGCAGACGGGCGGCAGATCGCCGAGGGAATGGGAACGACGGTCGACATCAGCCAGGGCGGCGCCCTGCTTGAAACCAGCCGCCCGATCGATGCCGAATACATTCTCCTGATGTCGATCGATCTGGACAACAACATGGTCGAAACCAAGGGCAAGGTCGCCCATTCACGCCCGGTGGCGCCCACGAAATATTTGACCGGCATTCAGTTCCTCGGCGAGCGCGAAGAAGTCACCCGCGTTGTCAAAAACTTCATCATCGACTATCACAGCCGCAAAAACAAAATCCGCTGAGGCCCCTTTCCCGCTATCCCCACCCTCCGTCCATTGACGCCGGGTTCGTGGTGCGTTTCCACGATCCGGGCGCCTGGTGCTTATCGATCCGTCTTGAGAATTTGCCATGATTGTGGTAGGATACACATAGTTTCCATGCGGCGTTAATTATTTTCCGACGGATTCGGCGGTGGTGCCCCAACAAGCCACACGCCCGCTCGGCCGCTGCTTCCTGCATTCGGGAGGGTGTCATGCTCAAAAAATCATGTGCCGCAACGGCGCTTTTTCTCCTGCTGCTGGCGCCGGTTTCAGCCGACCGGGTGTTTGTGTGGACCGACGGCAAGGGCGTCAAGCATTTCAGCAATACCGGGCCTTCCGAGGGGACCGACTCGTTTCAGCAGGATGAAGAGCTGCCGCCCGCCTCGAACCCGAAAGGCCAAACGGCTCAAAACCGGCCCGTAACGTCACCGTCCGCTGCCGCCGTTGAGCCGGAATCCGCCACCGAACCTCAATCCACTGAAACCGAAACGGATCCGGATGCCGAGTATTTCGAGACCACCCGGCTCGACCTGGTCGTCTTTCCGATGCCGCAGGGCGATCTCGTCCAACGCGAAAAATCGATCGTGGGTGATTTGCAGAACGAATTGGGCCAGGGCGGGAACCGGCAAGAACTCATCGATCGTGAGAAAAAACGCCTGGGCCTCGCCATCCAGGATCTGGAAGCCGCACCGCTCGATAAATTCGGCTCACAGAAGAACAAGCGCCGGCAGGTGGGTTATTACAAGTACCGGCTGGAAAAATTGCTTTCCGACCCGGATGGCTACGTAGCCTATCCCGAGTCGGAATCCGATTGACGACCGGCCAAACCCCCGTCAGGTGGAGAATGGCGAAAAACGGCCGTCGCCGGCTTTAAACTGCCCACCCGCGATCTTTAGAAAACCCTGTGTGGTTTCCGCTCTCGCCAGTCACATTCTCAGGGCCGCGGGATCTCCCGCAGCACGGATTCGACCCTCACCGGGGCCGGCACCAGGCCCTGCTCCACCATGATCTGTTCGGTTTGCTTCCAGGCCGCCGTATCGATAAAACCGATCGGAATGGCCGGATCGGGCTGCACCAGGCTCCGGGTGACCGCCAGCTCCTCTCGCAGGACATCGGTCGAGGAGTCCTTGTCGTACCGGCGCAGGGTTTCCAGGGCCCGGTCGGCATTGGCCGGCTCCAGGGCCGCCCGCCAGCCCCTCAGAAGGGCCGTGGTGAACTTACGGGCGGTTTCCGGATCGCGCGCGATCATTTTTCCGGACGTCACCAGGGAGTTGGCCACAAACCGCACGCCGTAGTCGGCCGGGTTGAAAAAGGCGAAGGCATCGCCGGAACCACGCAGCTTCTCCGCCAGAAATACGGCCTGGGTGTTGCGGTAGACGGGCCAGAAATTGACGGTTCTCTGGATGAACGGCGTGTAGTCGTAGCGCACGCTGTAGAGCGTCACTTCGGCTTCGGTGAGCCCCGCCCGGGCCAGCAGAGTCTTTAAGATGGTTTCGTCGTTGCCGCCGAAGGTCACACCCAGGACCTGGCCTTTCAGATCGGAGAGGCCGGTGATTTTCATTTGTTCCGGCCGGTAAACCCACTGCAGCGGATTGATTTGAAAAAATTGGGCGAGAACGACGACATCGACCCCTTTGGCCAGGGCCCGGATCACCTGATCGGCGGACGCCACGCCGAACTGCGCCCGCCCCAGTTCGATTTCCCGCAGGGCATCGCGCTCCGGTCCGCCTTCCCTGATCTCGACCTTGAGCCCTTCGGCAGCGAAAAACCGGTGGGCATCGGCGTAGAGATCACCGACGACACTGGTGTTGAAGAGCCATTTGAGCCGGTAGACGATGGTACCGTCGGCCGCGTCCTTCCTGCCGCAGCCGGCGCCGATAAGAAAAACCAGGACCAGAACGGCCAGCCTAACGGTGTGACGGTGTTTTTTTCCGCTTCCCGGCATCCCTCGATCCCTCAACCCGATCCGTTCATTTCCGAAAAGGCCCTTGCGGCCGGACAAATCCGCCGAAACAGGTTTTTAAACAGGCGCGTCGCGGTCATGGCCGCGGTCGAGCGGGCCGGTCTATTTTCCGGTCCATACCCGGCGGATGGCGGCCCCGCAAAGTTCCAGAAAACCCTGGTACACCGACAGCGTAATGCCGATGAGAAAAAGGGCGACCAGGATTTTGGCCAGATTGCTCTGGTAGAGCGCCACGCGGATGCTGTAGCCAATACCGGCATTGGCGGCGATGAACTCGGCCACGATAGTGCCGGCCATCGCCAGGGTGGCGCTACCGGCGATCACCGTCGTCAGTTTGTTCAGATTTTCGAAGGCACGGATCTTGACCTCCAGCTGCCAGCGCATGCGCCCGGTCACGCGGTAGAAATGCTCGATGTCGTCAACCGGCTCGGCCATGATGCCGATAACCGAGAGCAGCACCGGAAAATAGCAGATCATGGCCGCAATCAGCAGCCGGGTCAGCAGGCCGTCGCCTAACAGAATAAAAATTATCGGCGCAATGGCCACGATCGGATAGGCCTGGACGTTGTAGGCCGCGACCTTGATGAACGAGCCGAACCAGGTCGCCTGCCGGCCGGCGATCCCGACCAGCAGGGCGATGAATATCGCCAGCACCTGCCCCACGACCGCCACCGCCAGCGTGTTCAGGACATCGGCCAGATAGCGCCCGAACTGCGCGGTGCCGGTGTGCCAGATGTCGACCGGTCCGGGAATCACATAGTCGGACAGATCCAGGCCGTATTTGATCAGGAGCAGAAAGGCGAGCCCGATGGCATAGATGATCAGAAACTGGTAAATGCGCCTATGAAGAAGCATTGACGATCTCCAGCATGCTCTGATCGAGCCGGCCCCGGTCGATCTCGCGGTCCAGCCGGGCGTCCTGTCCGCGGACGACCACCGATTGCGGGTGGCGCTCCGCCCCTCTCAAAACGACGATGTCACGGCAGAATTTCGACACCTCGACCACATTGTGCGAGATGTAGAGAAAATGGCGCCGGGGATAAAGCGCCTTGACCTGCAAGATGATCTTCTCGCGCGTCAGTTCGTCGACATTGGCCAGGCTCTCGTCCATGATCAGCAGATCGAAGTCCTGCA
>JBAPWQ010000343.1:0-8677 GCA_049283795.1 Desulfobacterales bacterium | reverse complement strand
GGCCAGAGGGAGGCAGCTGTATAAGTCATACGCCGCCGACCGATAACAGAGCCAAAACCTTTATCTTGAAGCCTATCAACCCTCAAGCACAAAGGAGCACCCGTATGTCAAAGCAAATGAAGACGATCGACGGCAACACCGCCGCGGCGCATGTGGCCTATGCCATGAGCGATGTGGCAGCGATCTATCCGATAACCCCCTCCTCGCCGATCGGAGAGATCGCCGACGAGTGGGCCGCCGCCGGCCGTAAAAATATCTTCGGTCAGAGCATGACCGTACGGCAGATGCAATCCGAGGCCGGCGCCGCGGCGGCCGTGCACGGCAGCTTGGCGGCCGGTGCGTTGACCAGCACTTTCACGGCCTCGCAGGGACTGCTGCTGATGATCCCCAACATGTACAAGATGTCCGGCGAACTGCTGCCGGGGGTCCTGCACGTCACCGCGCGGGCCGTCGCCGCCCACGCCCTGTCGATCTTCGGCGATCACCAGGACGTCATGGCCGTCCGCCAGACCGGTTTCGCCCTGCTGGCCTCGGCCTCGGTGCAGGAGGCCATGGATTTAGGGCTGGTGGCCCACCTGGCGGCCATCGAGTCCAGCGTCCCCTTTCTGCACTTCTTCGACGGATTCCGCACCTCGCACGAGATCCAGAAGATCGAACTGATCGACTACGAGGACATGGCGCGCCTGGTCAACCGCGAGGCGGTGGCAAAATTCCGGGCGCGCGGGACCAATCCCGAACGACCGGAACTGAGAGGCACCGCCCAGAATCCGGACATCTACTTCCAGGGCCGGGAGGCCGCCAATCCCTATTACCTCAAGGTCGCGGGCATCGTCGCCGACTACATGAAAAAAATCGGTGACCTGACCGGCCGGCGCTATCGGCTCTTCGACTACGTTGGCGACCCCGCCGCCGAACAGGTCGTCGTCTCGATGGGCTCATCGTGCGAAACGATCGAGGAAGTCGTCAACTACCTGGTTGGCAAGGGCCAGAAAGTCGGGCTGGTGAAGGTGCGCCTCTACCGGCCCTTTTCGGCCGAAAACCTGTTCGCTGTGATGCCGGCCGGGGTCAAGAGGATAACGGTGCTGGATCGCACCAAGGAGCCGGGCGCGCTGGGCGACCCGCTCTACACCGATATCTGCACGGCTTACATGGAACGCGGCGAGACGCCGAAGATCCTGGGCGGCCGCTACGGTCTCGGCTCGAAGGAGTTCAACCCCAGCATGGTCAAGGCGGTTTTCGACAACATGGCGGCCGCCGAACCGAAGAACCACTTCACGGTCGGGATCATCGACGATGTGACCCACACCTCGCTCGAGGTCGAACCGGGCTTCGACGTGGCACCGGCCGGCACCGTGCAGTGCAAGTTCTGGGGCCTGGGGGCCGACGGCACGGTCGGGGCCAACAAGAGCGCGATCAAGATCATCGGCGACAACACCGACATGTATGCCCAGGCCTATTTCGCCTACGACTCCAAGAAGTCGGGCGGCATCACCATCTCGCACCTGCGCTTCGGCAAGACCCCGATCCAGTCGACTTACCTGATCGATGCGGCCGACTACATCGCCTGCCACAAGGACAACTACGTCGAGATTTACGACGTCCTGGAAGGGGTCAAGGAGGGCGGCACCTTCGTGCTCAACTCCAGCTGGTCGCTGGCCGACATGGAAGAAAAACTGCCGGCCCATGTGCGCCGGACCATCGCCGCCAAAAAACTCAAATTCTACAACATCGATGCGGTCAAGATCGCGCAGGAAGTGGGTCTGGGCGGCCGGATCAACATGATCATGCAGACGGCCTTCTTCAAGCTGGCCAACGTGCTGCCGGTCGAGGAGGCCATCAGGCTGCTCAAGAAGGAAATCGAGAAATTGTTCAGCCGCAAGAGCGACAAGATCGTCAAGATGAACCATCAGGCGGTCGACAAGACCCTCGAAAACCTGATCGCGATCGACTACCCCGCCGCCTGGGCCCAGGCGGCCGACCATGCCGCGGGCAGCAAAGAAGAGCCCGATTTCGTCAAGTACGTCATGCGCCCGATCCTGCTGCAGCAAGGCGACAAGCTGCCGGTCAGCGCTTTCAGGCCGGACGGCATCTTTCCGGTGGACACCAGCAAATATGAAAAACGCGGGGTGGCCATCAACGTGCCGCAGTGGATCATGGAAAACTGCATTCAGTGCAACCAGTGCGCCATGGTCTGCCCGCACGCCTCCATCCGGCCGTTTCTGGTGACGGAAAAAGAATTGGCCGATGCGCCCAAGGGCTTCGAAGCCAAGAAGGCCCTGGGTAAGGAACTCAAAGACGATTACTACTTCCGCATCCAGGTCGACACGCTCGACTGCTACGGCTGCGGCAACTGCGCCGACATCTGCCCGGCCAAGAAGAAAGCCCTGGTGATGAAACCGCTCGACACCCAGGTGCCGCTGCAGGTGCCACTGTGGGAACACGCGCTGACACTGCCGCTGCGCGACGACAAACTGAGCCGCAAGAGCATCAAGGGCAGCCAGTTCTGCCAGCCGCTGCTGGAGTTCTCGGGCGCCTGTGCCGGATGCGGCGAGACGCCCTACGCCAAGCTGCTGACGCAGATGTTCGGCGAACGGATGGTCATCGGCAACGCCACCGGCTGCACCTCGATCTGGGGTGGTTCGGCGCCCGCCATTCCTTACTGCGTCAACCAGGACGGCTACGGGCCGACCTGGGGCAATTCCCTGTTCGAAGACCCGGCCGAGTTCAGTTACGGCATGTTCCTGGGGGTGTATCATCAGCGCCTCAAGCTGGCCGACCTCGCGCGCCAGGCCATCGACGGCGAGGTGCCGTCCGAGATCAAGGAAGCGCTCAAGGGGTGGCTGGGCCATGTGAATGATCCGGAAGGCTCGCGCGAGTTCGGGGACAAACTCAAGGCGTTGCTGCCGAAACACTTGGACAACGCGCTGCTGGGCGACATCAACGCGATGGCGCGGCTCTTCACCAAGAAATCCTTCTGGATTTTCGCGGGTGACGGGGCGGCCTACGACATCGCTTTCGGCGGCATCGACCACGTCATGGCCTCGGGTGAGAATATCAACATGATGGTCTTCGACACCGAGGTGTACTCGAACACCGGCGGCCAATCCTCGAAGGCCACGCCCACCGGCTCGGTGGCCAAGTTTGCCGCCTCGGGCAAGAAAACCACCAAGAAGGACCTGGGAGCGATGATGATGAGCTACGGCTACGTCTACGTGGCCTCGGTCGCCATGGGTGCCAACAAGCAGCAGCTGGTCAAGGCTGTGGCCGAGGCCGAAGCCTACGATGGGCCCTCGCTCATTCTGGCGTATTCGCCATGCATCAACCACGGCATCCTGCGCGGGATGGGCCACAGCCAGGACGAGGAGAAACTGGCCGTTGAATCCGGTTACTGGCCGCTGTACCGTTACAATCCGCAGTTGAAGGCCGAGGGCAAGAACCCGTTTACGCTCGATTCCAAGGCGCCCGACGGCAGCCTCGACACCTTCCTGAAAGGCGAAGTCCGGTACGCCTCGCTCAAACGGGTGTTCCCGGACGAGGCCGAGAGGCTCCAGGCGCGGCTGGAGAAGGAAGTGCAGGAACGTTACCAGGCGCTCCGGCAGCTGGCCGACCCGACGATTGTCTGCCCGGCGGAAGCCGGCGCCTAGTGCGGGAACGCCACGTTACCACTGCATGAAACATGAGGGCCGTTTGACGCTGTCAAACGGCCCTTTTACGCCACATTAAAGTAAAACCGAGTTTCCATCGCCCCCGTCAATACCATCCGTGTCTTTATTCCGGCAAATGGATTATCAAAACAACAGATTGGATTCGCCCGATTCGTTTTCCTGCAAGCGTTGCGGCACCTGCTGCCTCAAGGGCGGTCCCGTATTCCATTTATCCGACCGCCCGCTGGTCGAAAACGGAATCATCCCGCTGCGGCACCTGGTGACCATCCGCAAAGGCGAACGGGCCCATGACCCTGTCCGGGGTGTGGTGGAACCGGTTGCAACCGAACTGATAAAGATGAAGGGCACCCACGATAACTGGACCTGCACCTTTTTTAACGATCGAAATTCCGGCTGCCGGATATATGCGGATCGTCCCGTTGAGTGCCGGCTGCTGAAATGCTGGGACACGGCGGACCTGGAAGCCATTTATGGCAAAGATCTCCTGACGCGGCGGCACCTGCTGGAAAATGTGGCCGGGCTCTGGGAGCTGGTGGTGGAACACGAGGCCCGGTGCGGCTGGGGAAACCTGGGCGAGATGGCGGCGCGCCATAAAAAGGACCGCGATAAAAGCACGGGCAAGGCCATGGCCGAGATTATCGCCTACGATCGCCACCTGCGCCGGTTGGTGGTTGAAAAAAGCGGGATCGACCCGCAGATCCTCGATTTTCTCTTCGGCCGCCCGCTAAGATCGTGGCGATGATCTAATCCGTGCCTTCAGCGGTTTCAATAAAATCACGGTTCGGTTTCCGGTAAGCTACATCGGTATTGATTAATACGTATTGGAGTCACACTTATAAGAATCCCGATATAGAGATCAGGCCCCGCAATCCTGCAAAGATCTAATCCTTTACAGGCAACACATGTATTGCCTTAATCACTAGTTCAATATCGTCTCCCGGTGTAAGCCTGATATCTTCGACAGACTCAGTGGTGAGAACCGATGACATTTCATTTGGTATCGTCACGTCAAATTTGACCAAAGACATTATATCGCCTTTTTTGACACTTTTAACTTTTGCTTGGATTCGATTGCGAGCACCGTATTTCATGGGTTTACCTCCTCAACGTGTAAAAAGTCGTTAAATGTTGATTATTTTTTTTATGATTGTTGTGATTGATATTTGGCCCCCTGGACCAGCCCCGAGAAAACACGGCGCAGATCCGTATCCGTCAAATGCTTGAAAAAGTTGCGGTCATCCTCAAGGCTATCAGCATCTTCGCTCATTCTCGAAATCATTTTCGCCGGCTTCTTTTTAATAACACGGATCGTTCTTCCTGCACCAGCATTAAAATCCTTCAGCCGGCTGTTGCCTTCGAGCCAACGCTGACATTCGTCGTGCGTTCCAAAAAAGGGGATGAAAACCTTCGCGCCGCGCTGCAGGGTAATCAGGCGATAGCCGCATCCCAGATCGTATTTACGACAGTTTTTAATGCGCTTTTCGCCGTACTTCGTATAACTGGCGATCGCATCCATGTGGTGACGAACGGCTCCCGAAGTGAGACTTTCGATAATGCGGTTCGCCTTATGCGCCAATGCCGCTCCCGCCTTGCCGGCTCTCTTGAGCGATTCGATCCGGCTTTCGACCTTCGAACTGACGTATACAGATCTCATAACGACTTACCAGCCCAGCATGAAGAATATGGTACAGGTCGCCAGAAGGATCAGGCAGGCGCCATAGACTCTGGCAAGTTCCGCCTGGTCGGTATACTGACTGGAAATATTTTCGTACTTCCGGCACATATGAAGATGCCGCCAGAGGGGTTCAGCGGACGAGGTTGTACGTCCCGTCAGCGGGATGCTAGGCCTTCTCCCGTTGAACCCGCAATCCGGCCACGGAAGAGAAGCGACGCACCCGGTTTGTATGACAAGAATCAGGCCTGCTCATCGGTTTTCCTCTTTCGCCAGGAGAGCGGCCCCCAGTGCGCCGACCAACTGCGGTTCTTCAGGGCACAGAATACGGCGACCCAATTTTGCCTCGAGAAGTGCGCACATGCAGGGATTCTTGGCCACCCCGCCGGTAAAGACGATCTCGCCGTCCACCGAGACGCGGTTGATCATGCCGGCGGCCCGGCGGATCACGCTGGCATGCAGGCCCCGGGCGATTTCCCGGCGATCCTGTCCCTTGGCTATCAGTGAGGTCACTTCGGACTCGGCAAAGACCGTGCACATGCTGGAGATGTTGGCGCCTTTTTCCGTGAGCAGGGCCTCCCGGCCGAAGGCGTCGATGTTATAGCCAAGGCTTCGGGCCATTATTTCCAAGAATTTGCCGGTGCCGGCGGCGCAGCGGTCGTTCATCTCGAACTTTTTCACCCTGCCGTTTGACAACAGCGCGATGGCCTTGCTGTCCTGTCCGCCGATATCCAGCACCGTCCGAACGTCGGGGAAAAAGGTCCGCGCTCCTTTGGCATGGGCCTTGATTTCCGTAACCGTCGGTGCATCGAAGGAGAGTTCGAAAAGGTTGCGTCCGTAGCCGGTGGCCATGATCCGGTCGTAACGGACGCTGTCGATCATCTTTTTAGCCTCGTTCATGGGATCGAAACCGGTGTCGGACCGGCGGCTCAGAAGAATATTGCCGGCATCATCCACCACCACCAACTCGATGGTGCGCGATCCTATGTCGATTCCTGCAAAGCGCATTTTCATCTTTCTCCCAACCAGCTACCTCAGCGTTTCGACAAAGGCCTCGACGCGCGTCTTCAACTGGCCCACATCCTCCATGCTGTAATCGGTCTCGATGCGCAGACAGGGGATATTGTTTTCCTCCAGGGCTTTTTCGACCGGAATGGCTTCCATCAAATAGGGCTGGCAGAACTGCAGCCCGTAGTGAATCACTCCGTCGGCCTTGTAAGCGGCGACCATTTCCTGGATATGATCCAGGCGGTCGGGATTGGGTGTAAAAATGGCGCAATCGACCTGAAAATAGCGGTCAACGATGGCGTCCAGCATTTCATCCACCGTTTCGCCCGCATCGTCGGTCAGGTTGCGGGTGCCGCGTTCGCCCACGCAAGATTCCTCGCCCACAATTACCGCACCGGCGGATTCCACCATCATGGGCAGTTTCCAATTGGGCACTGCCTGGGGGCACCCGGACACGAGAATTCTAGGGGTGTTTTCCGGAAAAACGCCCTTTTTGTCTTCAATCCGCTTTTCCAGTTCATCGCAGATCTTGTTCACAGATTCCGTAAACCGGGCCGGATTGTCGTAAAAGAATACCTGGTTGGCCAGCAGGGCATCCAGTCCCGAAATCGGTGCCGGATCCGCTTTTCGTAATGACGAGAGGCGGTGAATGGCGGCCCGTTTGGCGTTGACCGTTCGGATAGCCTCTTTCAGCGATTGGGCGGTAATCGAGACGCCGGTGAGGTTTTCGACCGCCTCCTTAAAACGCTTGTATTCGGATTTGAGGAGTGCCTTGCCGTTTTCTGATTTGACCTGGGGTAAATCCATGACATAGAGGTTTTCAACCAGGTCGTTTAGGGTTTCATAGGCCTTCTTTTTGCCGTCACAGGTGTTTTCACCCACGATCATGTCCGCGCTTTCCAGGTAGGGGCACACCTTGCCGATCTTGAACCCGAACGAGGATTTGATCAGGGCGCAGGTGTTGCGCGGCAGCAGTTTCTCCACATCTTCCGTGGCGAAATCGGCCCCTGAACAAAGGCCGACCAACGTGGCATTGGCCGCCAGAACGATCTCTTCGGGTACAAATACACAATAGGACCCGATGATTTTGCGACCGGCCGCCTTTTCATCCAGCAGTTCCTTAATACGCAGCCCGTGGACCTCGATCATGACAAAGTCGAAATAGCCCATCCCCTCCGGCCGGTTTTTCTGTGCAAGATAAATGTCCCGATAAGCCTGACCCAGAACGCCCAGCAGAGCATCGTGCGCTGCCAGATCTAGTCCCAAATCGGTCCACATAAATCGGTAATCTTCACTCATTATCAGCTCCTTTCAGTAGTAATAGCTTGCGTTCATTTCGGTACACGAGCCGAAATGATTCTTTTTTCAAGAGTATTTATGTCCGGGAATGTCTGGACGAACTGTCGCGAGTGCAAACACGACGGACGGCCCAAAAAACGAATACGTGACGTCAGGATGGATGTGATTTTGGCCCACGGCTTCGTCTAACAAACCCGGTTAGAAGGATAAGGCCCCTCAGGTAAAGCCAAAATCAAGAATCATGAAAACCTCGTAGCGGGAAAAAGAGACAAATGTTGATACTATAGCAAATATCGATATGTCAAATAGGAAATATTGATATATAAATTTGTTTTCATCGGAAATTCCAATGGCCGCCGCATTAAGTCAATCAGCGGGCACCAACTGCCTCTCGTAAGGAAGCGTGCAGTTAGGCTTTCATGTTTTCCTGCACCGTTAAATCATTAGCCTTGGACAGCCGGACTTTTTTCAGAAAATCAACCGAAAATAAAGGAGATTTATGGGTCCATAATAATATAAATAAGATGACACTGCCGCTGTCTGAACGCCGGGCGATTTTTAAAGATGATTTTGATCGCGAAAATTTTATCGAGCGTTTAGCCTCCCTGGTTCCGGAAACGCAGACCACCTGTTTTGCATGGGTATTGATGCCCAATCATGCCCATTTTTTGTTGCGCAGCGGCCCGAGAGGCATAGCGCAAAGCGGTTTCACTAAAATCACGGTTCAGTTTCCGGTAAGCTACAGCGGTATTGATGGCATGTATCTCTTTATCAAGTCGGTCGGCAAGTTGATCTTCCATTACCTAAAGATCAAAGCGGTTTTGAAGGTTTAGCCAAAAATGAGGTGACATCTTGAAAAATCGCCCCAAACGCAAGGCTGTATCTGCGGTGATGGCCCCTTTTCCATGGACGATTTGATTAATTTGAGAATCCCGATATCTAAAAACAGAAATTTTCAAGTTTAATCGGCGTTGGGGATTAATAGCAGGTAAAAAAACTATCGCTAACATTTCATGGCCACAACATATAGTGG
>JBAPWQ010000342.1:0-7857 GCA_049283795.1 Desulfobacterales bacterium | reverse complement strand
CATAATGGCGTTGCCGCGATTCAATATTATGATTCCATGAAAATGATTCGGCATGATTATGAAATGATCCAATTTCACCCGAAAATAATGATTCGATAAATCACACCAGGTATCGGACACAATTTGTCCATGGCAATTCAAAATCAGATTTCCGTCCTCAATTTCACCAAATAGACATTTTCGATTCTGCGTGCAGATCGTCACAAAATAGGCGCCGGCCTGGGAATAATCATAACCCTTCAATCGAATGCTGCGGCGTCTGTTCATTTTCATGGCCTTCCGGTTGGCAAATTAATTGGGTGGGGGGTTAATCAGGGGCGGGTTTGAAACCCGTCCCTACCGCATCGGGATTTTCCCTGTCCGATTCCCGGCGCGCGGGATTTCCGACAATGTATACCCGAGGTAGATTTAATATTTATTGACAAAAAAAAACAACCTCAGATGATATGATTTTCAAATAAACATACAGGTGGAGAAATGGAAAAACGTATATCCGCAACCCGGGCCGTAAGGGAGTTCTCGGAACTGCTTAATACAATCAAATTCAATGGTACTCGGTATATAATTGAAAGAGAGGGAAAACCGATTGCATCCATGGGATCGGTTGATGAAAAAATAAATCCTATGACCTTGGGCAACCTGAAATCCTTGCTGAAAAAATTGCCAAAACTCGAAGAAGAACGGGATGCCTTTGCATCGGACCTGGAAGAGATATCGAAAAAACAGCTGGTTGTGCCGGCAGGAAACCTGTGGGAGTTATCTTCGATACAAGCTTTCTTATCGAGGCCGGAATAGGGAACTTGAAATCACCCGGGGAATTTTGGGTAGACGTCAGGGCGCGAAGACCTCAGAAGCCACCCAACTGAAAAAAAATTGCCAATTCTTTATTCGATAAATCAGTTAATATTTTTACCCCTTTTTTGCAAAGCAGGCCGCCATGAGTAGAATGATTTCACTTTGCTCAATCCGCTTCAAGCCAGTTTTCAACTTTCAACCCCTTGATTCTTGAAAAATGGCGGATATTGGCTGTAACCACAATGTATTGATTCGCTAAGGCTGAGGCTGCAATCAACACGTCTTCCAACCCTATACTTTCACCTTTTTTACGCAATTCAGCCAAAATGTTCCCGGCGTTTAAAGCTTCCACTTCCGCGATGGGAACAATATTTACCCTTGAGATAATCTCGTGGGTAATTTTTTCCCAAAAAATTTCGGCATCTTCTCTGAGAACACTACCGAAGCGCAACTCCATTATGCAGATACAAGACGTAAACAAAGTATGCGCCGGCTTTGAACCCAATTGAGATAATACCGAGGGGTTGGGATGCTTTTTAATCAGTTCACTCAAAATATTAGTGTCAAGCAGATACATTATTCAGCGGTAATTTCGTTTACCATTCTTGGCACATGTTTGGATCGATCCAAGATAATTCGATCGATGGTATCAAAGAAAGGATCGCTATTCTCTAACCATCCCTTGGCTTCGCACAAATGCATATGGCGTTCGTTCGCGGGGACCAAACGAGCCATGGGTTTACCCCTTTTGGTAATAAGAATATGCTTATTACCGAAAGCCACTTGGCCTAACAGTTCTGAAAAATGTTTTTTAGCTTGTGCAATATTTATTACTGTCTCTTCGATCATGGCTTGCCTCCTGACGTCTATCATTATGGTCAAGATGACCTAATGCATAATTGATGTCAAGAAAATTATTGTATCTGCGGCAGAGCGAGTCGGATGCCGGTTGATCCCGTAACGACGACGGCTCGGAATTTATATAACATATTTAAATCATGTAGTTTTAGTGGTACAGGTTTTATGCCGCCTACATGGAATGATGAAATGTTGGAATTATGAGAAAATTGAACACCAATGGTCCCAATATTCCATCATTCCATTGTTCCACTATTCCAATTGTGAGCGAAGCGAACCAAGTTCCACTGCTCGTTGCTTCACCCTGATCAAGCCGGGCGAGTTGTGCAGGTACATCAGGGGGGAGGTGTGGCCGGCGGCGATAAAGATCGCCTCCAGGTCATCGAAGAGAACCGGGCGGTCGGGCCAGGTGAACCGTTTTTTTTGCTCGCAAAACTCATCCCACCGGCGCCTGAGGTCGGGGCGGCCGTCGAACACCGCCTTTTCGGCGCGGTCGCACAGGAACATGGCACACACGATCGGCGTCACGCGCCACAGGCAGCCGGATGGGCCGAGATAGACGCACTTCATCTGGTTCTCACCGCGTGCCAGCGCTTGCGCCAGGCGGTCGGTTTCCAGCGGCGTGGACATCATGACATTGATCACCACATCGGCAAAAAACGTGACGATTCCTTCACGGTTGCAGCAGGCGCTCAGCCGGTTCCGGTAACAGGCCTGAGTGCAGGTCGCCGCGAAATGCGCCTGCAGGAAGTCCTCGACCGACCGCCGAAACCGCAGGTAGTCATCCAGACCGGCCGCCAGCGCGGACTTTTCGGTGGCGCTGCAGCGGGCCAAATGTCGCCGCACCATTTCCAGCGCCTCGTATTGTTCCCGGTTGTAGGAATTCATTGCCCCGCCGGCACCCCTTGCGTCCGGTAGCGATCTTTCTGCAGCGTTTGGAAATGGCCCTCTTTTTCTTCCGCGATCCGGCGCGCGTCCACCCGGTTTCTGATCACCCGCGGCGTCAGAAAAACCAGCAGGTTGGTTTTCTGGTGCGACTGCGTCTCGTAGGTGAAGAGCCGGCCCAGCAGGGGAATGTCCCCCAGCAGCGGCACCTTGGTTTGCGATTGTGAGGGGCTGTCTTCGATCAGGCCGCCGATAACCACCGTTTGACTGTCCTTGATCAGGACGCTCGTATCGATCGTCCGTTTGAGAGTGGTCGGCCTGAAGTCGGTGGTCGACTCGAGCGCCGAGACCTCCAGGCCGACGAGCAGGCGCACCGTATCGTTATCGCTGATTTGCGGTGTCACCTTCAAAATCGTGCCGACGTCGCGATATTCAAATGAATTGAAGGACTCGTTGAACGTGGTCGAGGTGGTGGTTTGAAAGGGAATGTTCTTGCCGACATTGATCTTGGCTTCTTCCTGGTCGGTGGTCAGGATCTGCGGGGTGGAGAGGATGCTGACGTCTTTATCCTGCTGGAAGGCCTGGATCAGCGCCGTGAGGTTGTTGAATTTGACGCCGGCAATGTCGATGGCTTCGGTGAAGACCCCGACGGAGAAGCCGGTGGGAAAAGCGCCGGCCACCAGACCCGGCAGGGCCGATTCCTGAGGGCCTTGAATGAAACCACCGCCGACCGCAGCATCCTTGCCGTCGATCCGGGTTTCACCGACCGCCGTCCATTCGACGCCAAGACGCAGATCGTTTTGCGCATCGACCTCCATGATCAACACCTCGACCTGCACCATCGACCGCGGTCGGTCGAGCCGGGCGATGACCTCTTCCAGTGTTTGAAGTTCCACGCCGCTGCCGGCCGACAGTATCAGGCTATTGGTCGCGGCATCGGCGAAAATACCGACTGACGGCGAAAGAACCGGCAAGGCGCCCTTGGCCGGCGGGGCGCTGCTGTCCTTGCCGGGCAGATTCTGCAGAACCTTGACCAGATCTTCCGCCCTGGCGTTATTGAGATAGTGCACCCGGACTTGCCCCTTTTCACGCAGGGATTCCTGATCCAGCAGGGAAATCAGCTCTTTGATCCCGGAAAGGTCGGACGTCGGGGCGATGACCGCCAGCCGGTTGGTGCGCTCGTCGGCCACGAAGGTGGCCGTACCGGCCGGCCGGCCCCTGACCGGCGCGGAGCGCGATGCAAACAGGCCGGGCAGCAACTCGGCCAACTTGGCGGCATTGGCGTATTGCAGCGGCACGACCGCCAGGTCACGCCGGTTGCCGGCCACATCGATTTCGTGAATTACTTTTATCAGGCGCCGGACGGTGGCGGCCGTATCGGTAACGACCAATTCGTTGGCGGCCGGCAAGGCGCCGATGACGGCAGTGCGTGACACCAGCGGCGTCAGGAGACGTTTGACCTCATCGGCGTCGGCATGGGCGAGCCGGATGACCCGGGTGACAGGTTCATCGCCGGCGGGCGTCGGATGTGTCGCCGGTCCGGTGTCGATGTTCATGGTCCGGGCTTCGGCCGCCGGCACGATCTTGACCGCCGGACCGGCCGCCACCGCGCTGAAGCCGTGAACCTGGAGAACGGATTCGAAGATCCGGTACAGGTCCGCGACCGGAATTCGGGTGGGGGCGATGACCGTGACATTGCCGCGCACCCGCGGGTCGACGATAAAATTCCTGCCGGTCAATTCACCGACAAGATTGATAAAAACGGTAATATCGACATCGTTTAAATCAAGGGTGACCAGCCGTTCGGCGGCGGTTTCCCAGCTCTCCACGGCATCCGCGGCCACGACGGTGGGAGGCGCCGGGGCAGCCAGCAGCAGGCCCAGCAACAAATAAAAGGGCATCCATTTCATAATTTAAGACGATACGTGCCGGTGAGTCGTAAGGATCGACGTCTGCAGGCATCGATGACGTCTCTTGACGGCGAACGTTAAAGATCGGTATCGCGACCGCAGCCGCCGCAGGATTTTCAGTGCCGACCGTTTACTTGATGTTGTACTCTATGGTGCGCGGCCGGCCGCCGCGTTTGATGTCCACGGTGACGTTTTCGGCCGATTTCAACCCGTCGTAAAAACTCAGGGCATCATCGACCGTGGCGATCGAGCGACCGTTGACGCCGGTGATGATATCGCCGTTGCGGAGACCCATGCGCATGAAGATCGAGTTGGGCCGAATACGGGAGAACATCATGCCGTCCGGCTGTCCCTGTGAGAAATGGGGCCGGATATTGACCTGGTCCATCAGCTGCGCGACATCCTGAACCGCACTCTCGATCTGGTTGCGCCGCAGCGTTATTTTCTGCGTGCGAACCGGCGCCTGATCCACACCCTGGGCCGGCACGGGACGCCCGGCAACAGTCCTGCCCCCCTTCCCGCCGGGCCCGGCGGCCTTCTCGATCTCAAGGACTTCATCTTTTCCCTGAACAGTCAGGATGATTTTTTCCCTCAGGATCATCTTGACCGTCGCCTCCTGAATCGCATCCCCCACCCGAAAGAGGTTCTGCTCTTTTTTTCCGGCTTCCTCGATGACGGCATAGGCTTCCTCGGGCGGACCGGTCACCGTGCCCCACAACTTGAGTTTGAGGCTCGTTTGTTCCAGTTCATCGACATCGACGCTTTTGGACGTCGCTTCGGCGGTCGCCTTGGTGTCGAAGAGGTTGCGCTCGACGACCGGGTTGTAGTCGGACAGCGGCCGCTGGCTCCCGCGCTCGGGGGCCACGGGCGCCGGTCCGGTTTCCACAGCTTGCGGCACCTGTGCCAGGTGCGCGGATGTCACCGTAAAAAAGGTGCTCACGCCAAAGTAGACGATCGCTCCGATGAACAGCAGATTCAGCAGGATAAAAAAATGTTTGTACATATTATCATCGACCAATTGTAAGGGTTAATTCGTGGACACCTGCAGCGCGCCCAGCGGGCCGCTGATGCGAATCGGAAGCCCTCCTTTGGCCTTCAGGCCTGCTAGAAAGGATCCGGAATTCCGAAACGCGGACTTGTCGAGAAATTGTTTCTGCGGCATGATGGTGCCACTCATGTTGACGACGCTTTGCATGAGGTCCTGGCTCAGGGAAGCCGTTCCCGCGAGAGTGCCCTCGATCTGGTCGCCGGTCAGGTCAATGCGTGAAACTTCGAGACGCTGATTGCGCAGGAGAGCGTCGGCATGAACTTTTTCGAAACGGACGTGATCGAGACCTAAAAAAGGCGGCATCAGCGCGACGGCCATTTGCTGGATGTCAACGGCGGCATTCACGGTTTCCGGTTTGCCGACGCCGGCGGCATAGGCGATTGTTGCGCCCAGGATTCCCTCGATGCGGCCGGCGGACAATTGCTGCAGAGCCGGAATGCCGCTGAGGTTCATCCCCGAGACCACGGCATCGACACTCACCACCTGCCGGCCCTGCATCTCTGCCGTTCCGCTGACAAGACCCTCGTGAGCCGTCATCTGGAAAGAGAAAACCTTGCGGTCACTCAATAGGCTTTTGAGGTGCGGATAGATCGCCACATCGTCTGCGAGCAGCACCGGCCCGTGCGCATGGTCCAGGCGAACGTTGTGGAGGCGCACGCCCGGCGGAAACACCAGGCCCGCGGCATCGACGCTCACCCGGCCGGCCGGGTAAATCCGGTTGGCCTGCAGAACGACAAAGGTCTTCAGCCGCTCGGCCGGGAAAAGATAGTAAACGAAAATACCAGCCAGGACAACGGCGTAAAGACTATACAGAAACCAATTTCTTTTAACCATGACAAATCGGTGCGGCACCCGAACCCGAAGGAGTTCCTTATCTATAACTGGTTTAATTTAACATTCGCGGCTGTTTTAGGCAAGCCGCAACCGGCGCGAGGGACCTTTTCCCTTTTACCCTCATCGCAACCGCCACCCGAAACGGCTCCGCTTCCGGGATACCCGACGGGGCGCGAGTCGCCCGGCGCCGCTCCTTTTTGACGGTTGACCGGCGGAAGTTTTTGTGGTTAATTAAGTCTCTTATGAAAGAGCCGCTGTTAAATACCGCAGTCGGCCGGCCGGCGGCCCGCCGACCGGCTCACCCGTCAAGCCGGCGGGACCCGGTCGGTTATGACGCCGACTCACCGCTTGCGAGTCTCTCTTGCGGCGCCAATCTCCGCCCGTTAGCCCATAGCCACGGTTCCTCGATCGACGACCGGCCGTCGCTGTAGTTGCCGCATGACGAAACGATCCCCGATCGCCGTGGTAGGAATGGCCGGAATTTTTCCGGGCGCTGCCGATCTGTCCACCTACTGGCGCAACATCGTCTCCGGGTTCGATGCCAGCAGCGAGGCCCCGGCGGACCGGTGGATCGCCGACGCCGCCCTGATGGTCAGCCGCACCCCGGCGCCGGACAAGGCCTTTCACCGGCGCGGCTGTTTCCTGGATCCCGTAGACTTCGACCCGGTTGGATTCGATCTCGCGCCGGACCTCCTGCAAGACCTCGACCCGATGCTGCGCCTGGTCCTGACCGTCGGCAAAACGGCGTTGTCGGGCACGATACCGGTCAGATGCGACCGGCGCCGGACCGGCGTCGTCCTGGCGGCCATCGCTCTGCCGACCGACTCGGCCTCGGCCCTGACCCGGGATCTCGCCCGCGGACTCATCGAACATCATCTTTTCGGTGCCGGCGCCTACCGCCCGCCACCGGCAAAACGCAGGCCGGCGGCACGCGTTACCAGCCTGCCTGCCGCCCTGCTGGCCGGCGGACTCGGACTCGGCGGCGGCGCCTTCACCCTAGATGCGGCCTGCGCCTCCTCGCTTTATGCCGTCAAGCTCGCCTGCGATGAACTTGCGGCCGGCCGGGCCGACGCCATGCTGGCCGGCGGCGTCTCGCGGCCCGACTGCCTGTTCACCCAAGTGGGATTCAGCCAGTTGCGAGCCCTGTCGCCTTCGGGCCGCTGCGCCCCGTTCGACCGCGGCGCCGACGGCCTGGTGGTCGGCGAGGGCGCCGGAATTCTCGTTTTAAAGCGCCTGGCGGATGCCGTCGCGGACAATGACCGCATTTACGGCCTGATTCGCGGCATCGGCCTGTCAAACGACATGCACGGCAATCTTCTGGCCCCCGACACCGAAGGTCAGCTGCGCGCCATGCGGTCAGCCTATGCAGCCGCCGGTTTGCCACCGGAGGCGGTGGACCTGATCGAATGCCACGGGGCGGGCACCCCCGTCGGCGATGCCACCGAACTGCGCAGCCTGTGCCGCCTCTGGGAATCCGCCGGCGCCGCCCCCGACCGCTGCGCTCTCGGCTCGGTCAAATCCATGATC
>JBAPWQ010000341.1:0-2931 GCA_049283795.1 Desulfobacterales bacterium | reverse complement strand
TGATCATGTCTTTCGCCCAGATCCTGCTGGTGCTCGGGGTGATTTTTCGCCTCAGTGGTCCGATCATGCCGACCATCGTGATGTTTTTTCTGCTCTATAACCTCTACGGCGACGCTATCCCCGGCCTTTTCGCCAGCCCCGGTTTCGACTTCGATATGCTTCTGGGCAAGATGTACTGTGAAACCGAGGCGGGCATCTTCGGCTCGATCACGGGCGTTTCGGTCAAATATCTCATCTATTTCACCATCATGGGCGCGATAGTGACCCGGCTGAACTTCGGCCAGATCATCGCCAACATCGCGTTGCTCTTTGTCGGCCGCAGCCCCGCCTCTCCAGGCCGGGCCTGTTCGATAATGGCGGTGTTGATGGGAATGTTTTCGGGGTCGGGGGCCTCGGATACCCAGTTCGTCGCCACCCTGACCAAGCCGCTGTTCCAAAAGGTGGGCTACGACAAACAGGTGGCCGCCGGCGTCATCGCCACGGTGGGATCGATCGCCTATATCACGCCGCCGGTGATGGGGTCGATCTCCTTTATCATGGTCGAGCTGCTCTCGATTCCCTACTCGCTGATAATTATCATGGCGACTGGACCGATGCTTCTATATTTATTGGGGATTTTTACGTATAACGAGCTTTACGTCAGAAAGATGAACCTGCCCCCGCTCGAAATTTCGGCCCTGATCGATTTTTCCTATTTCAAGCGCTACTGCTACGTGTTCATCCCCATCATCTTTATCATCGTCATGATTTACAAGGGATTTTCCATCAACCTCACGGTCACCGCGGCCGCGATCCTTTTTGTCATTTTTGCCTATGCCGATCCGAGCATTCGGCCGCCCCTGCGCAACCTGGCAAAAGCCTTGGAAGAAGGAATCATCAGCCTTCTGCCCATTGCCAGCGCCGTGATCGCCGCCAACATGATCATGTCGATGATGGTGATGAGCGGCCTGGCTTCCAAGTTTTCCATCATTTTGATGGACATTTCCGGCAGCAGTATCCTGCTGGCCGTGCTGTTTACCGGGTTTTTCAGTCTGGTACTGGGGATGGGGGTCCCGCCGATCGCCACCTACGTGCTGACCTCCGCCCTGACGGCGCCCACGATTCAACAGCTGGCCATGCTCAACGGGATCCCGGAAGAAGCGGCCTTGATGGCGACCCATATGTTTTTATTCTATTTCGCGGTCCTGGCCGAGGTCACCCCGCCGGTGGCTCTTTCGGCCTATGCCGCCGCTTCCGTGATGGGCACCGATCCGATCAAAACCGGGGTTTATGCCGCCCGCGTGGCCCTACCCAAATACTTCATCGGGCTGACCTTCATTTTGTCGTTGAGCGGAACATCCCTGCTGATCGTCCCGGTGCTCCACACCCTGCCCCTGGCCAAGGCCATCGCTCATATCGTCTTTACTTTTTTCTTCACCATTTTGGGCATATTCTGCCTGAACGTCGCCGTGGTAGGCTATTTTCGAAAGGGTGTGTCCACGGTGGCACGGTATGTGATCGGCATTTGCGCCGTTCTTCTCTTCTACCCCTCCTACCAATTGAGCGTGATCGCCACCGTCATCGCCTTTCCCTTGCTGATCCTCAATTTCATCAAGGGTCGGCCGGCCGCCGCAATGCTGAGCAAAGCCCGAGATGGCAGCGGTTGTAGACCACTGCATGACCGGTCAGCAGTCACTGCATGACTGCCCTCTGATACCCCTTCCCCAATTATGGTATATCCAATTGACATATCCCGACAGCCATATTATATTCATTACCTCATTATCTGTTAAAGATTGGAGGTTCAGTTGTGGGATGCGTGAAAACTAAGCTTTTTAAAAGCAACCGGAGTCAGGCCGTTCGCCTGCCCAAGGAAGTCGCTTTTTCAGAATCGATAAAGGATGTGGAAATCATAGCCATTGGAAACAGGCGCATCATTTCACCTGCAGGGCAATCATGGGATGAGTGGTTTGATGGTCCCGGGGCTTCCAGCGATTTTATGGAGTCACGGAAGCAACCGGAAGACCAAGTGCGGGATACCTTTTGATGCTCAAATATATGCTGGATACAAACATTGTCATTTACACAATGAAGAATCGTCCTCAAACGGTTAAACGGCATTTCGAAAAACATCATGGGCGGATGGCCATTTCCACCGTGACTTTGGGGGAATTGGTCTTTGGTGCAGAGCATTCGCAACAGGCGGAGCGAAACCTGGCGGATATCGAAGCCATGGTGGCCCGCCTGGACGTGCTGCCCTTTGACGAATCGGCGGCATATCATTTCGGACAGATAAGGGCTGCATTATACGGTATGGGAAAACCAATAGGTCCCTATGATATGATGATTGCCGGCCATGCCAGGTCTCGCGGGCTCAAATTGGTGACAAACAATATGCAGGAGTTTGACCGTATCGAAGGGTTGCAGCTTGAAAATTGGATATAAAAGCCTACGCAACGCAAATTAAGGATGCTTGATCAAGGCCCATAGGAGAGATGAGCATGCAGAGTGACAGTATAAAGGCACAGGTCCATCAGCTGGTGGACGACCTGCCCGACAGCACCACGTGGGAAGATGCGATGTACCGGATTTACGTCCGCCAGGCCATCGATGCCGGGATAAAAGACAGCGATGAGGGACGAACCGTTGACGTTATTCCAATTATCACCTCTTGCAAGGATCGCATGTGATTATTTGGTGTTCAAAACGATTATAGTTAAATCGTCGTGCTGCTCGGCCTTGCCGACAAACCGGTTGACGTTTTCTTGAATTTCCTCGAGCATGCCCTCGGCCGTTTCGGCCTCGATGACTTCGATCATTTCTAACAGGCGCTCGAACCCGAACATCTCGTTGCTCTCATTAACCGCCTCGACGATGCCATCCGTGTAAAATATCAGTCTGTCGCCGGAACTCAGTTTTATATTGGTTTCACGGTAGTCGACATCCGACAGC
>JBAPWQ010000340.1:0-2999 GCA_049283795.1 Desulfobacterales bacterium | reverse complement strand
AAAGTGATGTCTGTCGGCTTTTGAGTTGTGACCGGTTCGGCCCGCGTGCCGGAAACAGATGCTGGATGGATTTAGCAGAGCGGCGTCTATATGTCAATTATGACATAGCTGGACGGAAAAAATTTTTTTAGGGTGGGTGAACGCACAAGGCTTGAATATTCAATGGGGCGCAGCCGCCGGCTCAGTGGTCGAGGTAGGCCGCCATGAGATCCCTGAAGACGTCGTCGGATTCGGTTTCCACGATTTTCTGGAGACGCTGGAACTGCTTCAGGAGCGTTTCCCCGAGGGGCGTTAGGCGCGAGCCTTTGGGCTTGCGGATCAACAGCGGCTTTCCGAGGCGCTTCTCGGTGGCGCTGATGCGTCCCCAGATCGCGCGGTAGCTCATCTTGAGTTCCTGGGCGGCGGCCTGCAGCGATCCGAGGCGCTGGACGGCTTCGAGGATGCGGTATCTTCCCAGGCCGAACACGACCTTGCCGTTGGTGTCTTCCACCCAGATTTTGGAGCGGATGCGAAACGGCGACTCTTTTTTTTCCATATGGTGGCCTCCCGTGATGAATCATAGGGGTTTCAATGGATTGCATACCAGATCGGGCGACCGTCGTCCATGCGATCATGTCGGCCTATATCATTATTGACATATCCGGTCTTTTTTGTGTAGGAGCATATGGACCGGTGCTTAGTAAAACGAATGGGCCGGCCGGCCGCCGCAAGATACCCGCAGGCGGTCGATCGCGTCGCCACCGATTCTAAAAAAAATCCGCAAGCAACGAGGAGGGCTGAAACATGGCGGTTCGGAAAGTGTACAGCGTCTGCGGCATGTGTACCGTGCGCTGCCCGATCATGGTGGAAGAGGAAAACGGACAGATCCGCTTTCTCCAGGGCAACCCCCATTTCGATGGCATCAACGGCGCACTATGCGGCCGCGGCGCGGCCGGCGCCGCCCTGATCAAGGACTCCGAGCGCCTGCAGAAACCCATGATCCGCCGTGGCGAAAGGGGCGAGGGCAAGTGGGAGTCGGTTAGCTGGGACGCGGCCCTGGATTACACGGCCGAACGGCTGAAAAAAGTCATCGACGCCTACGGCGGCCGAAGCGTGCTGTTCTCCGACCGCGGCGGGCCTTTCCGTGACCTGCACCGCGCCTTCGTGCGCGGGCTCGGCTCTCCCAACTGGTGCAATCACGATTCGGCCTGCGCCCGCAACGTCCAGCACGCGGCCCAGTCGCTTTTCGGCTTCGGGCGCAAGGGCGTGGTGTACGATCTGAAAAACGCGCGCCACGTGGTCCTGCAGACCCGCAACATGTTCGAGGCCATTAACGTCAAGGAGGTCAACGACCTGCTGGCTGCCATGGAGCGGGGCTGCAAACTGACGGTGATCGACATCCGCGCCAACGTGCCGGCCACCAAAGCCAATCGTTTTCTCATGATCCGACCCGGCTCCGACTACGCGCTCAACCTGGGGGTGATTCACGTGCTGCTGCAGCACAAGCTCTACGATGCCGATTTCGCCTTCAGCTGGATCAAGGACCTCGACGCCCTGATGGCGTTCGTCAAACCGTATACGCCGCAGTGGGCCGAAACCGAAACCGGTATTGCCGCCGATGAGATCATCGATTTCGCGCGCGATCTGTCCAAAGCCAAACCGGCGGTGCTGTGGCATCCGGGCTGGATGAACTCGCGCTACAAAGATTCCTTCTACATGTCGCGCACGATTTATATCATCAACGCCCTCCTGGGGTCGGTCGGGGCGCGCGGCGGCCTGCCGCTGGCCAACAAGCCCGGGGATGTGGGCCGCAAGGGGCTCAAGGCCCTGGTGGATCTTTTTCCCAAGGTCGAAGAAAAACGCGCCGACGGGGTCGGTTGGCGCTATCCCTATTTCGATGCCGGGCCGGGGCTGCTGCACCTGGCCTTCAAGGCCATCGAAACCGGGGATCCCTACCCGGTCAAGGCCTACATCGCTTACCGGCATGACCCCCTGATGGCGTTTCCGGACCCCGAAGCGCTCAAGAAGGTATTTTCAAAGCTGGATTTTCTCTTGTCGGTGACCTTCACCTGGAGCGACACCGCCTGGTTTTCCGATGTCGTGCTGCCGCTTTCCCCCTACCTGGAAAGAGAATCGATTCTGGCCTCCAAAAACGATCTCGCCCCCTATTTCTTCACCCGCCGCCGCGCCGTGCCGCCGCGCTACGACACACGCGCGGACTGGGAGATCCTGTGTGGTCTGGCCCGGCGCCTGGGACTGGCGCCGCTTTCCTTCGAGAGTATCGAGGCGATCTGGAACCATCAGCTCGACGGCACGGGCGTCAGCCTGGCGGACTTCGATGAAACCGGCTTCGTGCCGCTGGCCGCCGGACCGCGGTATCGCGACAGCCGGGAACTGGCCTTCAAGACGCCTTCGGGCAAAATAGAGATGGTTAACGCGGCCTGGGACGACCAGGGGATCAAGTCGCTCAAGCCTTACGAATCCACCCATCCGCCGGCCGGCAGTTTTCGCTTGACATTCGGCCGCTGCGCGGTCCACACCCAGGGTCACACCGTCAACAATCCGCTGCTGTTCGAGCAGGTGTCGGAAAACACCCTGTGGATGAACCAGGAGGCCGGCCGCAATCTCGGATTGGCCGACGGCGACATGGTGTGGGTTTCGGGCAACGGTCATTCCGGAAAACTGCCGGTCAAGCTGACCACGATGATCCATCCCGAAGCGGTGTTCATGCTGCACGGGTTCGGCCACACCCTGCCGGTCGAAAGCCGGGCCTTCAACCGCGGGGTGGCGGACAACAAACTCATGTGCGGCGGAATTGACCTCTGGGACCCCGCCGGCGGCGGCGTGGCGATGCAGGAGAACTTCGTCACGGTCAGCCGGGCGTGATAAAAGAAAGGTTCAGGGTTCAAGGGTTCAGGGTGCAAGGTTGGCGGATGGAACCGATTTGAGATTCAGAGATTCTATTGCCACATGGGATCGGTTTCGAATCCCTATTTGCGAGTTTCGAGTATCAAGTTTCC
>JBAPWQ010000339.1:0-17201 GCA_049283795.1 Desulfobacterales bacterium | reverse complement strand
TCATGGATGCTCCTTCGGTGCCGGTGTGATGCTGATTTAAAAATAGAAGAACCGGCCCGAAACCGTCAACGCCAATAAACCAAGTATGGATCACTAGGGAAAACTAGGGGTAAGGAATTTCGCAAGTGCGGGAAGGCGCTCCTTACGGCCGGCCTCTTGCCTGAACGGTTAGCGATTGCCGGCGCTCTCCATCCACTGCAACGTCCGGCTTTCCAGGAAGCCGTAGAAAGGGTTGTACCTCAAGCGCACGAGCCAGTCGTAAGATATCTTCAACAGCCCGCGCTCACCCTGAAGCGCCATCTGCCCTAAAAAGAGAACGGTCTCATCGTCGGGCGGGCGCTGACCGTAGAGCGGATCGTCGGGAGGAAACGGCAGCGCCACATGGGATAAAGAGATCACGCCGGTCGGCCAGGCCAGGTGCAGGGGCTTCGGCTCCGAATTGCTCGAAAAAGGGGCCTTATTGCGCGCGATGAGCCGCGGGCTTTGGGGGTCCTCGTTGGTGACCAATGTCAGCGTGAACGGCAGGGTCTTATCGGCCATCAAGCGGTCAGTCAGCGGAGCCGGGTCGTCGATCAGCAGTTTGTTTTTGGCCGCAAACCGGTTGATGTCGAACAACACCAGTTCATGCCTCGCAGGCTCCAGGTGCCGGAGCAGATTGTCAACCACGGCATTTGGCGAAACGGTGGCATCGACAGTCGATTTAAATACCAGGGTCGGAGGAAAAAGCGCTGATGGACCGCTGCGGGTCCGGTCCGCAATGCGTTTGGACACCGAGCGGGTCAGGCGGTGAACCTGGGCCCCGGCATTGGTGGTAAAAGAGTTGTACTTGAAGGGATCGAATTCGGGCTGAATCGACAGCCAGGCGAGTCCCCCCAGGCCGGGTATGCGGGACAGCCCATCCTTGAAGCCGGCCAGTCCGGCGGCCCAGTGAACCCCTATGGCCGGGGAAATAAGGACCAGGCTTGCCGGCAGCGGCGATGCTGTTTTTTCGAGGGCATCCAGGCTGAAGTTCAGAGCCAGCGGCGCTCCGGTCGAATAGCCCACGATGTGGATCGGCTTTTGTCCCACCTTGGCCGCCAGGTGCGTCATGCCCAGCTGCACCGCGGCCGCCATATCCTGCCAGGTGACGAACCTGAGCCCCGAGGGCGCCGTTCCGTGACCGGGCAGGCGCAAACCGACAACCCAGAAATGGTGCCGATTGAGGGTCAGGGCCAGGGCCCGGAGGCTGTAAGGCGAATCCGACATGCCGTGCAGCAGGAGGGCGCCGCCGACAGGTGAATCGGCGGGAAGTTCGAAGGTGTGGTTCCAGTTGGGGGTCCGAATCTGCGGATCGGCCTGACTGCCGGCACTGTAGCGCACGAGTTCATATTCGGGGCCGGTTCCCGTAGAGGCGTAGACTTTTTCTTCCAGTTGCGCAAACAACCGCGTTTCCAGGTTCACATAGTCATCGAGGGTATGGATTTCGGCCAGGCTTCTAACCGTGAATTCCTCGGTCAGCTTTTGGGTGTGCCAGGGCTTCAACGTCGGGCCGCTGCAGCCCTGAGCGTACAAAACCATCGCCCCCACGATGCAGCCGAACACCCCCCAGGTGATCTGCCACCTTTTTTGTCCACAGACGAAAGCGATATGTCGCATGTCTCAATCCTTTAGGTTTTGGCTGCTGGTATCGGTCGTTGGCGTATAATAAAAGATGGGTAAAAGGTTCACGGTTTACGGTGCAGGGTCGAATGATGAATGCGATTTGAGGCTTAAGGTTCAGCCCTGCCGCTGGCCTGAAAAGCGGCCAGTTTGATCGAGAAAGAAACTCTAATGCTTCAGTGAAAAATTCCTAAATTTGGATAGACCGTTTCGATCCAATGAGATCAGCCCGGCGATGATAATACCAATCGGGAGGTCAGTTTGTGAGGTGTTTTTTTGACGCTGCAACGCCGGGAATACGAAACCAGCAAAATATACACGCCCACGGCCGAAGCGAGGTGTTTCAGGGTGTGCCCACTGACGAAACCCAGGATCCCGAAAATTTCCCGGTCGAAATGTTCGAACAATTTGGCGAGGACATAGGCCGCCAGAAGCCACCAATACCCGCTAACCCTGGTAAAAACAGAGGGGAAACAAACGAGGATGACGGGAATGACGACCATCGGCAGAAACTGGACGAGGATGTAGGGCCGCAGGTCTCCGCGACCGGCGGCCTCCGTCCAGTACCAGTACACCACCGACAGGATGCCGGCCGCCACGAGCGGAACCAGGAGTTTCACGCCGGATCGGATCGACACGAACTCGCTGACGATGATGGAAAAAAGCGCCATGAACGCCACCGTCATCGGGATGCGGTCCCAGACCAGAGTTGCATTGGTGGGTACCAGGTGATAATAGCCGGACCCCAGCCCGACCAGGGCCACCCCTGCGAAAAACACCTGATAGCCCGCTTTGTTCTCGTCGACAATACGAAGTGTGCCGCTTACCGACATTTTATAGAGGCCCAACACCCCGACCAGCACATAAAAAAGATTGGAGACGACATCTGCAAAATTCGGAATGCCCGCTAGGGTCCTGTTGTCGGCAAACGCATGGTAGCTCGCCGATTGAGGAATCGGCCCATGAACCAGCAACGCGGCCAGGACGCCGACCGTGCTCAGGGCAATCAGCCCCACCCCGGCCTTTTCTGTCCTGGTAAGGGCTCTGTCCATGACCCCTCCTTTCCCTGTAAAACCTTATCCTTCTAAAGCAGTTTGTCCTATTCACCTGTATCCACGTCTTGCCCGAAAGACAATTTTATCATTTACGCCCCGCGCTTTTCAATCGTGTTTATGGGGCTGAATGCCATATGGATGCGCATGCACATGTTCGTGGAGGTGTACGGCGGAGTCCACCTGAATCCGGCCGTCCCGGAGGGTGTAGATCCTGTCGGTGATTTCGGACAGAAAATCGAACTCGTGGGAAACGATGACGTAGCTGATATCCAGGCTTTTCAATATGTCGACCAGCCTGTTTTTGGTGGCCTCGTCCAGTCCGGCGCTCGGTTCGTCCAGCAGCAGGGCGCACGGCTCCATCGCCAGGATCGTGGCCAATGCCACCAGCCGCTTTTCACCGCCGGAAAGCCGGATGGTGATGCGGTTCTCAAACCCTTCCAAACCCAGAAAAGAAAGGGTTTTGCGGGAGATGTCGATGGCCTCGGTCTTGCTTTTTCCCAGATTGAGCGGGCCGAAAGCCACATCTTCCAAAACCGTCGGGCTGAAGAGCTGGTCGTCGGCATCCTGGAAGAGCAGGCCGATTTGGCGGCGAGCGGCGGCGAAATCCGCTTCTGCTGCGGCAGGTCGCCCGAAAATCTCGATCCGGCCCGCGTCCGGTTTGATCAAGCCCATGATGATGTGGAAAAGAGTGGTTTTACCGCTGCCGTTAGGGGCGATCAGGCCGATGTGGTCACGCGCGGAAAGGGTGAAGTCGAGATCCTTCAGCACGGGTGCCGCGCCCGGATAGTGAAAGGTGATGCCCTCGAGTTTGATAATCGGAGTTTCTGGCATTGGCGGTTCGACTCTCAGGCGCCCGCGGGCCGGGTCAGCGGGGGCTGCGGGCGGATTGAATCACGCGGGTGCGTCGATTCGACGCACCCGCATAACGATGGAGGCCAATGTAGTGTCGAATCTGGTAAAAAGCAACCGGTTTACGGGAGGTTGCCCCACTCCAGAAAAGTCAGGGCAAAAACGGAAAGCGCCATGAGGGCCGCAAATACCCAGTTGGCGGGCCGGGGCGGGAAGTCGGCCAGGCAGTAAAGACGGCCGTTGAAGCCGCGGCAGCGCATGGCGCGATAGACTCGGTCGGCGCGGGCCGCCGCGCGCACGAAGAGCATCGCCACAAAATAGGCCAACGTCTGGTAGGTGTGCAGGTTGGTTCCCGGCCGGAAGCCGCGGATCTTCGCCGCCCGCACCATGCGCTGGTATTCCTGCTCGATGACGAAAATATAGCGATAGGTCATCAGCAGCAGATGGACGAATTTGCCCGACAGGTGCAACCGGTCCAGGGCATGTCCCAAGGTGGTGAAGTTCATGGTCGTGATCAGGGCGATGAAGGCCAGCATGATGGCCAGTGACTTGAGCGAAACCTGGGCGGCCAGAATGACCCCGGCTCGGGACAGGGTCAGCGGACCGAGACGCACCAGCGCATCGCCGCCGAAGGTCAGCGGCAAGAGGACCCACAGCAGGCAAAGAAAACCGATGACGACGGCCAGCCGGGCGGCGACGGCCGTGAGTTTCAGGCGGGCGGCCAGGGTCAGGACGGCGGCTGCCACCAGGGCGGCCAGAAGGGTCGGAAAGCGGTACGAAACGGCGACGACGATCGAAAACATGACCGCGGTGACCACTTTGAACCGCGGATCGATGCGGTGGATGATCGAATTGCCGATTGCAAAGGGTTCGTTGAGCATCGGATACCGTTCAAATGACTGCAGACTCTCAGGGTTTTCGACGCTTGGCGCTGACATAGGCAGCCACACCGATCAAACCGAAAATGTAGCCGATGCCGCCCAGGATATCGGTGACCGACGGCCCGCTGCGGCGCGTTTCGACCAGCAGTTTCATGAGCGGCTGCAGCTTGGTGTCCAGCGCCCTTTCGACGGCATTCTGTACCTGGTCGGCGGTCACGCCTGCGGCGGCGGCCGGATTGCCGTTTGCAGCGGAAAGCCCGTTTTTGGATTGATCCGTGCCGGTCGCGGCGGGCTCGGGGTCGGCCGGCACCACGGGCGGTGCAGGTTCGGCGCCGGTGAGATCCGCCAGGGGAATCGTCCACTCGCCCCGGTGGCCCATGCCGGCCAGCACGACCACTTTCATTTCGGTTTTGGTCGGCACCTTGAAGGAAAATTCGCCGTTGTCATCGGTCGCCCCCTGCAGCAGGAGGCCGCCCCGGCTGTCGTAGACCTCCACGGGTGCGGCCATCGGCCGGCGGCCGCCGCTGTATTTGCTCTCGACGTGGACCGTGTCGCCTTCGACCCAGGCGAAGACGGTCACGTTGTGGGCCAGCGCCTGGCTGCAAGATAGCAGCGGAAGAAAGGCCGCGATAAGAGAAATCAACCCGATATTAAGCGACAATTTTCTTTCGGTAATATTGACCATAATGCTCTTGGATTGTCCTTTTTTTATCATCATTTTTCTCACCTAATAAATTTATCCGAACGGATAAATTTATGGCAGCATGGCCGGTTGAACCTTCTTGAGAAAGACGATGCAGAAGGCCGTGACAATACCCTCGATGATCATGACCGGTATATGGGCGGTGACCACCAACGTGGCCACCGTCAGGAAATTTTCCTGCGTAAGCATCAGGGCCAGGCCCACGATAAGGGCCCCGAGCAGGACGGCGCAAAACCCGCAGCCGAATCCGGCCAGAAGGAGAACTTTTTGATTTTTCCGCAACAGGGGTGAAAACAGGTAATAGCAGATAACCGCCGGCAGGGCCATGATGATGGTGTTGACGCCCAGGGTGGTGATCCCGCCAAACTGGAAAAAAACCGCCTGCAGCAGCAGGGCCACCAGAATCGCCGGAAAGGCGGCCCATCCCAGCAGCAGCCCCACGATGCCGTTCAGGATCAGGTGCACGCTGGACGGGCCGATGGGGACGTGCACCAGGGAGGCCACGAAAAAGGTGGCCGACAGGATGCCGACCCGGGCCAGGTGATCGTAGTCGATTTTTTTAAGGCCGATCGCCGTGCCGACGGCGGCCAGAATGCCGCCGGAAATCAGCACCGGCGCCGAGAGAACCCCTTCGGAGATATGCATGGACTTTTTTCTCCAATCAGACTGACCCACGATATGTTTGCGTGAGTCTCACATCAGAATTCGCACGTCGCCCGCACGCCGGCAATCCAGCCGTCGACATCGTTTTCGCCGGCCTTATACGCATCTTTCATGTATTGCAGATCAAAGGTCAGGGCCAGATATTCATTCAGCCCGAAGCGCACATATCCCTCCGCCACATGGGTGTACGCAATGCTTTCTGCGGTCTGCTCGGGACCGTCCAGGTAGCCGTAACCGATACCGATGTTGTCCTGCTCGCGGCCCCACAAATTGCCGCTGATGTTGATGCCACCCGAGTAAAGGCTCTTGTAGTCGACCAACGCATTGTCGGAACCGAAGCCCAAGCGGATCCAGGCCCCGAAGATATCGCCTAATTCCTGATCGAAGGAAAAGATAAGCGCGTCCCGCCGCTCTTCTGCCGTTTCATCCGGATCGAGGAAGGCCTTGCTGGTGAAATTGTAGTTCACCCGATAGTGGCCTTCTCCCAGCGTGGTTTTCAGCGTATAGTTGAATTGAGCGCCGAAAAAATTGTAGTTATTGCCGTCTTCGTTTTCGCCCACGTTCATATACACGCCCCTGACACCGAAAGGTCCGAAGTCCCACTCCAGGGCGCCGCCGATATCCCAGGAGGGCAGAAACCCATTGGACGCATTGACCAGGGCCTCGTTCATGAACTGGGTGTACTCGCAGTTGGCATAGGCATTGTCGTCCAGGTAATTCGTAGAGTCGATAATCCCGCCGGTCAACCCCAGCGAGTGGTCTTCGCCGAAAGCGAAGGTGTGTTTGTACCAGGCTTGCAGCAGGTAGTCCCGGTTGCGGCCGTTGATGTCCTTGACATCGTCTTCCAGGCCGGCCGCCCAGGGAGCCAGGATGAAAGGGGTGACACCGGGCAGGCCGTTGCCGGCGGCAAAACCGAACTTGAAGAAAACCTCGTCGGCCTCGGTGGGTGTGATGCTGACTTCCGGTTGAAACGCAATTGCCCCGCGGCCCAGGTCATCCGGGTTGGAGGGGCCGCTGACCCATTCGTATTGGTAGGCACCGGACAGAACTCCACCGATGGACACGTGTTTGATCAGATCGGACAGCTTGCCGAACTCTTCCGCATCTATTGTCTGCTTATTTTCCAGTTCTTCAATTCTTTGTTTGAGTTGATCAACCTCCTGGCGGGTGGGCTCGTCTTGCGCCCGGGAACTCGCCACCGACATCATCAAACACATCAACATGATCGCCAGTTGTTTTCGTATCATCGGGCCATCTCCTTGAACCATGAATATTTAAATATTGAGCCCCCCTTAGTTTAATAGGCAGCATCCCTTTTTCTAAAACGCACCGGCGGTTTTATTTTTGTTGCCATGGTTCAAAGTGCACCCAGAGCACGGCGCCGATCTCGACCGCCTTGTCCTGGCCGTCTTTCTTGATTTTGAAATCGGCCTCGTTCAAAGCCGAAAATCCCCACCAGCCGGGCCGGGGCGCCGCATAGGTGAACACGCCGTTATGGTCGGCCTTGATGGTCTGGGTGATCATGTAATCGGTCGGGGCCGCGGCCTTTTTATCCTTATTGTAGAACTCGATTTCGACTTCGGCATAGGGCACCGGCCGGCCATCCAGCTTGACGATGCCCTGAAAGACGTTGCCGGCATACAGGCCGTAGGGCTTCGACAGGGGCACGATCTCGGTTTTAAGGCCGATCTCCGCATCCCAGCCCTCATCGTCGCCGAAGGCCGTCACCACCGATTTGGTGTAATGAATGATGAACAGGTCCTCGGCCGGCTCCCAGTAGGGCTGCGGTTCCATGTAAAACATGTAGACCCCGGGCCGCTTGATGGCGTAATTTGCCCGCCAGGCTTGGTGGTCCATCACCTTTATGGGTTGCAAGGACGATCCGAGATCCTCTTTTTTGCCGTTCGCCACCACTCCGAAGGCCTTGGGTTTCTCCAGCTCCATGCCCACTCCTTCGAAAGGGTGGGAAAAAGAGAGCTGCAGGGCGAGGTTTTTTTCGTCTTGCGGCATGACCATCGGATCCGAGGGAATCACCATCCCGAAGTGAGCCGCTGCGGGCGCGACCCATAAGATCGCTGCAAGCCATAGGAATGCCGGGACACAGACCTTTTTCATTTCTTCCTCCTTTAAAAACAAAAAAACCACGGGCTTTGCGGCACCTTCGTGGTGCACGCTGCCTTCGTGGCTTCACATTTTGGGGTTAAATTTTCCGGATGTCGGGCTACCGTCGGCTTCTGCCGACTGTTGACGAACCAGTATACCGAACCGCCTGACCCGTCAACAAAAAAATGCGGAACTTCATCCGGTGCCATTGGACTTTGGTCGCTAGGCTCAGCGGCTCGAACTTTCTTGACTTGTCCCCTGAAATTCACTACAAAATAGAGTTTTATAATCATTTTAAGGACTCGCCCTTCCGGCGTCAGTCAGCGGATGAAGAATCGAATAAAAAAACTGATCATCGAGGCCGCCTCGCTGGCCCACGCGCAGGGATTGCTGCCATCGGCAGAATTTCCCGCGGTGAATCTCGAAGAACCCAAGCTCGAAGCGCATGGTGATTTTTCGACCAACTTCGCCATGGTCACGGCCTCGCTGCAAAAGATGGCCCCCCGCAAAATTGCCCAGGTGATCGTCGAGCAGCTCAGCGATTCGCAGCGCCTGCTCGAAAAGGTGGAGGTCGCCGGGCCGGGGTTTATCAACTTTTACGTCACGCCCGCCGCCTGGCACCCGGTGCTGCAGGAAATCCGGGCCGCCGATCGGCGCTACGGGGCTTCGGAATTGGGCCGGGGCGAGAAGGTGCAGGTGGAGTTCGTCAGTTCCAATCCGACCGGCCCTCTGCATGTCGGACACGGCCGCGGCGCCGCCGTGGGCGATGCCGTCGCCAACATCCTGGCCTTCTGCGGTTACGACGTTCAGCGGGAATACTACATCAACGATTCCGGCCGGCAGATCCAGACCCTCGGCCGGTCGGTGTTTCTCCGGTACCGCGCGCTTTTCGGCGAGAACGACCCCTTCCCGCAAGAGTGTTATCAGGGGGATTACATCCGCGATATCGCCGCGCGGATCAAGGAGCGGCAGGGCGATGCGCTGCTGCGGTGCGGGGAGGACGAGGCCGTGATGGCGTGCGCGCGCACGGCGGCCGGCACTATCATGGCCGGCATCCGCGAAGACCTGGACCTGTTCGGCGTGTCGTTCGACGAGTGGTTCAGCGAGCAGAGCCTGTATGATTCCGGGGAGGTGGAGCGCATCCTCGCCGATTCGCAAAAACGCGGCATCGCATACGAAAAAGACGGCGCGCTGTGGTTCAGGACCAGCGATCTCGGAGACGAGAAGGACCGCGTGGTCGTGCGCCAAAACGGCCAGACGACCTATTTTGCCTCCGATATCGCCTATCACGAGAACAAGTACCGGCGCGGGTTCAAGCGCGTCATCGATGTTTGGGGTGCCGATCATCATGGCTACATCCCCCGCCTGCAGGCGGCCATCGAAGCCGGCGGTCGCAAGCGTGACCAGTTCCAGGTCATCCTGGTCCAGCTGGTCAACCTGCTGCGGGGCGGGCAGCCGGTGGCCATGTCGACCCGCGCCGGCGAGTTCGTGACCTTGCGCGACGTCATAGATGAAGTCGGCAAAGACGCGGCCCGCTTCATTTTTTTGACCCGCCATTACGAGAGCCCCCTTGACTTCGATCTGGAGGTGGCCAAGCAGCAGACCAACGAAAACCCGGTCTATTACGTTCAGTACGTACATGCCCGGATTTCGAGCATCATCCGCAAAGCCGCTGCAAACGGCCTGGCGGATGTCGGCTGGAACGAGACCGCCGTCGCGCGGCTGCTGGAGGCCGAAGAAATCCTGTTGATCAAGACCCTGGCGCAATATCCCGCGACGGTGGCCCTGAGCGCCGAAAAACTGGAGCCGCATCGCATCACCTTTTTTCTCATGAACCTGGCGGCGGCTTTTCACGCCTATTACAACAAACACCGGGTGTTGTCCGAAGACCCGGTGCTCAGTTGCGGTCGGCTGTGCCTCGTGGAATCGATCCGCACGGTGATCCGAAACGGGCTCGTGCTGCTAGGGGTCGATGCTCCCGAAAAAATGTAACCTGCCCGAGCAGGGCACCTTGCCGGAGTTGGAACCATTTGTGGCCCCCATAAAATTGTGTCTATACACCTGTATACACCGTGGCGAATGACGGCAAACAAAAAGCGGCGGTGAACGGTCCCTCCAGTCCCCGCCGGATCGCATGGGGCCGATATGCCGTTATCATCCTTATTTCGGCCTGGATGTTCGGAATCGGCGTTCTGGTGGGGCGCGGGACGGCGCCGGTGACGTTCGACATTCACAAGCTCACGCGGGAACTCGAGGGCCTGATTGCGGCCGACACCCGAAAGCAGCTGGCGCCGGTCGAGGTGGAAACCGGCGAGGCGAAAACCAAAACCGAACTCGATTTTTACGAGGAATTGAAAAAAAGCGGCCCGAGCGCCCCGTATTCGCCACCGCAAACCAATCCGGAAAAGCTTCTGGAAAAACGACCGCCGGCAAGGGACTCCCATGCGGCGGAGGCGCCGCCGGCGGTCAGGAAGCACCCTGCCGTAAAGACGGCGAAAAAAAAAACCGATACCAAACCGATCGGACCCTCGGAGACGCTCAGTTCGAGTCCGGCCAAGGACGGCAACGGTTCTCCAGCGGATGACCCCGGAAAGGTGACGATCCAGGCGGTTTCCATAAAGGACCTGGCCGAGGCCGACGCGGTGGTCAAGAAACTCAAGGACCGCGGCTATCCGGCCTACAAGGTCATTGCCGTCGTCCCCGGCAAGGGCATCTGGTTTCGCATCCGTGTGGGGCCATACGCCAGCCGCGATGCAGCCGGTGATGACCTCGCGCGGCTGAAAAAAGAGGGGTATCGCCCAATAGTGGTCGGGGCGAATTAGTGGCCAAGCCGTCCCAAAGGGCCGCTTTGCGCGGGAAGAAGTGACCAAAACTCAGAAGCTGTGAGGTGCGCGTGAAAATCACCAGGGAAGAAATTATTTACGTGGCCCAGCTGGCCCGGCTGGAACTCGACGCGGCTGCGATCGAAAAATTTGTCGATCAGATCGGAACGGTCCTCGATTATGTCGATCAACTGAAAACCGTCGACACCAAGGGGGTCCGCGCCACCTCTCACGCCGTTTCACGGACCAACGCCTTTCGGGAGGACGCGCCCCACAGCCACCTCGACACCGCGGCGGCATTGGCCAACGCTCCTGAAAAAGAGGATGGAAATTTCATCGTGCCGAAGGTGCTCGGGTAAGGAATGTTTAATGGATCTTCATGAATTGTCCATTTTCGAGGCTCACGATCTGCTGCGTCAGAAAGAGATCGGCGCGGAGGAACTCACCCGGGCGCTTTTGGACAGAATCGCGGCGGTGGAAGGCCGGGTCGATGCCTATCTGACGGTGGCTTCCGAGCAGGCCATGGAACAGGCGCGCCAGGCGGACAGTCTGATCGCCGCCGGAAATGGCCGACCGCTCACCGGCATCCCCATCGGGATCAAGGATGTGATCTGTACCAAAGGCCTGCGAACCACCTGCGCCTCCCGGATTCTCGAGAATTTCGTGCCGCCCTACGATGCGTTTGTCATCCGCAAGCTCAAGGCGGCCGGGGCCGTGTGCATCGGCAAGCTCAACATGGACGAGTTCGCCATGGGGTCCTCCACCGAAAATTCCGGTTTCAAGCCAACCCGCAACCCCTGGGACCTGACCCGCATTCCGGGCGGCTCCAGCGGGGGTGCGGCGGCGGCCGTGGCCGCCGACATGTGTCTGGCCGCGCTCGGTTCGGATACCGGCGGCTCCATCCGTCAACCGGCGGCCCACTGCGGGGTGGTGGGTCTGAAACCCACCTACGGGCGGGTGTCGCGCTACGGCCTGGTGGCTTTTGCGTCGTCTCTCGACCAGATCGGGCCGCTGGCCGGAAACGTCACCGACTGCGCCCTGGTCATGAACACCATCGCCGGCCACGATCCGGCCGACTCCACCTCGGTGCCGGCTGAGGTTCCGGATTACACCGCCGGCCTTGGAAAAAGCTTGAAGGGACTGAGGGTGGGCATTCCGCGGGAATATTACGGCATCGAGGGGCTCGATCCGGAAGTTTCGGCCGCCGTCGAGGCGGCGACCCGGGTCATCGAGGACCTGGGCGCCGAACGGGTGGCCGTGTCCCTGCCGCACACGCGCTATGTCATCGCCGTCTACTATGTCATTGCGCCTTCGGAAGCCAGTTCGAACCTGGCGCGGTTCGACGGGGTCAAGTACGGGTTCCGGGAGGAAACCGCTTCAGACCTGATCGACATGTACCGCCGCACGCGCTCCAGGGGATTCGGGACCGAAGTTCAGCGACGCATCATTATCGGTACCTATTGCCTTTCCGCCGGCTACTACGACGCCTATTACGGCAAGGCCTCGCAGGTCCGGACGCTGATCACGGAAGACTTCAAGAAGGCTTTCGAGCGCTGCGATGTCATCCTGACGCCGGTCACGCCCACGCCCGCCTTTAAAATGGATGAAAAAGTGGACGATCCGCTGACCATGTACCTGTCGGATATTTTCACTCTTTCCGCCAACCTGGCCGGCATTCCCGGAATTTCCCTGCCGTGCGGATATTCTTCCGACGGTTTGCCTATCGGCCTCCAGATACTGGGCAGACATTTCGATGAGCAGCGGCTGTTCCAGGTGGCTCACGGTTTCGAACAGAGCACGAACCACCACCTGCGAAAGCCGCCGCTATGAGCGTCGGCGCCACATGAAGGCTTTAAGATAAAGATTTCGGCACGGCCAGGAAGGCGGCTGGATAGTCATGCGCCAGCGACTGATACCGGCAGCCAAAGCCTTTATCTTGAAACCTATAGCCGCTCAGCAGATTATAGAGAGACTGTGAGCGGTGTTGCCGGGATTGCCGGCAGACCTCCATGCAGCCATCGACCGCACGCGTTTTTTGGCATCCCCGTGTGGCCATATTCCCCCATTCTTTTCAAAGGAGCCAGCAGATGACCACCATTCAGCCCGTAAACGAAAATATCAGAAAGGCCGCCCGCTGGGTAATCGACGAGCACAAATACAATCCCGAGCAGTCCCTTGCCAAGCTGATCGCAGAGGCCGGCAACAAATTCGATCTGTCCCCGCTCGAAACGGAGTTTTTGGAGCGGTTTGTTAAGGAAGAAAACAGATAGGGTTGCGCGTTGCGGGTTACGCGTCACGGGTTATGTTGATTTTCGCTTTTCAGGTGAAGGATATAAGCATTGAGACACATTCCTTTTCTCAATGTGCCAGAAAATCGGCTGGAACAAATTGATGAATAGTTACAAGCAATTGGACATATATCAGATTTCTTTCGATCTGGCTATAAAAGTTCATGAAGTTTCAATGACGCTTCCCAATTACGAATTGTTTGAAGAAGGGAGCCAGGTGAGAAGATCTTCAAAACGGATTACCGCATCGATAGTGGAAGGATACGGAAGGAAAAAATACAAGGCCGATTTTATCAAATACCTGATATACGCGCATGCCTCCTGTGATGAAACAATTGTCCATTTACACTTTATACAGAAAACGCATACGGCCATTTGCGATCAAATTCAGGAAGTCATAGCGTTATACGATACATTGGGTGCTAAAATTAATCGTTTTATCCAGTATGTTGAAACCAGTTGGCAATAAAACCCGCAACCCGCAACCCGCAACCCGTAACCCGCAACTACCCAATGTCCAAAATCCGCATCCTCCCCGAATCCGTCTCCAACAAGATCGCCGCCGGCGAGGTGGTCGAACGGCCGGCCTCGTTGGTCAAGGAGCTGGTTGAAAACGCGCTGGATGCCGGCAGCACCCGGATCGTCATCGAGGTGGAAAATGGCGGCCGGCGGTTGATTCGGGTGTCGGACGACGGCGTCGGAATGGGCCGCGACGATGCCCTGCTGGCCCTGGAACGCTACGCCACCAGCAAGATCGCCGGCGACACCGACTTGTTTGCGATCCGGAGTCTCGGCTTCAGGGGTGAAGCCCTGCCCAGCATCGCGGCAGTGTCGCGTTTTTCCATTATCACCCGCGAGCGGCAGGCCGAGGCCGGCACCGAGATTCGGGTTGCGGGCGGAAAAATCGAGCAGGTTGCGGACGCGGGGGCGCCGCCGGGCACAATGGTGACGGTCGAGAACCTGTTTTTCAACACGCCGGTCCGGCGCAAATTCATGAAGAGCGTCACCACCGAAATGGGACACATCGCAGACATGGTGGCCGCGATCGCCCTGGGCCGGCCCTCCGTCCATTTCCGGCTGGTGCATGACGGCCGGACGCTCAAGAGTTGGCCCCCCGCCGCCGACCGGCTCGATCGGATCGTCGATGTCCTGGGGGCGGGGCTGCGGGATGATCTCTATCCCATCGACCGGCAGGCCGACGATGGTGCTGTCAGTGGCTGGGTGTCCGACCCGAAGCAGTTTCGCAGCACCTCGCGCGGCGTGTTCATCTTCGTCAACGGACGCCACGTGCGCGACCGGGTCATCCTGCACGCGCTGTTTGCCGGCTATCGGCAGCGACTGGTGAAAGGCCAGTATCCGGTGGCGACGCTCTTTGTCACCGTTCCGTATGACCAGGTGGACGTCAATGTCCATCCCACCAAGAACGAGGTCCGCTTCGCCCAACAGCGCGTCGTTCACGACCTGGTGCAGGCGGCCGTGGCCGAAACGCTCGATCGCAGCGACCGGCCAAAGTGGGGGCGGTCCGAAGAGACGCCGCGACCGGGCTCTTTTCAGAGAGAATCACAGGTCGCGGAGAGCCGGGAAATACTCTACGGGGCACACCAAAGGCGAGACGGTGATGTGGCCGCCGGCATTGGCCGCGCCGCCGCCGCTGTTCGGGGCGCGGCGGGTGGCGCGGGTCACCGCGGCGGGCGGGAAACCCCTATGGATGCCGTCGATACCCGTTTCCCCGGGCCGGCCCCGCTTTGGAAGAAAACGGCTTTCGGCGGACTGCGGGTGATCGGGCAGTTTCACAACAGTTACGTGGTGTGCGAATCCGAAGACGGCCTGGTCCTTTTGGATCAGCACGCCGCCCACGAGCGCATCCTATACGAGCGGCTCAAGCGGCGCTCCGCCGGCCTGAAGCAAGAGGCCCAGAGGCTGCTGGTGCCCGAAACCATCGACCTGAGCCTGCACGAGGCCGCCGTTCTGGAACGGCTCGCGGGGGAGTTCAACCGGTTGGGCCTCGAGATCGAGCCGTTCGGCGCCACGACCTTCGTGGTGCGTTCCGTACCCGCCATGCTTGGCGTCCGGGATGTCGGGCCGTTGATTCGAGAAATTGCGGAAACGCTGACAGCGAAAGGGTTCGGTGAGGGGCCGCAAGGCTTTGTCGACGAGAGCCTGAAGCTCATGGCCTGCCACGGCGCCGTTCGCGCCCGCCAGTCGCTTTCCGACCGGCAGGTGCACGAACTGCTGCAGGAACTCGACGGGTGTGAAAATCCGTCTCACTGCCCCCACGGCCGCCCCACCTGGCTGCGGTGGAGCGTGCGGGAGCTGGAAAAATTGTTCAAGCGCTAAATTTTGAGGGCGGGGGCAATTCCCCGCCCTCAAAAATTTATTAAAAGAACTTCCAGGTCACGCCGGCCGAAAGGTTCCACACGCTTTTATCGTAGTTGATGCCAAAACCGTCGGTCACGTCCTTGTAATCCACATAAAGGCCGCCGAAGGTGATGTCCCAGGCCGGCGTCGGGCTGAACACGACCCCGGCGCCGTAGGTGTTGGCGTCCAGTTTGGGCTCCTCGGGCTGCCTGATCTGCTGGTCGACCGGTAGCTTGATGTCGGTGTAAAGATAGCCGACGCTGGCCTTCCACTGGGGGGAGAACGTGTACTCGGCGGTCAGCCCGAGGTCCCAGCTGTTGCCTTCGCCGGAGAAGGTTTGAATCGTGGCGCTTTTTTCGAGATAAAGGACGTAGTTGACGGCCACGTTCAGCTGCGGCAGGAATTTGTAGGAAACGCCGACGCCCAGCTGGCCCGGAATGTCGTCCTGAATGGTGGAGCCGTCCCGGAAGCCGGTCAAATCGGAGAGCAGCCTGCCGTCTGGCAATCGCGTGTCTTTTACGACTTCGCGTTCGTACTCGATGTCGGTGCTGGTGTAAAAGGTCACGGCGGCGTTGAGCTTGTCGTTGGGGGTGAAGTTTACACCGAAGTAGCCCCCGATTCCGCCGTCGCTTTCCTTGATGTCGAGTGACAGGGGGTAGGGCGGCGCAAGGCCGGCCGATGATGCAATGGTGACCTGGCCGTCGAACTCTCTGGTTGAGTAGACGTAGCGGGCGGCGGCGGCCACCGACCACATCTTGTTGATGGCGTAGGAGCCGCCCAGCGAGAACCCGTAGGCCACGCTGTCCTTGACCTTTTCCTGCTGGGAGGTGATCTGATTGTACGGCAGCCGATTCGTCGCCCCGCCGGTCGCGCCTAAATTGAATGCCTGTGCAATGCTGCCGGCCAGCTGGACGGTCCGGGCGGAGCCGTCATCGTATTCCAGTTCGCCGCCGCCGGCCGGTATCGTGAACGCGAAGAAACCGGCCCACCGGTCCTGCTTGTAAACCGCGAAGAGGGCCGGAATGACCGAGGGAGTATCCTGGCTCAGTTCGCCGAAAGGCTGGTTGAACGGCACGAAGGCGTTGTCAGGAACCGTATTCGAATAGTCCTTGGCGTAGAACATCGCATCGAGCTTGGCATAGGCGCCGTTTTCCATCTGCATGATGCCCGCCGGGTTGAAGACGGCGATGTCGGGATAGTCGGTCGCTGCGCTGCGGTTGAGCGTGCGGATGTAGTCCGCGCTCTGGTTGCTTTTGTTGATGATGCCCCCGGCGTGAAGCGGTGATGACGCCAGCGCCAGAATCCCCAGGCCACATAGAATTGCAAACCCCTTTTTCATTTTTCCTCCCTTTTTTGGTGATCCGCATGAAATGATACGGAAAATTCCTCCCCTCTCCCCTCGATGATCCCGGAAAAAACCGAGATCCCAAATGACATCCCCTGTTTTATTGGTGTGGCAGCTTTCAGCAATTCCGTATGGTGTGGTTCACGCCGGATGATGGGCCTGTTGCCCTGACACCCGCTTTGATTTTCCGGACATTCGCAAGGATCATGCAGAAACAGATGGTTACGTGGCCTGTATTTTAAAGGATTATAAAGAGTGAAGTCAAATATATTTTCTAAAATTTAATTCATTTGGTGAATTCACAAAGACGCGGCCCCAGCCGGTGACCGCCGACGGATTCCGTTGGTGACAGTTCGGCCCGCCGGTTGACAGCAATTAAATGAGCGGTTAGATAGGGCCCATCCGCGATCTTTTCAGGCATTTCTGAGTGTCCAATTCATACCTGTGGAGTTGTTCGCTGGGCAAGGCCGCATCCCGCCTGGGCGGGACGGCGCGG
>JBAPWQ010000338.1:0-2807 GCA_049283795.1 Desulfobacterales bacterium | reverse complement strand
CTCATTTGAAATAAGCGTCTCTTTCAGCCTTCTAAAACACGTAAAATACGTGTGATCAAGAAGGAAGTTCCTATGATTGATAAAAAAAGCTCCGCAATGCCCACCGCGCGCTGACGGCGGCCGGTTTATTTTATGGCATCGACCAGGTTGCATCGAGAACCTTCCTGATGCCTTGAGCCCTCACCCGGCCTATGCCCCTTGCGTCCTGCAGCGCTTCCACGGAAGCGCCAAGAACGGCGGCCACCGAACCGAAGTGCATCAAGAGCCGTTTGGCCAAATGAGGTCCGACTCCCGGAAAGCCTTGCAGCACATAAAGCTGCCGGGAACTCATGCGGCGTGGACGATACCCCGCCCGCATCGGCATAAGGGTGGATACTTTTTCGAATTGGTGTGCCATAGTCAGCATCAGATCGATCGAATCTTCCACCGACCGCGAAAACACAACCGGTATTTTCCACACCGTTTGGACATTGACCAGTGCGCCCCTGATGGCCGAACGGTTCATGTCCAGCCCTGTCTGAAAAGGATTGCCCTCGATGAGCAGGACCGGGTGATCACAATTCTTTTTCAGGTTGGCCATCTGCCTGAAAAGCCGGCCGTCGATGATCGACACGATGAAATCGCGGGCCGTTTTCCGCTCAACAGTCAGGATACCATCGAGAATGAAATCCCCGCAGGCAACCTTTCCAATTTGAACGTCAATATGTGCCCCGGTCATCAATTCGACGATGCCCGAGGGGTGTTCGCGGTAATCGACAACAGCTTTCATGCGGCCCCCAATCTATTCGTCCAATCGGTAAAAAACGAACCAGCCGCCGGGCTATTGCCGGGCGGCTGGTTTGGTATCTGTCGGAATGGGTCGGTTCTCAACGGCGCTTGCGAGAACAGACTTTATTGAGTGGCGATTTTTTTGTTTACCACGATGCGGTCTTTGTTCATTTCAAACGTTTTGACTCCTATTCCCGGTACCTGCACGATGTCCTCGGACTTTGCGAACAATCCGTGGGCTTCCCGGTAGGCCACGATTTTGGCGGCATAGGCCGGCCCGATGCCCTTGAGTTGCGAGAGTTCCTGTACGGTTGCCGTATTGATGTTGACCTGCTGCGGCTCGGCGGCCCATACGGAGCTGAAAAGAACAAAAATGGTGAGAATGGCGGTCATGATCGCGAAGCTTCGGCTGATTGTCTGCATGGTGGATCTCCTTTCAGGTGACTGTTGAGAATGTGGTTGAGTAAGTGGAGCGCCGCTTGATTTGATTAATGTGTTATCCCGTGAAATCCGCCCTGACAATCCCAATAAAATGCTTATGATTCCCGTATTTAGACCGTTATTTATACTTAAGTGTTTTCTTATTTTCGAGTATGACCCTGATATTATTACTATAATTTTTTACTGTTTTATAATTGGCCTTCCGAACAACTAATAAAATATTCTGTTGACAGCCTTCCGGTGCCGTTGATTTGAGAGATGCCGTCTAAAATACTGCAGCGCAAGAGGGGTAAAGGAGGATTTTGGTGATGAGCGACACCATCGATACGATCGAGGTTCGTGCCAATGTAATTATGACGACCGCGTCATTGAAGGCCATCGTGGAGAACACGAAGAAATTCGCGGATCCGGACGAGAAAGGTCATTACAAGGTGGACACTGCAGATGCCGTAAGCAGGCTGATCAGCCGCTTTCTACTCGAACGGGATTTCGAGACGTTTGCGCGTGACGAGGGAAATTATCCAGCCCTCGGGCACTCGTAGGAATGTGGTTTTTAAAAATCGTTATTCACCGCAGAGCCGCTGAGAACGCAGAGAGGAGTTTTTTACGAATTCAACTCCGCTTCGACTGTCGCCATGGCGTTCGTGAAGGCCGCGCGCGCCTCTTTGGCGTAAGGATTGTAGCGGTGCATGTCGCTGAATAGCTGGCGGGTGTCATGCTCGACCACGTCCAGGATGTGCAGCAGGCGCTTGTAGCCTTCCGTGTCGATCGCCAGTTCCCGTGCGCCGAAGGCGGCCAGGGAGCGGCCGATGAAATGGGTCAGGGCCAGGCTGACGGCAATCTGGCGGTCATGCTCTTCCGGGGTCGTTTCGATGACCTCCAAACCTGAACGCTCGAGAAAAGAAACCACCTTGCCATATTGACCCTCCTCGATTCTCACCCGGCACAAGGCAATTTTCATCCCGGCCAGCCCGGCGGAAGCGCTGTCAGGACCGAACATGGGATGGGTCCCAAGGATGGACACCGACCGGGGCAAGGCGGCCTTCATCCATTTCACCGGTTTTACTTTGACGGAACAGACATCCGCCACCAGGGCACCGGGCTTTATATACGGCGCGGCGGCGGCCAGCACTTCTTTGAAGGATGAGATCGGCATGCAGGGAATAACGATCCGCTGGCGGCAGACGATCTGAAAGGAGTCGGCACGCACATTGTGCGGCATTTTTTCCTGTGACAGGTCCCGCCGTCCGCAGACATATACGGGGTAATTTTCGCCAAAAAACCGTGCCGCCAGGCGGCCGAAACGGCCGTATCCGATAATTCCGATCATGGGTGTTCACCGCCCGCTCTGCTCGAGACGCTAAGAACGCTGAGAGACAGTTTTAAATTCGCTTCCGGAAGTGCGGAAAGCTAATAGCACTTTCGTGACGTCACGCGGTAAGTCATTTTTTTCATTCTTGCTGCTTTTCTCTGCGCCCTTAGCGCCTTTGCGGTGAGTCACCCCCGCGCTTTCTGCCTCAGGGCGAAGTCCGCCAGCACCAGGGCCGCCATGGCCTCCACGATCGGCACCGCCCGCGGCACGACGCACGGGTCGTGGC
>JBAPWQ010000337.1:0-10637 GCA_049283795.1 Desulfobacterales bacterium | reverse complement strand
TTTTTCGTTGTTTATCATTCCGCTCATTGTCTTCATGGCCCTTTCCTCTCTATTCGCCGATGATGGTGGCGATAGTGACCCGTCGGCCGTTAAAGCGATTGGCCGGTGTCACCGCCACATCGATGGTTTTGGTGTTATTTACCGGCGTGTTGTCCGCCACCGTCCAGCGCACGTCGTAGGCTCCGCCGGCACCGGCCGGTGGCTGGTGCGGGTTTCCGTTGGGGTCCAGCTCTGCGGCGTCGTAGGGCAGGGATTTCAAGTGCTCGATCACCTGGGCGCCCAGTGCCGTCGCTTCAGTCTGCATCTGGGCCGATGCGTTGCCACCGATGTAGGTGACCTGCAGCCCGGCCAGTGCCAGGATGCCGATGGCAAAAATGGCCATGGCCAACAGGGTCTCGATCAGTGTGAAACCGGCCTGATTGGAGTTGTCTTTAGTTCTCTTCATTTTATTTTTCTTGTTCTTCATATTTTCCATCCTGCAGGGCATAGATTTCCTTCTGATCATTCCAGACTACAGTCTGAGACCGAGATTGCGACAGTTGACGGTGGTCGTCAGCAAGACACGCTCGAAATTGTCATCGACGGCAATGACTTTGTCGCCCACCACATAGGTCTGCACATTGTGATGATCGCGCAGCGGCGAACGGGTTCGGGCCAGGATCCAAATCCTTACGGCCCGAATGCGATCGATCGGTACCGTTGCAGTCAGGGCCACTGGCGTATCGCTCTCATCGATAATGCCGTCGCCATTGCCGTCGAGCTGCTTGTCCAGAAGGTAATCCCCATCGCTGTCGAAGGCCCAGATGATGTTGCCGCTCCCATCAGTATCGATCACACCATCGGGTGCGCCAGGACCACCGGGGCTGTCATTATCAAAAGCATACCCAAAAGCCACAGCCTGAACCGAACCGGCCAGTCGTTCCAGATTTCCGCCGACCTTATTGCATCTCTTCAGCTCCATGGCGCCGGCATCGGCCAGGCCATCGGGGTCGATCGTGGTCAGTGCCGTTCCGCTCGCAAGGGCGTATGTAACGAGGTCGTTGTCATCCCGGAAGTCTCCATTCCGGTTTTCATCCAGCCGGATCTGGATATAATTCGGCCTCGCCTCCACGATGCCGGCGATATCACTGTCCTCGTTAGCGCTGTCTTGACCATTGATACCGTCGTTGTCGATGCCGTCCGAACCCCTGATGTCATCGACACCATCGGAATTGCTGTCTTCCCACGTCTCGTCGTAACCGGCCATGCGGATGTCCTGCTGCATCAGGTAAAGTGCGGCTCGTGCATCCTGCTGCATCTCGACCACCAGCTGCTGGCTGACCTGGGTTTTCTGCTGGGAGTCGAAGGATATCATGATGGCCGCAGCGACAATGCTGGCGATGACCATGGCGATCATCAATTCCATGAGGGTGAATCCGTTATTGTTTATTTTTCTTTTCAACATGGTCATGCTCCCGCTGGTTGGGGTCCGGGAATTTGAATTCATCTCTTGTACCTTGTGTGATTTAAACAAGTGTCGCAGCCGTGCGCTCGAAGAAGCTCTCTATCCGGGACGTCTATTTGATTCGAGAACTACCGGTCATTTCGATCTCCACCGATTTTGTTTTACCACTTGAATTTCGCAAGGAAATACTGCCGCTGCCCTCCAAACACAAACCGCGGCTGTTGAAACTGAAGCGGTCGTTGGCGTATCCGGTGGGGCTGATAATGCGGATACCGGATGACACTTCTCCGCGCATCACCACGACCTCGCCCGCATCCAGGTTCCAGTCGGAATTCGCATCCACAAAGGCCAGGTAGTCGCCACCGAGACCGTCGTTATCGGGATCGAGCAGCACGGCCACATGCGCGTTTTCCTTGACGGCCCTCAACCGTGCATTCTGCACCAGCGACTGGATGTCGTCGGCTGAGCTGTAGAGTCGGTACTTCGGCAGCCATCCCACAAAAGTAGGAACGGCGATGCCGGCCAGAATTCCCACGATGGCGATGACCACCGCCAGTTCAATCAATGTAAATCCGGAGTTGTTGCGCATAGTATTTCCTCTGCTGAAGTTAGCCTGTCGCCGTACAACCTCCAAATAACATGCCAAAGGCTGCCAAGGTGTCCGGCTCGCCGGTTGCCGACTGACTCATTTATCATTTTTATTATTGTTTTTAGTTGCTTATGCGCTGACAGATTTACGGACGGCTCACTGGAACCAATGATGACATCTGGTCGTCCACAGCCGATTTTCGAAAAAATTTTTATAGACTATTAAAACTTTTAATAGTCTTGTTGAGGTCGTCCTAAAGGTCAGACAATGGATAAAGCCGCCGAAGAACACTTCACTGAAAGGCCGACGGAGGTGGTTATAAAGGCAAGAGTAAAAACAGGCGAAGTAATACTGATTGCAATACCGAAAAGCAATACAACTTACTGTTTTCAATGACAAAATATGTCTTTACGTTTGACAAAATTCGGTTTTCCTTGCGATTGCAGTGGTTAATTATACCAACCTAATATGACTTTTATAAGTCTTAAGTACTTAATTTTACAAGTTATATTACAAATAAAGCAAATAAATCCCATTTTTTGCATAATGTTTGCAGTAACCGGATTGCCGACGCCAAAGGAAAAGCCAATCATTAAAGATCTAAAAATAGACAGCACCAAAACGGTAAGGAGGTAAAACAATGACGTGTAAAAAGATGACGCTAACAATGGGATTACTTCTGGCCTTCACATTTGCCTCATCGGCGGTTTCCGCAGATTCCAGCAGGTATTCCGCCCAAGAAAAATCGTCCAGTTGGTGGCGTATCCCGTATTACCATTTGTGGAAGGCTTCACATAACCTGGAACAGAAAATTTCAAATCTCCAGCGCAAAGCCGATCAACTTGAAAACAGAAAAAACCAGCTCGAGGAAAAGGTGAGAATCCTGAAGGTGGAAATGGATACGCTTCGTCTGCGTCAGGATACTATCGCCACCCAAAGCCCATCGGTTGACAAGGAAGAAGTTACCGGAAAAGCGGCCCGCTTAATTTGTCCCGCCTGCTACTTCTGGGGTACGAATGAGTTTGATGGGCACGATTTTTCCGGCGCTTATCTCAAGTGGGCATATTACAACTACGCCGTTTTAAATGGAACGAACTTCAGCGGCGCTAACCTGAAGAAAAGTTATTTTACGGAAGCAAAGCTCGACGGGGTCGATTTTTCAGGAGCAAACCTGACCGATGCCGATTTCACCAATGCCAGCCTCACAAACATCACCTGGAGTTCGCAGGGATTTGAAACCACATGTCCGGATGGGTATATCGTTTCCAACGGGGGATCTTGCGAGAACCATTTCAAGGCAGATTAAACCGACCAGGTGCAAACAGCAGCATAAGCCTTTAAAAATTATCGAATTTTAAAAAGCAAAGCAGAGTGTCGTTGACTCTGCTTTGCTTTTGTGCAGAAAAATGGTTGTGTCCCGATGCCACCCGGCTCTTCACTCCACCTCTTCCCAGGAGCGTTTTCTTATCTCCGGCACACCGAATGACTGCAGTTCATTGTTGTAGATTCCGCAGCCCAGTGACTGCAAGCCAGTGGGCGTCATCAGGTAAACGTGACGGTCTTCTACCAGGGGCGCAAAATGAACATTTCCCATCCTGCGGCTCATATAGGCCACCCCCTCCAGGTCCATGACGGTCAACAGGCCCGGTTCGTCGTTTTGCTTGCGCATGGCGGCACAGGGGTCTTCAACGTCCGTGGTTGCGGTTCCGATATACAGACGGCCGGCTGCGGAAAATATGTCGGCGCGAACGCTCTGGTTTTCTTCCAGTTCGTAAAACCAGTCCAGCGCATGTTGATTCTGGTCACAGTCACCGCCTTGATTCAAATCGATGTAGGACAAGACATGATTGCGGGAAATCGCAGCGTCCACGTCACTATTCTCCGAAAAATCGACCCCGGTCCCGAAGGTGACTCTCGTTCGACTGACAAGATTGCCTTCTTCGCCGCTGTCATGCACGACGTCGACTGTCGGCGTCGTGTAAATACCTTGTAATCGGAATTTGGGCGGCAGACCGGCGCCGTCGCTATCGGTAAAATCGGTATTGAGAATACAATGCGTCAAAACGCCCGCCGTTTCCGAATGGTCTGGGATATTCACCTTGTAAACAAGCCCGCGGTCCGAGCCTACGTACAACCGATCGACAAAACCGTTGTCGTTCGAATCCACGATGGCCGGGTGACCACCCAAAACCCCGGCCCGGCCGTAATCGGCTTCGTCTCTCTCGATGGTCCCGTTTCCATTCAGATCTATGGCATCTTCGAGCACCACTTTCTCGAGGATCCTGCCGTCGGATGCATCGAGCAGGTAAACGGCCGGAAAAGAATCGACTTCCGGCAAACGGCCGGTGGAGACAAAAACGACCCAACGGGATTCGCCGAGCAGAAAATCGCGAATCCGTCCGATCCGCACCCCGGTCTCTGCGCTGAAATCCCGCGCCAGATCGGGTGCGTTGAATTCCCAGAGAAAAGCCGGTTCACGCGCATCGGTCACATCGAGACAGAAAATGCTTCCGCCTCCGCTGCCCGACATCGTCACCACTATGGTGCGCCAACTGTCGGCGTTGCCGTCACTGTCGGTGTCGATGCGAACGTCGGACAAGGCCGGCGGGGTGTTCACTTGGGCGTGGTTTCCCCCTGTCATAAAGGTGTTTTTCAGAAGCGGCATCTGGCTGCCCGGTATGAAAGCCCACAATTCGCGGCCGGTGCCGTAATCGGGGCATTTGGTGCCGTCGATTCTATCACAGTACGGCGGGCTGCCGTCGGTCTTGGGCTGCCACTGAAAATAGCCGCGATTTTCCGTGATGCCCGGAGTCTCCGGGTTGTCGCCATGCCGGAAGGCACCGGCGTCAAAGGCGTGCAGCAGGCCGCTTCCGGAGCCGACGAGCAAGATCGACCGGCGCGTCCGGTGCGCTTTTTGAAATACGGCAAAGCCATCCCGCTCGGCCGTGGTCACATCGATTCCATGCAGCCAGCGCGGATAGCCCGGCGGAACCATCAGGGCCGGCGTTGAGTGGTTGACCGGTCCCAGCGGCCACTCTTTTTTAACCCCACTTTCGGGCCGGCGGTACCCCCTGACCCAGTTCGTCAGCCAAATCGCATCGCTGCGGCTTTCGCTTGCATCAAAATTTCCGTCACGGTTGAAATCATGGGTAAAACCATCCGGCCATATCAACTCATCCGAAAGACCCAGCATATCATTGGTCACTTCCGCCGGAGTGAAGGCTTTTAGAATCCGGCCGGACGTGTACCAGCTGTAACTGGCCATGATCGGCACCCCGATGGCGGGCGGGCGGTTGAAGGTAACCTGCCACCGTCCGCTGAAACGGTTGATAACGCCCTTCCCGCCCCGGCTGCCCTTCAAGACGGCCGTTCCCGATTCGACAAACACCTCGGGCCGGCCGTCATAAATCCGCACGGTGGTCGGCAGCGCCGGCGAGTGGGCCAAAATGCCAGTGAAAGTGTCCGTGGTCCCATCGCCGTATATCCGTTCCCCTTTTTCATCCACCAGATATTCGTTCTCCATGCGGCGGACATCGAGGTCGGGAAAGTAAATCCGGCGCTCATCCGGATTCATCGCGGACAGGACCTCACCGGCATTCCACAGCGGCATCTCCTCCTTGAACGTTTGGTCCGGCGCGGCCGCATCGTAAATACTTCTGGCTGTCACGTGGCCACGCAGGCCCTGGTCGGTCCAACTGTCGGCCGGCGTTTCAACGGCAGTCTCATAAAGAAGGTTGGCCTGGATGACGGGTGACGCCTTTTGTAAAGTTTTATTGACGGCAGCAGCGGCGTTCAATTGCACCTCGACCACCTCTGAGGAACGGCCCGCTGCCGTGCCCCTTATTTCCACCTTCCACAGCAGTCGATTGCCGGTGATGCCGTGGTCTATCAGGTCGACCCATCGCCTGCGGCAGGTCGAAGGCGGTGTGCCGGGTTTCCACTTAACCGGATCGATCTGATCACCACGAATAACTTCTCCCACCGGGTCGAATTCGAAAGAGTGCACACTGTCCCATTTGGTCACTTCAATCCAATTGGCCCCCTGATCGGGCGACACGAAATACTCCAGCGCGGCGTTTCCGGCGCAAGTGTCGGTCGGCTGAACATCGCAGACGCTTATTTCCACCCCGGTGAAGCGGGCACTTTCTTCATCCGGAATGATGGCCTTTGAAGGGTCCAGCCGTGCCGTGCCGCCGTTCAGCGGGTCGATCAGAAACACGAGGTCGTTGTAATCCATGTCCGCCCCACCGGAAGACGCATCTTTATCCTCGAACCCCATGACCCATTGGCTGGCATCACCTGCGCGTGCGCTTCCGAGCAGATGAGGGTAAGGCTCACCCGCTTTTATTTCCAATGACCTCTCGCCGGAAAGATGCAGATCGAATTCGACGCCAAGCCGATCGAGCAGCATTTCGTCCAGCCAGTTGGTTTCCGCCCGGCATGTGTCGGCCATAGCAGGATCTTCCACGTGAAAGACTTTTTCGAAGATTCCATTGGCCGCGTCGATCCATAGGGGGCTTCCGCTATCAGGAACGCAGGCATCGTAAAGATCGGGGCCCCAGGAGTTGTTGAAAAAGACCTCGTTCGCCCCGGCGCTGTCCCATTTTCTGTCAGCGGCAAGAAAGAAGACGATCTCGCTGCCGGCTGCAAACCGGCCCAGACGCTTTTTCATGTCCCGTGCCGTGACCTTCCCGTCGCTATCAACCGCAAAAAAGCTCCCGGTGCCATCGTCATAAACGGCCAGCTCCGCTTCGTTATCGACCGGGAACCGACTTTTGCCGTAATCGACGTCAAGGATGCCGTCCCCGGCACCGTAATTTTCGGTGTCATCCACCATGCGGTGAAAGACAGCATGCTTTTTATCCGACGGTACGCTGTCCCAGCCGAAGAAGACACCGCTGTCGTCGACGGCATCGTCGTAAAGGACCCAACCCAGGTCCGATACGGCAGAGGTGCCCTCGGAGAGAAATGTGGCATAGACGTCCTGGGTGAAGGCCAGGGTTACCTTCCCGGGACTCATTGCTGCTGCGTCGTTGCCGACGATCATGTGGCCGGAGTCCGGGTCGACAGTCACGTTCACCATCTCGAAGTCCGACGGATCGAACCCGCCGCTGAAATCGGCACCAACCGGTGCGGCGCAGACGTCCTCTACCCTGATGTCCTCCGGCAATTTATCCGAATCTTCAGCTACTGCCGGAAACGCGGAAAGGGAAAAAAGGATGGGAACCAGGAAGAGAAAAACGACCTTTGGAACTCGAGCCCACGGAAAGCGGTTGAACGCCATTGAGATATCCTTCCGAAGAATGTCAGTATATAGGGCGAAAAATTATTTGCCCCAACGAATTCGTGCATTTAAGTGGCCGGAAGGGCTGCGGCAGTAGATTTGGCACCTTTATAGCTGCCGGCTGAAATCGGTGATCGGGTCCGGATCGCTGCCGATGTATTGCCGGCCGGCACCGTTTCCGGCCTGGGCCGTGTAATCGCTGATTACCTGTCCATCACTCCCGCCTTGCAGCAGCATCTGGAGGCTCGCCCCGCCGCCCTTTCGCCCGGTGGCATCCGAGCGGATCCAGACCAGGCCGTCACGGTCATCGTCGAAAGACCCTCCTACCGCCGAATCGTCGTTGTTCCACAGCGTGATCCGGTAGCTGATGCCATCGATCTCGGCCCGCTCGACCCAGACCGCCCCCTCCGCATAGCTCCCCAGACCGTCTCCGTTTCTGTCGACGGCGTCATCGGATGTTCCCGCCATTTGATCGCTTCCGGAAAATGCAAAATTCCAATTGCCCGCCTGACCGGAGCGCACTGCAAGGGTGTTCACCGCCTGATACCGTTTTTCCAAAAGCCTGAGCGCGTGATCGAGGCCGGCATCGGCCGTAAAGAAATACTTCTGGTGCAGCAGTTCGTTGCCGGCGATCTGCACCTCGGTCGTGCTGCTGCGCACGGCCGCGAAGGCCACGATCGACAGCAGGGCCAGCACCATGAGGGTTACGACCAGCACCGATCCCTTTTCCCCGCTCATATTTCGCATCGCTTGCCGCATGACCGTTCTCCCCCTATTTTGCTATGATGGTGCTGATCGAAACCGGTCGACCGTTGACTGTGTTGGCCGGTGTAACCGTCACCCGAACGGTTCGGGTCCCCGCCACCGGGGTGTCGGCCCTGACTGTCCACGCCACAGCATATTGCCGGCCGATATTCAGCGGCTGCGTATGGGGGCGAACGGCGGCCGTCAGGTCGTCATGGCCCGACGGCAGAAGACGGAGCCGTTCGACGACCCGTGCGCCAACGGCGGTGGCTTCGGTCTGCATCCGCGCCGCGGCATTATAGCCAATCGTGGCAACCTGCAGCCCTGCCAGGGCCAGAATTCCCACGGTGAACATGACCATCGCCATCAGCACTTCGATCAATGCGAACCCGCTCCGCCCTGCGGTTCCATCGTCCATCGCCGTTTCGAAAAAATCCAATTGCATGCGCCAGTCCCTTCGAATCCGGTTCGGCCGCTGCGTTTTAGCGGCGCAGCCCGAGGTTGCGGCAATCAACGATCGTCGTCAACAACTCCCGCCGGTAGTGATCATTGAAAGAGAGCACCTTGTCCCCCACCACGTAAGTCTTCGTATCGAGGCGATCCCGCAGCGGCAATCGCGTGCGGGCCAGGAGCCATATCTGGACCGCCCGGATACGGTTGATCGGCACCGCCGGTGACAAGGTCGCGTCGTCGATCCGTCCGTTGCCGTCGAGATCGTCCGCGCGGTCGACCAGCCCGTCGGCGTTGCTGTCGAGCTGCATGTCCAGGAAACCATCCGCGTTGCTGTCGAAGGCCCAGATGACGTTGGAGCCGTTCGCGTCGATCTCTCCATCGACGTCGGCGGCCCCGCTGTCGTCATCGAAAGCATACCCGAAGGAAACCGCCTGAAGGCTTTCGGCCAGGGGCTGCAACCCGCCGGCTCCGACGCTGCGCCCAAGTGGAGCGGATCCCGCATCGGCGATACCGTCCCGGTTGCGATCATTTGTGGTCGAAAAACCGAACCCGATGCGATCTTGTGAATCGCAGAAATCACCGTTGCGGGCGCGGTCCAGGCGGAACTGAAGATGATGCGCCCCGGCGGCGGTAAAACGCGCCAGGTCACCGGCCTCGTCCTGTCCCGGATCGGCGCCGTCGGCCCCCCCGTCGCAATCGTTGTCGATCAGATCCACGTCCCTTGAATCGTGTCGCCCGTCGCGGTTGGCATCCTGCCAGGAGGCATCGTAGCCGGCCATGCGGATGTCGCGCTGCATCAGGGTAACCGCAGCCCGGATGTTTTGCTGAATTTCAATCCTCAACCGCTGGCCGGCATGGGTCTGCCGCTGAAAGTTAAAGGCCGTGTAAACGGCGGCGAGCACCACACCGGAAATCGCCATGGCGATCATGAGTTCGATCAACGTAAATCCCCCGCCCGCGGCAGCCATCAACTGCTTCCCCCCGTTGGCCTTCGTCCAGTTTGTATGAAGTCTTTTCTCCATCAGTTCACCCGACAATTGCCGGAGGCATAGACAACTATCTTTTTTGACAGCCCGTTCGCGTTTTTAAGGATGATACGACGGTTGATGTCGATCAAGTGGCCGCGGCTGTCGAATCGCAGACGATCGTGGGCAAAGGTCGTGCGCTCAAGCCGAACGCCCTCCGGCACCTTTCCGCCGGCCACCAGCGGTTCGCCGTCTTCGCCCTGGCGGGTCCATTCGCCGGCGCCGCCGTTACCGTTGTCGACAAAAGCGATATAGTCGCCGTCGAGGCGGCCGTTGCCGTCCGGGTCGAAAAGCACGACCACCCGGCGGTTTTCTTTGACGGCGCGCAGCCTTGCGTTCTGAAGCATCGACAAAATGTCGGTTACCGCCGCCCCAAGCTGGTAACGCGGTCGGCAGGCGATAAGATTGGAAACGCTGAGACTCGCCAGGATGGCGATAATGGCAAGGACTGTCATCAGCTCAACGAGAGTAAAGCCCGAGTGATCATTCTTCATTGCATCTCCCTCTGCTCTGCAAATTGCACCTTTCCACCCGAACGGTAGCAAGCATCCTTCAACAGCGTTTTTAACGACGTTGGTCAGATACCTACCGGCGTATATTCGGATTGGCAACCCAGAAAAAATACTTAAGGGGCGTAGGTACTAATGGAAGGAACAAAAGGAAAGAGAGGCTGTGGGAAAAATCATAACCCTTATAATGACTTTAATCCGTAGAAAATGGAGAGGCTGTAATTATTCTTCATGTGCTAACCAAGCGGCAGTCACTCCGTTGCAAGAATGATAGCCCATAACAACATCAACTTAGGCGAGAGTTCTAAAATCATCCCTGACAAAATCGACGGCATTGCGAAATACTTTTATTCCCGGTGCCGGACCGCAGTCCATTTGGTCCGTCGTTCTGCGTGACTGTTCTTTTTGCCGGGTCCAATCCGGATGATTGGTAAAGTGATTGTAGGCCTCCGGGTGCGGCATCAGGCCGAACACGCGACCGCTCGGGTCGCAAATTCCGGCGATATCATCGATTGATCCATTGGGGTTGCAGGGAAACTTCCGGCCGGCCGGTTGTCCGTCAGGACCGGCGTAGCGCATGACCACTTGA
>JBAPWQ010000336.1:0-12402 GCA_049283795.1 Desulfobacterales bacterium | reverse complement strand
ACCCCCACCGCGGCACCGCGGGCGGCGCCGCGCACCAGGCCGCCCTGGGGGGCCCCTGTGGCCGGCGGCGGAGCGGACGCCGTGGGGGTTCGCATGGGATCGAAGCCCGTCTGCTGCCGGGCCCAGTTCTGACATTCGGCCCGGTCCCTGTCCTGCTGCGCCTGGCTCTGACCCTGGTTGGGGAAGATGATGAAATCCTGGGCCGGCGCGAGCGCGGGTAGCGAACACACGATGAGAAAAAAGACGAATATGACCGACATTGGCTTCACAAAAGACTCCTTTCGTTAGACGAGATACATGCCGGATTCCGACTCTTTCATTTTCAGTTTCCTGATAGATACCGGCCGGTCATCCGCGGCGGTTTCATCTCATGGCCGGGGAGGCTTCATCGCCGCGGAAAATCCTCGAAGATCTGGTCCATCGCGGCTTTCGCCAGCTCCTCGGCGGTCACCCAACGGCCCCCGCGCCTGAAGAAATCCCTGAAGCCGCCCAGGTTGCTGCTCAGCGACTCCTGGGTGTAATCATAAAAAGCGGACCAGGGGATGGTTTCCTGCCGGCAATCGATGAGATACATGTCAAAGGCGACTGAAGCGGGCGATTCGACCGACAGCCCGCCCCCGACGCGCTCCCGAAAACGATAGACATGCCCGATCATGATGGCATCGGCCCCAAGCCGCCGCCCGGTCTGCAAGAGCAGCTCGAGCTGGTTCCAACGGCGTCCCTCGCCATCGGCCAGCGCGTTGAGAACAACCGTCGCGTCGCGCGACGGCAGGATTTCAAAAGCCGTGTCCCGCCGTACGTGGGCAAACAGCTGACCGGTCAGAAACTGCTCGGCGCGCTTGTCCACCGGACCCGACACGAAGACCCGTCCGGAAATCGGACTGAGAATGCCCGTGTCGGGTGCATGCCGCGCGGCCATGTTCTCATAGGGCAGAATGACGACTTTTTCGATGTCGGCCACATCGCCCTGAAGCCGAACGACCGGGCCCCGCGCAGCACAGGCTCCCAGAAAGATGATCGCCAGCGCCAGGCCGACGAGTCGGGCAATGCCCCGTGGTTCAACCGTCATGACACCTTTCAGCTGTTCGGCGCAAGCGCTCCGCGCCCTAAATATCGGCTTCAAATTAAAAGATTGCGGCAAGACCGGCGAAAGGCGGCTGCCAAAGGGTCGTTGTGCTTCCACGTTCACCCGTCGCATCGGGTGCCGTCATTTCAGGATCGGGCCGGGACCCAGAAGCACCGCCATCCAGCGGGTGTCTTCACTGGCCTCCAGCGCGATTTTGACGATCATGGTCAGGGGCACCGACAGCAGCATTCCGATCGGCCCCAGGACCCAGCCCCAGAAGACCAGCGACAGGAACACCACCAGCGCCGAAAGCCCGATCTCTTTGCCGAACAGCCGCGGCTCGATAAAACTGCCGATGACGGTGTTGACGACCAGGTAACCGAAACACACGACCATGACCTCGAACATACCGAATTGGATGAATGTCAGCAGCACCGCCGGGATGGCGGCGATAAAGGAGCCGATCGTCGGCACGAAATTCAGCAGAAAGGCCATCAGCCCCCAGAGCAGATAGAAATCCACCCCGATCACGTACAGCATCAACGCCAGGATGACCCCGGTGGCCAGGCTCGTCAGAGTCTTGATGACCATGTACCGGTTGATATTGGAAAAAATCTGCTCGAAACGGTTGATGGTGTCGCCGGAATCGCGGAAAGCGGCGGCCAGTTTGTGAGGGAAGCCGGCCGTTTCCAGCAGAATGAACGAGACCGTCAGGAGAATGAAAAAGGTGCTGGTGAAAATGCCTCTTAAAATGACCAAAATGTTGGACGCCAGGCGCATGGCCGTGCCGGGGTTGAAATACTGGTAGATGGCATCGGCCGACAAGTCGACCCCGAATCTGTCGAACCAGTGCAGGTAATGGGCGACCGTTTCCCTTAATTGGACCTGGTAAGTCGGAATCCGCCGCGCGAATTCGGTTATCGAATTGCCCATAAAAACAACCAGCGGCACCGCCATGAGAAAAACGACAAACATGATGAGCATCAGTGCCACCAGGCTTGGCACTTTGTGGCGTTGCAGCCAGAAGAGAAACGGCGCGCAGATGGAGGCGATGAAAATCGACAACAGAATCTCGACCAGCAAGGAGGCCGCTTCACGGCAGCCGGTCACGATGATGACCAGGCAGGTCAGAACGATCAGGATCTTGAGGCTGTAATCGGCTGTTGGATTCGAGTCCATAGCGCCCTCCCCGGCAAGGTCCAAAAAAGTGTGCCTTTTATACCCCGCGGTTCGGCGTTTTGCAAGTTCGTTTGTCTGTATCGGGGAAAGGGCGGAATCACCTTCGTTGCCGGTCCCGTCCGCAAACGCGCCGGCCGCGGCGGGCGGCATTGCCGTGCCTGTCAAGCAGCGCCCCAAGGAAAACACCACGTCCGGCCGCAGCGAACCGGGCTTGAAAACCCGCGGGGCACGTCGGCCGGTTTCGCGCCTGTCAGGTGCCGCAGCCCGCGTCGTCGCCGTGATGCGTGCGGACCCATTGACAGGCATCGTCGTAGGCCTGGCGGGCCATCTTTCCGATCCATTCGTCGGAAATGTAAATGTTGTCCCGGCCGATGAGGTCGGTGACACCGGTGACCGCCAGCTGGTCCAGGACGCGCTGGCTGTCCGTGACGATCACCAGCCTGCTGTTGACGGCCTGCAGCGACCTGGCGAACCGGGCGAGGATGTCGGTCAGGGTTGAACCGAGATCGGTCCGGCCCCGCAGCCTCAAAATAATCACCGCGTTGCGGGACCGTGCGGTCACCTTCGGAAGCGCTTTTTCAAATTTCGTGGCCGAAGCGAAAAAAAGGCTTCCGAAGGGCTGAAGCACGATGACCTCGCCGGCGGGCACCTCTTGCGGCGGATCGTACTGGCGAACATGTCCCTCCTCCAGCACGAACCGCTTGAGCACGAGGTCGTTGGAATTGTAGACGATATACAGGATCATCGAGATCCCGATCCCGACCACCACGGCATACTGCAGGGGGATAAGGATCGTCAGTACCAGCGTGGTGACCATCACCACCGCCTGGACCCGGCCCGTCTTCCATGCGGAAAAAATTCTCTCCGGCTTCACCGTGCGAACACCGATGATGATCAGCAATCCGGCCAGGGCCGGCATGGCGATGTAGCCGACGAAATTCCCGAACAGGAGGATCACGACCGCCATGTACCCCGCGGCGAAAATCTGGCCCATGGGGGACTTCGATTTCGCGGTCTTCAGGAGGGCCGTCGCCGACATCGACCCGCCGACCGGCATGCCCTGGAAAATGCCGGAAACGAGGTTGCCGACGCCTTGCCCGATGAAGTCGCGGGAGGCATCCGGATAGGTGCCGTCCGGGTTGGGAAAGTTGGCCGATATTCCGGCTCCCTGCACGAGCCCGATAAAGGCCAGCGAGAATGCCGGAAGGATCAGGTCCGGGATGGCGTTCAGCATGGGCAGCACCGGCAGCGGCAGTCCATTCGGAATCTCGGCGAAATCCTTGAGCCGGGCCACGCCCGAACCGAGCAGGGGCACTGCCGCCGAGGTAACGATCACCGCCACCACCATTCCGAGGGCTCCAAGCCGGGTTCGCTCGAGCAGCAGGATCAAAACGATGGTGGCAATTCCAATCGTGACGGTTGACGGATGGATCGCGAAGGGATGCAACAGCAGATCGAGCGTGCGCGACAGCCGGTTGTACCCGGCGGCATTGTAACCGGTGAAGGCATTGAGCTGACCCAGCACGATATTGATTCCCACCGCGCTGAGGAACCCGACCATCACCGAGTTGGACACATACCGCAGGATCGAGCCGAGCTTGAACAATCCGGCGGTGAGCATCACGATGCCGGTCAGGAGCGAAAGCGTGAAGAGTGCCCGCGACGGGTCCGCACCAATGTGAACCTGGGGCACATCGGCGATAACCGCTGCCATCGCTCCTGTGGCCTGGACGGTCATGAACACCGAGCTCGTGGCGAACGCCGCCGAGAACATCCCGAACATGTAGGCGTAAAGCCCGTAGACGGGGTTGACGCCGGCGAGCAAGCCTCCGGCGAGTCCGTCGGGAATGCTCTGGACACCAAGGACAAGACCGGCGATCGCGTCGTCGCGCAGGGTCTCCTTGCGAAACAATGAACGAAGTGGGGTGAACATAGCTTCAGCCTGTGTGAGATGATCGGTTAAAGTTGTTGAGGCACGAGTTACCAAAGGCGGCAGGTGGTCGTGACATTCACCGTTGAGATCCGGGCATTGGTCAGTATAGCGGAAATTTTAGGTCCCTTCAATTCTAACCCATTGGGTTCGATCGCGAATCGCCTGACTGGCAGACCGAAGGGGTCAATCGAACCGCCACAGGCCGAATCGATATCATCTCTGCCAACGCTTCCATTACGGACGTCCGGCTAAAAGTCGAACTTCCAGATCAGGTCCACGCCGCTCGTGCGCTCGTTGCCCACTTGACCGACAACGCTGAAGTTGCGGTTGAGCTGGTATTCTATTTCCATTTCCCCGAAGGTGCGGCCGGAAAATTCATACCGGTAGGTGACGAAAATGTTGCGGGAGACGTATTTCCCGACGGACAGCGAGCCCGAGCCCCACCCCTCTTCCCCCGGAGAGATGCTGAGGGTGTCCACCTTCAAGGTGTCGCCCAGGACGGCGTTGAGTTGCCGGGCCGCCAGGTTGCCGGCCAGGCTCAGGGCGGCCGCCTCGGCGCTGGTCGCCTGCTGGGAGCGCAGTTCGTTGGTCGGGCGGCCGAAAATGAGGAAAGACACGATGTCGGCCTGGTCCATGGCCGGATCGCTGTCCAGTGACAGCTCGATCTGCCGGACGCTGCCGCCGATGCGAACGATGATCGTCACGTTGCCGATGCGGGTTTCGGCCTGAATATCCAGCCGGGGATCGGGCTCCGGCAGACCTTGAAACTCCACCACCCCGCGGGCGATGGTAAACCGGCGGCCCTGGAACTCGTAGGTGCCGCGCACGGTGTTGAGCGACCCCGTCAGGAGAAAAGGGGCCTGTCTTTTCTTCTTCAGGCGGATCGCGCCGGCGATTTCGGCGTTGAGGTTCTGGCCTCTCAGCCAGACATTGCGCGGAATCTCGATGGTCACATCGGCCGCCAGGGGCGATAGAGGGCTCTCCCCGCGCTCGCCGATGACGATCGCCCGCCCGTCGGCCGTTTGTTCACCGAGGACCACGATGTCCGCCGGCCCCCCGGCCGCCAGGCGGTCCAGGTTGATGCGGCCTTCCAGGATGCGGATCGTACCCGCGACGTTCGGCGCCGCCGGCGACCCGGTCAGCGCGATGTCCGGCTCGATCCGGGCGGTGAACTCCCGGTTCCACGCAAAGGCGGCCCGCTGTCCGGTCAGGTGCAGGTCGAGGTCCGCCGGCGTCAGTCCGTCCAGAAGAACCTGTCCGGACAGACTCAACCGGCCTTCATCGTCGCCGTTGACCTGCAGCTGCTCGATCGTCAGCTTGCCCGGCACCAGGCGTAGGTCGGCCTGCAGGGCTTCATAGGTCAGGCCGTGGCGCGGCAGGGCCAGGGAGCCGTCCCGGAGGCTTAAGGTCCCGGTCAGCTGCGGTTGGCGAAGATCTCCGGCGGCCTGGAGGTGGACGCTCACGAGGCCCTCGAGCTTGACCTCGCGTTGCGCCGGCAGAGGCAGTTCGGAGAGAATCAGGTCCTCGGCTTCCAGGCGGGCCTGCAGGCTGCCGGGCTCGGGGGTGAATTCGAACGGCAGCAGCCGCAACGCCAGGCCGCTGCGCGCCGTCAGCTCGAAGAGGCGTGAATTTTTCTTCAAAGCCGTTGCCGTCAGGCTGGCGGTGTCGTCGCGATACCCCAGCTTAAGGTCGATTTCCGCAAGCGAGACGTCATATCCGCTGACGTCACGGGCGGCCACTGTGGCATCGATAACGGGGTCGACGGCCGTTCCCTTCAAATTCATTTCGGCCGACAGGTTGCCCTTCAGCGTCGGCTCGTCCTGCCAAAAGCTTTCGAGGTCTGCCAGGGAAAGGCCTGCGACCAAGAGCCGGAACTGCTGCGGACCCGTGCGGGCGAGCCGGCCCTCGGCTTGCAGCGAGGCTTTTCCGGCTGCCAGCTCGAGGGAGTCGACATCGATGCCGTTCGGGTCGGTGCGCAACCGGATCGGCGCCGTATTCCTGATTTCCGCCGCCAGCCGGTCGAACGGCGCGGCGATGCCGGTCACCCGCAGGGTCTCGATGTCGACCCGGCGCTCGGCGCGCCGCCACTGGCCGACCGTGCCCTTCAGCGTCAGATGTTCGCCGGCCGCATGCGCGAGGCTCAGATCGACGCCCAGCTGCTCCGGCTGCAGGTCGGCGGACAGTTCAAGCCGCGGAAAGCGGCGGCCCTGGACGTCGATGTCCGAAAACCGGCCGGTCGCCTTCCCGCTGAGGGTGGCGCCCGCGAGCCGAAAAGTCCCGTCCACGTCGAGCGCCGCCACCTCGACCGGCTCGAGGGCGACCTTGTCGCCCGTCACCCGCGCCTTGACGTCGGTCCGGTGCGGGCTGCCGTCCACCCGGCCGGTGATCCGAAGGGTGCCGGCCGGAACCTGTGCGGCCGGAAGGTCCGGCACCAGCCGGGCCAGCAACGGTTCGAGCCGTTGCAGTTCGGGAAATTCGACGCGGCCGTCAATGCGGTAGGACCGATCCCGGGCTGCGGCCTGCCCGGTCAAGGCGGCCTGAGCGAATTCGCTGTCAAGCTCGAAAGACGTCAGGCGCACCAGCGCGCCGTCCCAGGTCGCCCGGGCTTGGGCCCGGGTAATGGAGGTGCCGAAAAGCACCGAGGGACTCAGGGTGACATCGGCTTCGGCTGTCCAGTCGGACATATCCCCGGCGGCGCCGGCGGCGGCTTTTGGTTTGGCGGCGACCTTGACATCGGCATTGACCCTTCCCGCCCACCGGGGATCGGTCAGGAAAGCGGCCGGGTCGAGGTCGCGCACCTCTCCGGAAAGGGCGATGTCGTCAAACGGAGCCCCGGTCTCGATTCCGGCCACCCGGCCCTGAAGGCGGAGGCGTCCGGTGGGGCCGGCGAGCGCGGCCGTGGTGACGGCCAGATCGCCGTTTTCCAGCGTCAGATCGAAATCGCCGTTTTCGACCTCGAACCCCGCCAGGCGCGAAGCGGCCACCTGCACCGTCAGGTGCACCTGTCGCTGCGGTCCGTCCACATGGCGGGCGGAGACGGAAAAATCGGCGTCGATGTCCCCTTCCAGGTGCGGTGCATCGATAAAGGGCCAGGCCGCCGGATCGATATCGGTTAAAGAGCCGGACGTCTCCAGCGCCACCGCCCTGTCTCCGGTCAAGACCAGCTCGCCTTCGGCGGCCAGCGACTGGCGGCGGTCCAAAGCGAGCTGCAGCCGGTGGTGCAGCTGCCGCGGCGCGCCCTGCAGATCGATGCGGCCGGTGATCTCGCCTTTCGTGAGGGCGTCGGTGTCAAGCACGCGTCCCACTTCGGCCAGGTCCAGGGTGTCGATTTGCACCGCCGCACTGATCTCGGGCTCCGGCTGCTTGAATTCGATCGCCGCATCGACCGCCAGGGCCGAGGCGTCGGTCTTGAACGACAGGCCTTCGACCTGCAGGGCCGACCGCCCCTGATCGTAGCGCAGGCGCCCCTGAAGGTCGGTCACGACGAGGCGCGGGTCGTCGAGGCTGAAGGCCAGCTGCCGCAGCTCGGCCTTTATTTCCGGGGCGATATCCAGCTGCAGATCGAGCTTCAGATGGTCGATTCTCCGGAGTTGGGGCGGCGCAGACGTCTCGTCGCGGATCGAAAGGCTTCCGCCATCGATCGCCAGGCGCTTGACGGCCACCGCCAGGGCCGGACCGGCGGACGGCTCGCTGGCGGGCGAGGCAAACCGCCGCGCTTCCTCTTCGATGTTCCAGGCGCCGTCCGCCTTGCGGACCAGGTAGACCTGCAGGCCCTCGAACCGCAGGTAGCGTATCAGCAGCGTGCGTTGCATTAGCAGCGGCAACGCGTAGCCGATGGAGATGCGATCGGCGGCCAGCAGCGGCCCGGAGGGGCCCTCCAGGCGCAGATCGGTGGCGCTCAGATGGGTAAACAGACTGCCGGACAAGGTCCCCAATTCCAGGCGCAGGCCGGTTTGCCGTTCCAACGTGTCGATGGCCAGCGCCTTGGCCCGTTTCTGGACCGCCGGCACCTGCAGCGCGAGGGTGGCAAGGAGACCCACTGCGACCAGGACCAGCAAAATGGCGGCCACCACCGTCAAGAGCCGTTTGAAGAGGCGGCGCCGGCCGCTCTTGCCGAATGGCGGCGTTTTCTCAGGGGGCGTTTTTTTCATGATGTTGGGTGCCGGTGTCGAAAAACAGGCCGCAAAGCGGTTCGCTGCCCTTTCTAGAACGCCTGGCCGATATTGATGTAAAATCGCCAGCGGTCGCCGACGATGTCGTCCGGACGGGTAAAATCGCCGATGTCCTTGCCGGTCGGCGGGTTCAGCTTGTAGCCGAAGTCGAGCCGAATCGGCCCGATCACGGTATTGTAGCGCAGCCCGAGGCCGCAGGTGTAGCGCAGGTCTGAAAACTCGAGCTTGAACGGGTCCAGGCCCAGCAGCCCGGAGTCGACAAAAGTAACCCCCGAAAGGTCTTTGTAGACCGGAAACCGCAGCTCCGCACTGGCGAGGAAGGCGCTTTGGCCGCCGAGGGGGTCGCCGTTCAGGTCCAGAGGCGGAAGCTCCTGAAAGCCGTACCCGCGCACCGTATCGCTGCCGCCCAGATAGAGCCGCTTGAAAGCCGGGATAAATGAACTGCCCTGCATCTCCTGGATGGTTTCCAGGTAGACCCGCCCGGCCAGGACGACATCATCAAAAACCGGCAGGAGCGTTCGGGCCTCGATGGCCGGCTGGTAATAGGCGAGCTGTGATCCGAGAAACTCCGGCGCCACGGCGACCTTGGCCGCCAGCAGCGAACCGCTCGTCGGGTTCAGCAGGTCGTTGCGCGTGTCGCGGGCAATTTCCAGACCGACGGCCGATATCCGGGTGCTCTCGTCCAGAAATTGCCGCTCCGGAATGCTCACGGGGCTGTCGGCAGCAACGCTTTCCTCGGTGTTGAACGACAGGCTGTACCCCGTCCGCATGAACCAGTGGCTTCCCAGCTTGCGGTTCAAGGACACATCCGTGAAAATCCGTCGGTTTTTGTAAGCCGGGGGCTCGTCCAGCTCGTTTCCGGCCCGGGCGGTGAGGTGGTTCCTGGCATCCAGGAAATACGGCTGGTCGTAGGCCAGCTGGACGTTCTTGTTGATCGCCGAACTGCGGGCACTCAGCGTCAACAGGCCGCCCTGACCGCCCGGGTTGCGGTACGTATACCCGACCTGGAGCCGCAATTTATCCTCGGTGCCGTAGCCGATGCCCAGGCGGACGCTCCGGCGGTCTCGGGCGGTGAGCTGAACCCGCATCGGAATGCTGCCACCGTCCTCGGCCGGCGGCTCCCCGGTCTGAATGATCGCGATTCTGAAAACATCGAGCCTGAAAAGGTTGCGGCGGCTGGCCTCGACCTTGCGCGCATCGTAGAGCTGCCCTTCAGTGTAGGTCAATGCCCGCCGGAGGACCGCCTCGGAGACGGCGGTGCCTTCCTGGCTGATCGTGGTCGGCCCGAAGTAGGTCCGGAAACCCGGATCGATGCGAAAGGACAGTTGCGCCTGATTGGCTTCCGGATCGACAACCGCTCTCCCGGTGACCTTGGCGAACGGGTAGCCTTTGTTGGCGAGGCTCTGAGCGATATTTTTTTTGGCTTCCTCGTATTCGGCCACCCTGAATACCTGGCCGATTTCAAGACGCGCCTCGGCCAGAAGGGTTGCCCGCTCGACACCTTTTAAGGGGCCGTCGATGGCCAGCTCGATGGAATCGATCACCACCGCCGGTCCCTCGACGATCGCGAACGTCACGCGGACGCGCGGCAGCGCCTCGTCCGGATTCGGGCCGGAATCCCCGATCTTCAGGTCCGGGAACGCGGGCGCCCCGGTGCGGCGGTCCGGTGCCGGGCCTGACACCGTGACCGCTGTATCGACCGTTGTCCGGTAGAACCCGTTGTTGCGGTAAAACTGCTGGATGCGCAGCCGGTCCTCATCGAGATCCTGGGCGTTCAGAACGGGATCCGGGGCCCAGACCTTCCAGACCGGCGGCGCCTGGGCGGCCAGCGTCCGGGCCAGGGCCGATCGTGACACGCTGTTGACCCCGGTGAAGGTGACCGCCGTCAGTTCGAACCGCTCCGGTGCCGCAACGGCAGCGGCAACAGCCGGCATGATCAGCAGGCTCACCCCCAGCAGAAAAATCTTCGTCGCGCGCGCAATCAATTATTTCCGGTTACCTTTGTCGGCGATGGTTTCCACCCGATGGACACGAGGCTTTAAGTCCTATTAAGATGAAGCCTCTGGCTGCAGGTGTTGATCGCCGCTGTATCACGGTATAGCGCCACCATTGGCTTTGCCAAACCCATGGTCTTAAAGCCCGCACCTGCCACGTCCGATTCGGGGAACCATGCCAGAATTTGCCCTCCAGTGAAAGGCCTTTTTGCTCGCGGCAAGGGGTCGCCGCCTGCGGTTCGGTGAGGGCGAGATGTTTTTTTCCCTCCCGTTGTCGTTGACGCCAACCTGCCATACGAGACGGCAGCGGTGCGGCGCGCCATGCCCTTCTTGCATTCAACGTGCCCTTTACCATTCAATGTTTACCGATCCCCTGTCCTGTTCAACGCGATGATCGTGGTTATCTTCCAGTAGCAAAGACCTTTATCTTGAAACCTGTATATCTTTTGATGCCCCGTACGGCTACCGTAGCCCTCACGGCCAGTGCCAACCCCATTGCAACCTGCGAAAGGAGTATCTCATGTCGTCATCGAATCACCCCAACCGCCGCATCGTCCTGGCGACACGCCCGCACGGCATGCCCGTTTCCGAGAATTTTCGCCTGGAAACCACACCGGTGCCCGAACCGGCCGAAGGCCAGGTGCTGCTGCACACGGCGTATCTCTCGCTCGACCCGTACATGCGCGGACGAATGAGCGACGCGCCGTCGTATGCCGCACCGGTCAGGATCGGCGAGGTCATGGTCGGCGCTACGGTTGGCCAAATCGAAGCATCCCGGCACCCCGATTACGAAAAAGGAGAATGGGTATTAGCTTACAGCGGGTGGCAGGACTACGCCCTGTCCGATGGATCCGGTCTGAACCGCCTGGGTAAAAGTCCGCAAAACCCCTCTTATGCCCTGGGGATTTTGGGCATGCCCGGTTTCACGGCCTACATGGGACTGTTGGACATCGGCCGGCCCAAGAAAGGCGACACCCTGGTGGTCGCCGCGGCTACCGGACCGGTCGGATCGACGGTGGGGCAACTCGGCAGACTGAAGGGCTGCCGGGTGGTCGGCGTCGCCGGCGGCGGCGAAAAATGCACCTATGCGGTCGATGAACTCGGTTTCGATGCGTGCCTGGACCGCAAGGCCCCTGATTTCGCGCAGCGACTGGCCCAGGCGTGCCCCAAGGGCATCGACATCTATTACGAAAACGTCGGCGGCATGGTCTTCGATGCCGTCTTGCCGCTGCTCAACACGAAAGCCAGGATTCCGGTGTGCGGCCTGGTTTCCCAGTACAACGCGACCCGGCTGCCCAAGGGCCCGGACCGCTCGCCCATTCTCATGAGCACGATATTGATCAAGCGCCTGAAGGTCCAAGGCTTCATCATTTTTGAGGATTACGGTCACCGCTACGAGGAATTTGCGAAAGAAATGGCGCCATTGGTCGAGACGGGAAAGGTGAAATACCGCGAACACCTGGTCGATGGACTGGAAAATGCACCGCAGGCGTTTATCGGGCTGCTGAACGGCGAAAATTTCGGCAAACTCGTCATCCGGGTGGACTCGTAAGGGCGAAAAAATTTTCGCCCCTGCGAATTTTTATTCTTCGAGAAATTTTTTGGCATTCAGCTGCAGCCCTTTGCCCTGCAACACCATGAGGGTGGAGGTTCCGTGGGCGACCAGGTTTTCACTTTCATCGAAGACTTTTGCTTCCGAATAACTTATGGACCGGCCGGCGCGCAGGCAGTTCGCCCTGGCGGTTAAGATGCCGTCAACCACCGGCTGGAGATAATTCAGCTTCAAATCCACGTTTACCAAGCCGTTATCTTCCGGCAGCCTGAGAAAGGCCGACCAGAATGTCGCCGTATCGATCATCGTGGCGATAACTCCTCCGTGTGCGATGCCGAAGGGTTGCAGGTGGTAACTTGCCAGCTTAAGGGCGATATCCGCCCGGTCCAACTCGATGTGGGCCAACACCATCGCCATGTGCCGGGGATACGGACTGTTTTTAACGACGTTTTTCAGTTCGTCAATATAGGCCGGATTCAATGCCTTCATTTTATCTTCATTTCCTG
>JBAPWQ010000335.1:0-2133 GCA_049283795.1 Desulfobacterales bacterium | reverse complement strand
GCAGCCGACTCTTTAAAACCTCGGTCTGGACTTTGAGATCCGCGCTGCTCACCCGGCCGCGGCCGATGGCAAACGCCGCGATGATGCTCATCACGATCAGAACGGCCACGATTTCGATGATGGTGAAGCCCGCGTTTTTGGTGTTATCAACGCCCATTTATACGAATGATCATTTGGGATAAAAACCGCCGATGACTACCTGCTGAAAAGAATGATGGAGCCTGCCGGTGCGGAGGGATTCTTGACCTGACAAAGACGGTAAACTCACGAAAACCCATTGTCACGTCTCGGATTTGCGCCATTTTCCGGCAACCTGCATTGTGGAGGCGTCCCGCACCAGTGAAACGGTCTGGTTGCCGAAGGAGAGATGGCCCCCCTTGCCTGGATCAGGTGCACTGGCCCAATGATAGCTGGAGCCGATTTCGGTATACGTCTTCATTTTGTCCCAAACAGCGTCGTCACCGGGATAATTGCCCTGGGCGATAATCAGATTGGCCCAGGTCAGGGTTTCGCGGGTGTTCAATTCGCTTATTCCGGCATCGATGGCGCGCAATTCGGCCGAAGCGCTGATAAAAGAGTATTTTTTGATTGCGACAGAAGACAGGACGCCGATGATGACCAGCATGGCCATCAATTCGATAAGCGTGAACCCTTTTTCCTCCGATAACTTTCGCACGTGAATTACATCTCCATCTCGGATCAGCAGAAAGCAAGAAAATGCGATCCGAATTCGTAGAAACCTGAATCCTATTTTCGTGACCACCTCGCAGGCCTAGTGGATTCAGAAGGAAGGCGCACGAGTTCAGCCTCGGCGGAAGATTGAAATATCAAGGTTCCCCCGGCGGCGTTTGGCTCGGCGGCCCAGTCGTAGTCCGGCCCGAGATACGGATCGATCAAGGAAAAAACCTGGCCGTCATCCTGCCATCCGTTGGGGTCGAGCTTGGAATTGGCCCATATCAAGGTCTCCTGCCCGTTCAACTCGCCTATGGCGGCCTCGATGCCGTGCTCCTTGGCGTTGTCATCGAGACTGATATACTTTGGGACTGCAATTGCTGCAAGTACACTTAGAATGATCAGAACGGATATAATCTCGACTAGGGTAAACCCCTGCTGGTTTATAACCGCGTGACGGTCCATTATTGTTTCCGGTTCCTCCACCGGTTGGCGACGAAACAAACATCTTGTGACTAATTTGTGCCATTACAATAACGACACGATCATTGCGTATACTTCTGATAAGTATTGACAATCATACTCACAGGCCCATGGAATGCCTGACGAATGTGGCTACGGTGAAGGAGTTGCGGCGGTGATAGTCCAATTAGCTGGGCTGCTTAAAGTTGCAGGTTTTCGTGTCAATGGTATCGCTTCACCGCCCTTAAAAGTCAGAGTTCCTCCAGTAGCGCCTGGCCCTGCTGACCAGGTGTAATCATCGCCGAGTACAGTGCTATAATTAACGGCATCACTCAATATTGCTGAATCTATATCGGCATCCGAGGTGGGCGGTGTCGGACTGATTTTCACATTGGCCCAAGCAAGGTTTTCCCGGCCGTTCATTTCGGAAACAGCTGCATCCACGGCTCTCTTTTTGGCATTTTCTTCGAGATTGATGTAACGGGGAACGGCCACTGCTGCCAGAATGCCCAGAATGATCAGCACCGCAATAATTTCGACCAGCGTAAAGCCTTGTTCATTGGTCAGTTGTTTTTTTAGCGACTTCATAACGCACTCCTTTTTGAATTGATTAATTTAAAATTTAGTTGAACCTATTATGTTGACAGTATGTCATAACCCAGATCATTCGAAAGTTTTCACAGTTTATTGCCTCAAATGCACTGTGAATGTATTGCAGTTAGTATGCCAGATTGTTGAAAACAAAAGCAGATATTCTGGAGAGGACAGATTAAAATAGAAATCAATTAATTATGCCATTTTTGAATGAAGGAAGAAATCTTCAGGCCGAGTAGATAGGAGCAAAAAACTACATAATTTGTAGGTAAATTCGGTTTTGTTAACAGTTTTTGATGCTTTTTACATCGATGTCGTGTTTCTTTATCCGGTGCCACAGGCTGCGCTGGTTTATGCCCAGCAGTTCCGTCGCGCGCACCTGCACGCCGCCGGTCTGGCGCAGGG
>JBAPWQ010000334.1:0-2499 GCA_049283795.1 Desulfobacterales bacterium | reverse complement strand
GAGATATCGAACCGGTCATCCTGCACGACAATCCGGTCCTGTTCAACTGGGGCGAGCTGCGGCGCTGGGGCATCGCGGAGAGCGCCCTGCCGTCGGGCAGCATCGTGCGCTTCAAGCAGGCGTCCTTCTGGGAGTCTTATAAATGGTGGTTGGCCGGCATTTTGTCGTTTCTGATGTTCCAGAGTGTGCTCATCGTCGGAATGGCGATAAACCTTTCGAGGCGCAAGCGGGCCGAGGCGGCCTTGCGGCTCAGCGAGGCCAATCTGAAGAGCACTCAGCAAGTCGCGCGCATCGGCGGCTTCATATTCGATATTCAGCACGACACGCTGACGTGGGCTCAGGGGGCGCAGCAGGTTTTCGGGGTGCCGGCCGGTTCAAAGCTCGGCTACGCGGAGTTTTTGCGGCTTGTCCACCCGGATGACCGCGACTATGTGGATGCGATCTGGCAGGCGGCCCTTGGCGGCGCCCCCTTCGACGCCGAGTACCGCGTCAGTGTCGGCAGCCATACCCGGTGGATCAAGTCGATGGCCGAAGTCGAATTCGACCGCCTGGGCCGGCCCCTGTTGGTGAAGGGGATCGTCCAGGACATTTCCGAACGAAAAAAGTCCGAAGAGAATGCAGCCCGGTTGCGTCACGATCTGGCGCACATGGCCCGGGTGTCGACGGTCGGTGAACTCAGCCAGAACCTGGCCCACGAGGTCAACCAGCCGCTGGCGGCGATCGTCGTGAACGCCGAAGCGGCCCTGCGCCTGCTGGCGGAACCCGAGCCCGATGTCGCTGAAGTCCGCGAGGCCCTCGGCGACATCGTTGCGGATCAAAAGCGCGCGCGGGATGTGGTTCAGCGCATTCGGGCGCTGGTGAAAAAAGAGCGTCCGGTGCAAGGACCTGTCGAACTCAACCGCGTGGCGCAGGATGCGGTCAAGATGATCCAGGGCGATGCGACGGCGCGCAAGACGCGCATCCTGCTAGATCTGGATACCGATCTGCCACCGGTGTGGGGGGATAAAGTGCAGCTGCAGCAGGTGGTCATTAACCTGCTGCTCAATGCGCTGGAGGCCATGGACGGCGATGGGTCCGCGCCGCACCGGATAACGGTCAAAACAAGTTGCGAGGAGGCGGGCCGCGCCACGCTGATGGTTTCGGACACCGGGACCGGAATCGACGCCGAAACGCTGGGACGCCTGTTCGAGCCCTTTTTCACCACCAAGCCGCAGGGGATGGGGCTGGGGCTGTCGATCAGCCGTTCGATCATCGAGGCGCATGGCGGGTCGGTCAGCGCGGCGGCCAACGACGGCCGCGGGACGACTTTTCGCATCGATCTGGCGGCCGTCTCCCCGGAATGTGCGGATGGGCAAGCCCTGGCATGCCCCCGAACCGGCCTGTAGGCTCTATGGTCGATAACCGTGCTGGCGCTGAAGCCCCCGGATCCATTGCCGGACAGTGTTCGGCGATCGGTTCCGGCCGGCGGCATTATACTGCGGAGGTCGAGATGAAAGGGTGCCAACGTGCGGGGTGACTCCGAGATCGAGGTGTTCATTGTCGACGACGACCCCTCCATTCAGCGCGCGCTCAAGCGGCTCGTCATGTCGCACGGGCTGCGTGCCCGGGTTTTCTCCAGTGCCCGGGAGTTTTTGGACGAGAAAATTTCACCCGACATCGCCGGTTGCCTCCTGCTCGACCTTGAATTGCCGGGGATGAGCGGGATGGACTTGCAGGCGGAACTTCACCGCCGGGGGCTGAACCTGGCGATCGTTTTCATCTCCGGGCACGGCAGCATCCCCCTGAGCGTGCAGGCCGTAAAAGGCGGTGCGCAGGATTTTCTGGAGAAGCCTTTCGACCCGGGGACCTTGGTGGATACCATTCGCAGCGCGCTGGCGTGCAGCCGGCGGCTCGTCGCAGAGGAACATGATTTTCAGCAGGTTCGACACAACTTCGATTCCCTGACCAATCGCGAGCAGGAGGTATTCCGCCTGGTGGCGCGCGGCATGCCGAACAAGCAGATCGGTTTTGAACTAGGTATCGGGGAAAAAACAGTGAAGGTACACCGATCTCGCGTGATGGCAAAAATGCAGGCGGCCTCGCTCGCCGATCTCGTGCGCCTGGCCGAGAAGCTGAAGCTGTCGACTGCCGCGGACTGAGCCGGATTCGTATTTTGTGGCTGCGCGGGTGTTGGACCAAAGTCCAATTGACACGGGGGGCTCGAGCCAAAACTATAAGCGTGGCGGTGGATTTGTCGCAATCGCAGGTTGCGGGGTACGGGTTTCGGGTTGCGGGATGCGGGATGCGTGTCCCTTTTTGGAAAAGGGGGATTTAGACCCTGCCCCCTTTTTTTAGAGGGAAGATTTGGTTTTTAGTTTAATAGGTGTGGATTCTAATTTGGTTTAAATTCAATAGTCGGGGGCGGGACGCCATCCGCCGTCAGCCGAGGCTGGGAAGGTGACGGGATGAACCAGGTTTTGACGAAGTGGAAAGGGCTGCGGCTTTTGCTCGTCGTGACCC
>JBAPWQ010000333.1:0-4292 GCA_049283795.1 Desulfobacterales bacterium | reverse complement strand
AAACGAAAAATTGGCCGAAGACGCCGGCCGAGTGGCCGGAAAACCCTATATCGACACGGAGAACATGGGCGATTTATGGAACCTGCTGCTCCTTTCAGCCGGCGGCGTGTGCGGGTTTATTCTCGGCAGGTACTGGCACCTTCTGTGGGGTCGCAGAGAATAGCGTGACGTGCAGCCGGCGACTGCCGTTGTCCTTCCATAATAAGCTTTTTCGCTCTGTCCGGCCGCAGCGGGTTCATTTGCGATTGTGCTCGCGGCGTTACCGTCATGTACCCGGCCGTTATTCGGCCACAGACCCCCGATCACGCCATGAGACTCTCCGGATTGTTCAACGCGAGCGCCTTTCAGTCGGTCACAGCGGCCAGCGGATATTCCGACCCTGCCGGCAGCCATGGACATGGAGTGTCCCGCTGGGACCCGCGTCTCAAACTGGCCCTGCTGGCAGCGGCGGTGTCCTTGAATGTCACCATCGCGCGGCCGTGGCTCTCGGTGGTGTTATTTCTTGCGGGCTTGGGGCTGGCCTTCTGGTCCCGCCTGTCCCTGCGCCGGTTCATGCTTTTCTTTCTGGCGCCGGCCTGGGCGACGTTGCTTGTCTTGATCGGCTTTTCCATCGGCTTTGGAACCACGCCGCTTTTTTCTATCGGTACCGTGCCGGTTTACCGTGAGGGAATCTTCCAAGGCCTTTCCGCGGCCGCCCGCGTTGCATGCGACATGACCTGGCTGGCCGTCTTTTTTCTGACAACCCCTTTTGTCAGTATTTTAAAGGCTTTGAAATGGTTCCGGGTACCGGACGTGTTGATCGATGTTATCGCAACCGCCTATCGGTACGCGTTCCTGCTGGTCGAAGAATTCTTCAAGATGAGGGATATCGCCCGCATCAAGGGCGGCTTCGATACCTACCTCAAGGCCTGCCGATCCACGGCCATGATTCTTGCCCAGGTCATCCTCAGGGCCTATGACCGGTCAATGCGCATCGAGGAGGCCATGACGGCCAGGGGCGCAACCGCTCCCCGGGAGAAAGATCCTATGAATTATTCCGCCGAGACACCCGTGTGTCCCAACCGCTGCGATATTACGCCCGTTTTTTTGGAGGGCGGGGTGCCGGTTCTTTCCTGTAGCGGCATGTGGCACTCGTACAAGGGGGATCGATCGATTAAAAATGTCTCCCTGAAGGTCGAAAAAGGCGAAGTGGTCGTGCTGTGCGGGCCCAACGGATCCGGCAAGACGACCCTGCTGAAGCTGTTTGCCGGGATTCTGGCCCCCGAAAAGGGAGACATCTTTTTATACGGAAACAAGCTGGACGGCAACACGCGCAAAGCGGCTTATCGTCGCGTGGCCCTTTTGCTTCAGGACCCGAACGATCAGCTTTTCTGTACGCATGTCAGAGAAGACATCGCCTTCGGTCCCCTTAATCTCGGTCTGGAAACCGAGGAGATCGACCGGCTGGTGGACACTGCCATGGAACTGATGGAAGTGGCACACCTGGCCGAGCGCCCGATACACCGGCTGAGCCACGGGGAAATGAAGCGGGTGGGGCTGGCCGGCCTGATTGCCATGCGCCCGCCCCTGATCCTGCTGGATGAACCGACGGCCAGCCTCGATCCGGCATCCGCCAACCACCTGGTCAGCCTGATCCGGCACCTGAACAGTCATCATGGCTATAGCCTTGTCGTCGTCACGCATGATATCGATCTGGCGGCCATGATCGCCAGCCGGGTCGTGATTTTAAATGAAGGGGAGATCATGGCCGATGGCCTCCCGCGGGAGATCTTGTCGAACAAACAGCTGCTGGACAGCGCCCGTTTGGAGCCGCCGATACTGACCCAGCTGTTTCAGCAGGTGTTTAGGGATTCCCTTTCAGACCTCGAGATTCCGCTGACGGTGGCCGAGGCGGTCACGTTACTTCGATCGCGTTAGTCTCCGTTCGGACATGGTCTTTGCCGGCCACTTCCCGCCGGCGCTGGGCCAGGTCGGCGTCACTCACGGGCTTCGTGACACGTCAGGAATTACCAGGGGCGGCAGGCATACGGTTGTTGCTGCGCGGTACCGCTTTCTCGTAATTGCCCGCTTCTGGATCGAAGAACCGAGCAGGCTCCATAACCCCATTTAGAATGGACACGTGGTAAGAGAATTACAGCCCCTTGTTTCAGTTGATACGGTGTGAATACCGATGACACAACCGGTGACCGTTTATTTCGACTCCTGCGAGAAGCTCTTTGGTTTTCTCCATCTGGAAACAGGCGACAGCTTTATTCTCGTTAACGGCGGCCTGAAAATCATAGCCGCCAACCAGCAGACCGCCGACCTCTATGGCGTCGCGCGCGAAGACCTCATCGAGCGGGACTTCAGGGAGTTCGTTTTTTCGGGCGATCGTCAGCACCTGGACCGGGCCGTGGGAGAACTTGGTGAATTCGAGAGTTGGGCCGGTGAACTGAACGCCGTTCACCAATCAGGAGGCCGCTTTCCGGTGGATGTGACCGTCAAGCGCTTTTCATTCGACGGGCGGGTGCTGTTTGGCATTGTCAGCCGGGATTTGAGCGAGTATCAGTTGTTGAAGGAGCGGCTGCGCCAGGAAAAGGCAAATCGAAGAGAAATGTATATCACCCTGCGCAACCTGATGAAGGCCTATGAAAAGGAAAAATCGGGTGTCGAAAGGGGCATTTCACATAAAATCGAAACCCTGCTACTGCCAACGGTCGAAAAGATCCGGAAAGAACAGTCGCCGGACTTCAGAAATACGTTTTTAGACCTGCTGCGGGAGCAGTTGATCGGGCTGACCCGCGGGTTTGCCACGGAAATCGATGGCCGGTTTCTGCGCCTGACCCGCACCGAGATGGCCGTCTGCCAGCTGATCCAGGCCGGCCAGGCAAGCAAGGATATCGCCACGGAATTGAAATTATCCTATGACACAATCCAAACGCATCGCAAGAACATCCGCAAAAAACTGGGCATCAGGGGCCGTAAAATCAGCCTGTACGGATTGCTGGCAACCAAATCGTTTTTTTCGAAAAATGCGTTGTAAATAGAACATGCAATCGGCAACGCCCACGGACATTATCTTGAATGCGGACGATCTCGCCCGCCGGGCGGCCGCGTTTGTCGCGATTTTCGAGAAAAAGCTGGCGCCTTCCGCGCCCCTCGATGCGACCCTTGCCTTTCACCGGGAGCCGTCGACGATCGAAGGCACCGCAGAAGCGCGTCCGGCGGTTTTTTCCGAATTCGATAACGACCGCATCGTGATCCACCTCGTCACACCGGCCCTGGTGGGCATCCCCTCGCTGGCATTGCAGGGCTGGCTGGATTTCGAGTTGGCCGCCATCGTCATCCGGCGACAGCCGGCGCAGTATCGGTATAACTTCAAGCGCGACATATTTCCGCTTTTTCAGGTCAGCGGAGCGGCGGTGCAGTTTATCCGTTATCTGGTGTCCCATCTGGAGGCCTGTCTTAAAAGAGCCGGCCGAACCGAGTTGATCTTAAAAATGGACCACGGGCGGTCGCTGGCCTACTACCACTACCTGACCGCCGCCGCTTCCGATGAGGAAATCCGGAGTTACCGGAAACTGGTACCCCACAAATGGATGCGGGCGATCTTTGTCTGTAAGAAAAGCAAAGAGTTCGTGCCGGTCGCCTTGTTGGATGCCGGCGGTTGCCTGCCGGGGCTCGCGTCGTTCTGGTGGCGCTGCCATTCCTATCTGCTGCCCGAAGACCAAAAGATCATGCAACAGGTGGCCGCCGCTTTCCTCTCGCACCGCCAAGACCGCTTTTCAATACAGATGGTGGCGGCCTTCGAAGCCGTAAAATCCGACCTGCTCATCTAAGCTTTTCACCCTCGCGCTCGTCTCCGATCACCTCTGCGCCTTGCCGGTATTTTCCGGGTATGTGAAAATACCCGGAAAATACCCGAATTATATCCTTTACAGACCCGGGTATCGATATGAGATAACCACACAACGAATCTTCCTGATCTATAGGCTTTAAGATAAGGTTTTGGCTGTGGTATCGGTTGTTGGCGTAATACACGTACAGCCGCCTTCCTCAGGCCTTGCCAAAAGCTATATCTCAAAGCCCATGCAAACGCCACAATTGCGGGGGACGGGCATGAAAATCACACAGATCGCGGGTTTCCTGGGATGCGGTAAAACGACTCTTGTCTTGAAGCTGTCGCGGCAGCTGGCCGGAGACAATGACCGCAAGGTGGCGCTGGTGGTCAATGAAATCGGCGAGATACCGGTGGACGGCAAGGTGATCGAGGAAAGCGGGATGCTGGTCAAGGATATCGGCGGCGGCTGCAT
>JBAPWQ010000332.1:0-11816 GCA_049283795.1 Desulfobacterales bacterium | reverse complement strand
AAGGATCGGCTGCCGAAGATTCACAACCTGCTGCTGCGCCACAAGTGCCGCTACACTCTGATCTATTCGCATCAGAAATACCTGGATGTCCTGCCCTACCGGGCCTCCAAGGGCAAGGCGATCCGCTACCTGAGCTACAAGTGGGAAATCCCCCTCGGGAATTTTCTGACCTGCGGCGATTCGGGCAACGACGAGGAAATGCTGCGGGGTGAGCCGCTCGGGGTCATCGTCGGCAATCACAGCCCGGAGCTGGAACCGTTGAAAGGCGCCAAACGAATCTATTTCGCCGACAAACCGTGCGCCGGCGGCATCCTGGAAGGAATCCGGAAGTACGGCTTCATCGAAAAATAAAGGTGGATATAGACTTTAAAATCAATGCTTTGGATTTTTTATCGCTCGTGGGCCTGTGATCATCCAGCCGCCTCTCTCTGGCCTTGCCAAAACCTTTATCTTAAAGCCCTGAAGATTGACAGATCGGTCCATTTTGAGTACGAAAAGAAAAACTTCCGCTGCCCGAGCTGCAAGAGCAAGAAGGTGACCCAGACGGTCTCCGGTTTCCAGACCATTACGTCAAAAAAGAGCTGAAGGACGCGATCAGACCCATGTCGTTCAACTACCGGCCGATCGGCCGCATCCACTCCCCGTTCGACAAACCGGCCGGCATGCCCATTCAGCCGGCCGGTGCCACCGGAATCTGCGGCACGGTCGATGTATTCCCTGAATTCGCTGCGGGCTTGAAAGACCTCGAAGGGTTCTCACACATCGTGCTGCTCTATCATTTTCACCGGGCGGGCAGCGCCGAGTTGGTCGTTACGCCCTTTCTGGATTCACGACCGCACGGGGTGTTTGCCACCCGCGCCCCGCGGCGGCCCAACCCGATCGGCATTTCGGTGGTCAGGCTCACCGGCATCGTCGGCAACATCCTTCACATCGAAAATGTCGACATCCTCGACGGCACGCCGCTACTGGACATCAAACCCTACGTGCCGGCGTTCGACCACCACCCGGTCGAGCGCATCGGCTGGCTGGAAAAAACCAGCCGGAATACGCAAGAGACCGTGGCGGACGAACGGTTCGCGACATCGCCGGTCGATCCGCGGGCGACTTGATTTCTTTGTGAAGGACGACCCAAAAAGGGAGATAACCACATGACACGACTGCTGATATCAGTTTTCATTTTATTTGGCTTGGTGGCCACGACCGGCGCCGTCGACAATGGTCTCGTGAATGTAAAAAGCCCGCACACCGTCAAAGAGACGGCCGACAGGCTGGAGCAAGCCATAAAGGCGAAAGGGATGACCGTATTTATCCGGATCGACCATGCCGCCGGTGCCCAAAAAGCCGGCCTCAGCCTGCCGCCCACCGAAGTGGTGATCTTCGGCAACCCGAAGGTCGGCACGCCCTTGATGCAGTGCAGCCGCAGCGCGGCCATCGATCTGCCGCAAAAGGCGCTTATCTGGGAAGATGAAAAAGGGCAGGTCTGGCTGACTTACAACGATCCGGCCTACCTCGCCGCACGGCATGCCATAAGCGGCTGCGAGGCGGTTCTCGAAAAAATCGGCGGTGCACTCCATAATTTCGCTGCTGCGGCCACACAACCGTAACGACGATCTGATCGCAGCGGCAATTGCCCGGGCGGAAGGAATTCTATTCATGCAGCAACGGCCACAAACCCACAGCGCCGCCATCGGCTATGCGCTGTGGATATTCGGGTTTACCGGATCGCATCGCTTTTATTTCGGCAAACCGATCTCGGGGACCGTCTGGTTCTTCACACTGGGCCTGGTGGGTATCGGGTGGCTGATCGATATATTCCTGATTCCGGGCATGAATCGCGATGCGGCCCTGCGGTTTCATCCCGGTAGAATCGATTACAATGCGGCCTGGATCCTGCTGACGTTCCTGGGCCTTCTCGGCGTTCACCGGATGTATATGGGCAAATGGCTGACGGGCTTCTTATATCTCGTGACCGGCGGCCTGGTCGGGATCGGCTACCTCTACGACTACTGGACCCTCAACGATCAGATCGCCTTGATCAATGCCAGGGGCTGAAAAGCCGCACGTTCGGCGATCAGGTGGGGCCAAGGTGGTCCAGACCGCGCCAAACCTGCACATTTTTATGCGCCACCAACGCCGCTGCCCGGGTGCCGAATTCCTGGTAATGCGGCGTTTTTCGGTGCGCCTGCAGGGCATCCTCATCGGTGTAGACTTCATAGAGGAAGAACCGGGTGCCGTCCTGCGGGTCGATGCTGACATCGAAGCGGTGGCAGCCGGCCTCTCGTGTCAGCGAGTTGTGGGCCTGCGTCAAAACGATTTCCTGAAATTCGCGCGCCTGCGGCGGGTATATCGAGAAGTCGACCGTGACCACGATCATGGCACTCTCCTTTCACATCGGTCGTGCGGGGTTTGGCAAAATGGGGTATGTGGCATCGGGTTGAGTCGCATGTGAAGTGTCTATACGCCACAAAAGGTTTACGGTGTAAGGTTCAAGGGTGAAGGATGAAAGGTTGTTTGAGATTTCAGGCGGCTGTATCGTCATGCCCAGCGACCGATATTAGCAGCCGAAACCTTAAACTTGCAGCCAAGCCTTGTCAAGAAATGTCAGCCGGCAGCGCGCGCCTTCCGCTGGCGGCCGCCCGGATTTTTTCCAATTTACCCCCACACCGAGGGAGTCCCGATGAAACCATCCTTAAAACCCGGTTTGACCTTCGCTTTCAGCTACAAGGTTCCCGAAAACAAGACCGTTCCCTTCCTGTTCCCCGAAGCCACCCAGTTTCAGGAGATGCCGCGGGTGCTCGCCACCGGCTACATGGTCGGGCTGGTGGAATGGGCCTGCATCGAGGCCATCAACCCGCACCTCGACTGGCCCCGCGAGCAGAGCGTCGGCATCCTCGTCAACCTGGACCACACCGCCGCCACGCCGCCCGGCTTGACGGTGACCATCAAAGGCACTCTCACGGCGGTCGAAGGGCGAAAACTGACGTTTTCGATCGAGGGCGACGACGGCATCGACCGCATCTGCCGGGGAACCCACCAGCGCTTTGTCATCGATGCCGAACGATTCAATCAGAGCGTAACCGAAAAAACCGCCAAGATCCCGGCATGAGAAGCCGGTTTTACGAGGTCGAATACCGGTGGGATCAGTGACCACCCATAAATGGTCTTTTTTCCGCTGGATTGCTAAAGGTTTGTTGGAATAGACAAACCGTATCTTTTATTTTGGTTTCATTTCTGTCAGTTACGATTATGGCAAGCTATCTGGCTTTTTGGAAGAGGTAAATAGATTCAGTTCTCAAGATCTATCCCAACCATCTTGGATTGTGTGGCGCAAAGGGTGATCAAGATGTATCTCAATGCGAAGTTTGATATTACTGTCTCTTGGCTGCCTTAATTACTCCATTTGTGGCTCAGGGCAAATTTGCTGCGGGCGATTGGCGGTTCGGTAATATTTGCCTAATCCGGGGTGTAGCTGGGTAAATTTTTATTCTTTTCATGGCCTTGGGCAGTATGATGGCCCCGTAAAAAGCTGCTTTTTGTCACTATATAGGTTTGCCTCCCATGTTTTTCCATGATTCCGTTTATGTTGACATGTCGCAGGAGATACGTTTTATATAAAATCTGTGATTCGCAGATTTGCGTGGGCATAAAAACCTTCATGCGAATCACGGCCGGGCGTTTTGCCTTGAACCCAGCCGACACCTGGGTTGCCGCACTTCACGGATGAAATACCGCATGCATCTTCTCCAACTGCAAAACCTCAAAACGTACTTTTTCACGTTCGAAGGTGTTGCCAAGGCAGTGGATGACGTCTCCTTTTACTTGGACAAAGGGAAGGTGCTGGGGATCGTTGGCGAGTCCGGTTGCGGAAAAAGCGTCATGGCCCAGTCCATCATGCGGCTCATCCCGATTCCGCCCGGAAAAATCGTGGGCGGCCAGATCCTTTTCGACGGTCTCAACCTGGTGGAGCTTCCTTTCGAGGACCTGCGCTTGATCCGTGGCAAGCGCATCGCCATGATCTTCCAGGAGCCCATGACGTCCTTGAACCCGGTCTACACCATCGGAGACCAGATTTCCGAAATGTTCATCCTGCACGAAAAACGGCCCAGGCGCGAGAGTTGGGAGCGGGCGATCGAGATGCTGCACAAAGTGCAGATTCCTGCCCCGGAAAGACGCGTCCACGAATACCCCCACCAGCTTTCCGGGGGCATGCGGCAGCGCGCCATGATCGCCATGGCCCTCGCGTGCAACCCGGAAATCCTGATAGCGGATGAACCCACCACAGCGCTGGACGTCACGATCCAGGCCCAAATCCTGGAGTTGATGATGAAACTCCAGGAAGATTTCGACACGGCGATCATGATGATCACCCACGATTTGGGCGTCATCGCCGAAATAGCAAAACGCGTGGTGGTCATGTATGCCGGCAAAGTGGTGGAGGAAGGATCAACGCAGGCCATTTTCGAGGATCCGAAACACCCTTACACCCGGGGGTTGTTGAAGTCCATCCCGAAACTGGGGGAGCGGGCCATCCATGGGCGTCGGCGTCTGCAGGAGATCGCGGGCATCGTTCCGAGCCTTTATGAATTGCCGGCCGGCTGTCGGTTTTTACCCAGATGCCCGCATGCCATGGAGATATGCCGGCAGGAGGTCCCCGAGTTGATCGATCAAGGCGATCAGCACAGCGTCAGGTGTTATCTGTATAAGTGATCAACGCGGGGTCTTGCCTTAACAGGGTGTGGAAGAACAAGCATCGAGCCGTCAGCCGAGGCGACTATTGGCTGGAGGCTCGGAGGCTGGAACGCCAGGAGGCTAAAAAAAGGCAGAAAAGGTTTTGCTTCAAGATTCCCAGCCTTCTATCTTCGGACATAAAACGCATCTACAAAAGCCGCGCAACATAGGATCACGGCCTAAGGCGCCGTTTTTCACCAACCTGTTAAATCCAGTGTGAAGGGTGGTCTTTTTTGGAGCCATTGCTGACGGCAGAAGACCTCAAGGTCCACTTCCCCATCAAAAAAGGCCTGTTCGGCCGAACGGTGGGTTACGTTTTCGCCGTGGACGGGGTTTCCTTTAGGATAGACAAGGGGGAAACCATCGGTCTGGTGGGCGAGAGCGGCTGCGGCAAGACCACCACCGGGCTGGCCGTGCTGCGGCTGATCGAGCCGACCTCCGGCAAGGTTAAATTCCAGGAGGCGGACGTGTCCCGGCTCAGCCCGGCCGAGTTGCGCCGGATGAAACGGGATATCCAGGTCATTTTTCAGGACCCCTATTCGTCCCTCAACCCGCGGATGACGGTCAACCAAATTCTGGCGGACCCCATGGAGATCCATGGACTTTTCAAGGGGGCGGAACGGCAGGAGCGCATCGCCTACCTTCTGGAAAAGGTCGGTCTGAGCCCCGAGCAGGGGCGGCGTTACCCGCACGAGTTCAGCGGCGGGCAGCGGCAGCGCATCGGAATTGCCCGGGCGCTGACCTTAAACCCGCAGATCGTCATCGGCGATGAGCCGGTCTCGGCCCTGGATGTTTCCATCCAGGCGCAAATCATCAACCTGCTCATCGACCTGCAGCAGGAGTTTCAGCTGTCCTACATCATCATCGCGCACGATTTGGCAGTGGTGGAACACCTGTGTGACCGGATTTACGTGATGTACCTCGGCAAAGTGGTGGAGTCGGCCTCCTACCGGGACTTGTACACCGACCCGAAGCACCCTTACACCAAGGCCCTGCTCTCCGCTATTCCCATGCCGGACCTCAAGGCCCATCGCCACCGGATCGTTTTGCAGGGGGATGTGCCGAGTCCCATCAAGCCTCCGCCGGGCTGTGCGTTCCATCCGCGCTGCCTTTACCGCATGGAGGGCTGTGATGGTGAGATCCCCGTCTTAAAGGATCTGGGCGGAGAGCACCAGGTGGCCTGCTATCTGTATTGAAGGAATGGATGTTCTAGGCATCGCCCTCACAGCCCGACGTGGGTTTGTGATATAGAATAGGGGAACACAGGCAAGAGAACACCAACCAAAGGAGGAAAGACATGCGAAAAACGTTATTGATCTCAGCGCTTGCGGTGATGGCCGCTATCATGCTGCTGCCGACAGGACCTGCATCGGCGGCATCGGCTCTGGTGGTAGCCACAGACTCAGCCCCGGCGATGATGAACCCCCACGGGGATGACTCCGACGCCAATCTGCAGTACACGGCGAATTTCTTCGACGGGTTGCTCCAGCGCAAGGGGCCCGACGGGACCCTGGCCCCGGCACTGGCCGAGCGCTGGGAGCGGCTGGACGCGAATTCGTGGAAATTTTACCTGCGCAAGGGGGTAAAGTTTCACAACGGCAACCTCTTCACGGCGGCCGACGTCAAGTTCACGTTTGAGCGCCTGTCCAACCCGGATGTCTCGGTGTTCATCAACACAGGAAAATCCATCGATTCCATCCAGATCATCGACGACTACACGGTGGTCATCAAAACCAAGGAACCGATCCCCTGGTTTGCCAATAACATGCACCAGATTTTCATCATGGACAAGGAGTCCACCGAGTCCCGCGACCCGGGGGATGTCATGGTGAAGCCCATCGGCACCGGCGCCTACAAGCTGGTGGAGTGGGTGAAGGGGTCCTATGTGAAGATGGCGGCCAACGAGGATTACTGGGAAGGTGCACCGCCCATCAAGCAGGTGGAGATCCGCCCGATCCAGGAATCGTCCACGCGTTTTGCCGCCTTGGCGTCGGGGCAAGCCGACATCATGTCCGGCGTGCCGGTTGAGCTGTTCGAAAAGATCAAGGAAAACCCCAAGCTGGCAGTGGTCAGCCGGCCGGCCCGGCGCTCGATTTTCCTTGCCCTTGGAAACAATCCCGGGACCCCGATGGCGGACATTCGTGTGCGCAAAGCCATGTACATGGCCATCGACGAGAATGAAATCATCCAGAAAATCATGCGCGGCCACGCCGCTCCGGCGGCCCAGGTGCCGGATCCGCCGACCATCGGCTATGAGGCCTCCATCAAACGGCTGCCCTACAATCTGGAGGCTGCCAAGAAGCTGATGAAGGAGGCCGGGCACGAGAAAGGATTTGAGGTCACTCTCACCAGCCCGAACGACCGCTACGTGAACGACGCCAAGATTGCCGAGGCGGTCACCAAGTACCTGGCCAAGATCGGAATCAAAGCCAAGCTGGACGCCAAGCCAAAGTCCATCTTCTTCCCCGAAGTGTCCAAGGGCGTCCTCGAATTCTACCTGATCGGCTGGTTCGACGGTACCTTCGACATGGGGCGTACCTACTTCAAACTGGCACACACGCGGGATGAGGCCAAGGGATTTGGCGAGCTCAACGGTGCGAACTACAGCGACCCGGAGATCGACAAACTTCTGGAATCCACGGCGCAGATCGTGGACCCAGCCGAGCGCGGCAAGGTTCTTCAGAGACTGAACAAAATGGCCATGGAAGAGAAGATCGTCTGGATCCCGCTGCATTACCAGGTGGATCTCTACGCCATGCACAAAGACCGGGGCATCACCTTCAAGCCGCGGCCGGACCAGTGGATGGTGTACAAGGAAATATCCAAGAAGTAAGGAGATAGGGACGTCACCGGGATAGCCGTAACACGCTCCCGGTGACGTCATCAACCGATTGGACCTTACATCGCTTTTCATTCGAGGCTCATGGCTACCTACATCGCTCGCCGGCTGATCCAGGGGGTCGTTGTTCTCCTGGTGGCCTCCATGCTGTGTTTCGTGATCTTTCGCTATATGGGAGACCCGGTGATCGCCATGGCGGGGCGTTATGCGACCTTTGAGGAGCGCGAGATGGTCAGACGCTCCATGGGGCTGGACAAACCGATCTACGTCCAATACGTGCGCTTCGTCTGGAACGTGGCGCATGGTAATTTCGGCCGTTCCTATGTTACCCGCGTACCGGCGCTGGGCCTGATTCTGGAACGCTTCCCGGCCACTTTCGAGTTGGCATGCGTTGCCCTGGTCATGGCCTTTTGCATCGGGGTTGGCTCCGGCGTGCTGGTGTCTCTCAAGCCCTATGCGTTGCGCAACCGCGCCATCATGGCCGGCTCTCTCGGGGGCATTTCGATCCCCACCTTCCTGATGGGTATTCTGCTGATCATGGTCTTTGCGGTCTACCTTGGCATCCTGCCCCCGTACGGCCGGGGGGAGGTGGTCGACCTGGGCTTCTGGCGAACCGGCTTTCTGACTTTTGACGGCCTCCGGCACCTGGTCCTGCCGGCGACCACCTTGGCCATGTACCAGCTCGCCGTGCTGCTGCGGCTGACCCGGGCGGGCATGCGGGAGGTGCTGACCGAGGAGTACATCAAGACCGCCTGGGCCAAGGGCCTTCCGCCCCGAAAGGTGATTTTCAAGCACGCCCTGCGCAACGTGTTGATCCCCGTGGTGACCATCACAGGTCTTCAATTCGGGGAACTGATTGCTTTCAGCATTGTCACCGAAACCATTTACCAATGGCCTGGCATGGGCAACCTTCTGCTGACATCGATCTCCGAGAACGACCAGCCGGTCATCGTGACCTACATCATGCTCGCGGCTCTGATCATCCTGACGGTGAACATCATTGTGGACATCCTCTACGCGTTGATTAACCCGAAAATCCGATATGGCTGAGCGACACATCAGATCACGGCTGCTATACAGCTATCTGCGCGACCCTTCGGCGATCGCAGGCAGCATTATTTTGTTTGTCTTCATCCTGGCTGCCCTGCTGGCACCTTGGATCACGCCTCAGAACCCCTACGACCTGGAGACACTGACGCTGGAGCATTTTCTCACTCCGCCGATCTGGATGGAAGGCGGAACGGCGCCTTTCATATTGGGCACTGACGACCAGGGCCGCGACATCCTCAGCACGATCATCTACGGCTGCCGGACCTCTCTCGAGGTGGCTTTCGGCGTGGTGCTGATTGCCGGCACCATCGGCGTCACCTTGGGAATGCTCGCCGGCTACTACGGCAAGTGGGTGGACACGCTTACGATGCGGGTGGCGGACACCCTGTTTTCCTTTTCGACCACCCTGCTGGCGTTCTTGTTCCTGGGGGTGTTCGGCCACGGCAGTGTGTTCATCGTCATTCTCGCCATCTGCATTGCCGACTGGGTGCGCTACGCCCGCACCATGCGCGGCAGTGTCCTGGAAGTCAAAGAAGCGGCCTATATCCTGGCGGCCAGGGCGACCGGCGCGACGGACTTGCGGCTGCTGCTGCGCCACATTCTGCCCAACGCCGTCACCTCCATTTTTGTGGTGGTGGCCGTGGACCTGGCGGTGGTGATCATGCTGGAGGCGACCCTGAGCTTCCTTGGGGTCGGCGTCCCATTGACCCGTCCGTCGCTCGGCATGATGATCGCCAACGGCAAGCAGTACATCTACGTCGGCATGTGGTGGATGATCCTATTTCCCGGGGCGGCGCTGGTGCTTCTTGTTGTCGGCATCAACCTCTTCGCAGACTGGCTGCGGGAGGAGCTGAACCCTAAAATTAAACGCAAGGCATGATGAAAAAGAACATCACCGCTTCCTGCTGGGCACCGACAGTGCCGCCACCTACTGTTGGACATAGGAATGATCCATGAAACCAAGCCAGACATATAACACTCCCATGTTCACCCTCATCACCGACGGCTCCGTTTATGCGCCGGAAAAGCTTGGACGCAAGGACATTTTGATCACAGGAGGGGTCATCGCCCGGATTGCCGATCGGATCGATCTGCCCGAGGATTTCAAACCGCTGATCTTCCGCGCCGAAGGGCGGAAGATTGTGCCCGGCCTGGTGGATCTGCACGTGCATCTTCTGGGCGGAGGCGGGGAGGCCGGGCCCTGGTCGCGCACCCCCGAGATCACCCTGTCAAAGATCACCCGCGCCGGGGTGACCACGGTGGTGGGGCTGCTCGGGACCGACGATGTCTCCCGCCGGCCCGAGGCACTGCTGGCTAAGGCCATGCAGCTCGAACAAGAGGGAATCTCAGCTTATATATACAGCGGCTCCTACCAGCTGCCGCTTGCCACCATCACGGGGAGCCTGAGGAAAGACCTTGCCTTCATCCCCAAGGTGATAGGCGTAGGCGAGGTGGCCGTATCCGACCATCGCTCGTCCCAACCGAGCTATGACGAACTCTGCCGCATCGCGGCCGAGGCACGGGTCGGTGGCATGCTCGGAGGCAAGGCCGGCCTGGTTCACCTGCACATGGGCGCGGGCAACCGGCGACTGGATCCCCTGATCCGCATGGTGAAGAAAACCGAGATTCCCATCGGCCAGCTTCTGCCCACCCACCTGAATCGCACTCGGGTGCTCATGCAGCATGCCATCGAGTTCGCCAAGATGGGCGGCAACATCGATATCACCGCCTCCAGCCGGGATTTGCACTTCGACCCCACTAGCGTCGAGGCCGTCCGGATGGCGCTCGCGGCCGGTGTCTCCGTCGACCAGATCAGCATCAGCTCGGATTCCAACGGCTCGATGCCAATCTTCGACACGAAGGGCGATGTGGTCAAGCTCGGCGTCGGCGACATCCAGTGCCTATTCGACGCCTGGCTGCTGCTGGTCAAGTCCGGTGTTTCCATCGAGGACAGCCTGAAGATGGTAACCGCCAACCCGGCCAATCGTGTCGGCCTCTTTGCCGCTAAAGGCAGCCTTGCAACGGGTAAGGACGCCGACCTGCTGATCTTGGACCAGGACCTTAATATCGCCTCCGTCTTCGCGAAGGGCCGGTTGATGATCGATGGAGGCAAGCAGTTGGTCAAAGGCACCTTCGAAGAATAGCCCGGAAGGTCCCAAATTTTTCCACAAGTGCCTCCAAGCTTGTCGGAAAGTTCACGAGCCAAGAGTTTTCCCTGCCTGCTCAGTCCCTTCCAGCGGCTCGGTAAGCCATAAGGGATGCGGATGCACGGCGCCTGGCACTTGTTGGCAACCATGAGATCGGCCTTGCTCTATCTTGTCGCGCGGACACACATGCTGCGACATCAATCACCCCCGAAGCTGGTGATAACGGAATGTCATGCGTTTGCTGAACCGCCCACATAGAACAATGCTTTGAAGCAGAGCGGACTCTCAAGCGTGGGCACGGGGCTGAGTGAAAAACGATTGTCGCTGTGGCCGTGGAACGGTGAAACATCGTAAATCGAATGGGTCGCATTCGTCTACACTTCGCCTTGGACTGTTCAGCGTATTCGTTGGAGACCTTTATTATAGACAATATCGAACCCGGCGCGACCATCGCCACGGATGACTGGGAAGGCTACCATTGTATTGACAAAGAACGCTATGGGCACGAAACTAAGAATCAAAGCAAAAGCACCAGCTTCTGGAACCTATACGGTGTTCATCTGATGACCACCCTGGTTAAACGGCTGTTCAGGGGCACCTTTCACGGACGATTCGAACCGAAATACCTTCAGAACTATCTGGACGAGTATGCCTTTCGATTCAATCGACGTAAATCGAGGAACATCGGCAAAAAGTTCATGCGCATCGTTCATCAGGCGATGAAGACGCCCCGGATAATCTGGCCAGCGATTAATTGGGATCTGGATCCATTATCTGAATCCTTTGCGGCAACTGGAGTTTCATAGAGAACCACATAAATTATTAGATTTGAATACACATATCCAAATCAAATCTCCTGAAGTTCAGATCGTTTGATTACTGCTATCTAAAACAGATTAAAAAATATCCTGAATTGTTGTGATACTAACGTACATTCAGCACCCTGAGTGAGCGACGTTTGCCTATTTTTCAAGAATTTATGGAACGGTGAAGGCTTCAGCAGTTACTCCCAGTGCCTTCAAATACTCACGCTGGAATAACTTTAGGGGCTT
>JBAPWQ010000331.1:0-4403 GCA_049283795.1 Desulfobacterales bacterium | reverse complement strand
GGCCAGAGTTAGGAGGCTGTATACGTCATACGCCGACGACCGATAACGCCGTCCAAAATCTCTATCTTAAAGTCTATAGTTTCACCGCAGAGGCGCGGAGCAAGCTGAGGGTGTGTTTTGACTTATCGCTTACTTGAGTACCCGGACGATGCGGGGGCGGTATTCGCTCTTGCAGGCCATGCGGCTGCTGCCCAGCCGTATCAGAAAGAAAGCGAGCACGAAACAGATGCCGCCCAGGAGAAGGGAGAAAGAGGATGGGTCGTAGTGAAACGCCGGACCCAGGATCTGGCCGACGACTGCGCCCAGGATGAGAAGCAGGATCGGGAAAACATAGAGCATGAAGGAGACTTTTAGCAGCGCGCCCGAGGCCACCTGCAGCACGATCCGGTCCCCCACATCAGCCCCGGCGTCATTGAAGGCCTCGACTTCCACTTCCTTATCGTCCTCGCCCTTCAAATGGCACGACTGGCGTGAGGCACAGCCTTCACAGGAGCTGGTGCGTGAGGTTTTCACCCAGGCCGTTTCAGATCCGACCCGGGTGACGATGCCTTTCTCGGTGGCCATGATGTCTCTCTTACCCGGCCTTTTGCACCCGCTCGGCCACCTGCCGGTAGCAGATCAGACCGCATTGCAGGCAGCGACCGGCTTCAAAGCGCGCGGTGTTCTCGTCGAAACCGAGTTCAACTTCCGCGCCCGCGGCGGGGTCCGGCGCCGCGCACAGCGGCATGATGCGCCGCGCGGCCGGCTTGACGTTCTCGACGTGATCGACGTTTTGGATGTAGGCCTCCGGGGTCACCACGTTGTCGGGCAGATCGAGGGGAATGCCGTACATGACCTCGTGCACGGAGGCGGCGATGCGCCGCCCGGCGCCGATGGCCCGGATGGCCGCGCTGTAGTCGGTGAAGGCATCGCCGCTTGCAAAAAGCCCGGTCTGGGTGTGAAAGGCGGCCTGCTTGTAGGGGCTGATTCCCGTCCAGCGCACGGCGGCGTCCGCCGGGGCCGTCAGGGCGTCATTCTCACCGGCGCCGGTCTTTTCAGCGCCCTCTTCTGCGGCGTCATCTTCTGCGGCCGTTTCGCGCACGATGACGAGTTCGGGTATCCGGCCGCTGGCCAGCACGAGCGTGCCGGCACCGATCGTGGACGGCTCGCCGGAGAGCAGATCGACCGTTTCGATCGTGGTCAGCCGATCTCCTTCCCCATGCAGCCGAACGATACCGGTATTAAAGTAAAACTTTATATTTTCAGCCTCGAATGCCTCTATATCGGCTTTCCCAACTCCACTGGCGGCCATGGTTTCCCGGAGCACGATCGTGACGGCCCCCTTTTTTTGCTTTTGGGTCAGCCGGGCCGCATCGAGCGCGAGCCGGCCGCCACCATAAATAATAGTGTCACCGCTCAACCGGATCGGCGTGTCGTCCAGTCCGGCATTTTTTATGAAATCGAGCATCAGGTAAACGCCCGGGACCGGCGCTTCCACCTTTGTCAAAGCCCCGCGTGCCAGACGGCTGTCCCAGCCGCCCAGGGTCAGGAGAACCGCCTGATGCCCATCGGCCAGGAGCGTCACGACGGTGATGTCCCTGCCCAGCGCCTGGCCGGTTTCCGCTTTGACGCCCATCTCCAGCACGCCGTCGATATCCCAGTCGAGGACCTCGGCCGGAAGCCGTTCGGCCGCAATCGCGCTCCTGAGCAGGCCGCCGAGCCGGCCGGTGGCCTCGTACACCGTCGGGGCGTGACCCAGGCGTGCCAGGAAAAAAGCCGCCGACAACCCTTCGACCCCGCCGCCAATCACCGCCACCCGGCGGCCGGTCTCCGGTGCCTTGTAGGGCAGCACCCGTTGCCCGGCCTTTTTCTCGTAGTCGGCCGCAAATCGTTTCAGGAAATTGATCGCCACCGGTTGATCGACATACTGGCGCCGGCACTCGTTTTCACAGGGCCGCGGGCAGATCCGGCCGATGATGGCCGGAAACGGGTTGCGCTCCTTGATCACCTGCACGGAACGGTGATAATCGCCCAGGGTGATCTGGCGGATGTATTCACAAATGTCGATGCCGGCCGGACAGGCGCGCTGGCAGGGGGTGGTGCATTCGTCGGTTTTGTACTCCTTCAGGATGCGCCGGGTCACCGAAGACAACGTGATGATGTGTTTGGGGCAGACCCGCTCGCAGGTGCCGCAACCGGTGCAGCGCACCTCGTCGACCACCGGCAGGCCTTCGGGGCCCATGGTGATGGCGCCGAAGGGACAGGCGCGCGCACAGGACCCCAGGCCGAGACAGCCGATGGTGCACACCTTCATCCCGCCGCTCAGCAGGCTGGCAGCCCGGCAGTCGCTCAGGCCGTCGTAGATGAACTTCGTGTCGGCCGCAGCCACCCCGTAGGTGCAGCCGGAGCGGGCGATGTCGGGTTCCTTGGCTTCAACGCTCACCCCCAGGATCCGGGCGATTTCAAGGGCGACATCGGCGCTGGCCGCCACACAGGAGTTGGGCGCCGCGCGGCCGGCCACGATCGCTTCGGCGTTGGCGCTGCACCCGGGCAGCCCGCAGCCGCCGCAGTTGGCCCCCGGCAGCGCCTCCTCCACCGCCAGAATCGTGGGATCGACGTAAACGTAGAAAATTTTCGATGCGAAGGCCAGGCCGGCCCCCACCAGCAACCCCAAACCACCCATTATGAAAACCGCGTCTAACATGAGTCACTACCCCGTTATGGTTGACCTATAGGCGTCAAGATAAAAATTTCGGCGGGCGGTGTCGGTCGTCGGCGCAGTATCACGCAGCCTCCTGCACCGGCCTTGCCAATACCTTTATCCAAGGCCCAAATCATGAGATCGCATCGAACTTGCATTTTTCAAAACAGGTCATGCACTGGATGCATTTGTCCCTGTCGATGCGTGCCGCTTCCTTTTTCTTCCAGGAAATCGCTTCGGCCGGACAGGCCCGGAAGCAGGCCCCGCACTGGGTGCACACTTCCGGGTCCACTTCAAACTTGAGCAGCGCCACGCAGCGTTTGGCCGGACAGCGCTTTTCATAAATGTGGGCGTTGTACTCGTCCCGAAAATACCGCAAAGTCGAGAGCACGGGGTTGGGACCGGTCTGCCCCAACCCGCACAGGGAAGCCGAGCGGATGACATCCGAGAGTTCTTCCAGCACCTGAATGTCCTCCGGCCTTCCGTGCCCCTCGCAGATCTTTTCCAGAATCTGCAACAGGCGCCGGGTGCCCTCGCGGCAGGGCGTGCACTTGCCGCACGACTCGTCCTGCACGAACTCCATGAAGAACCGGGCCATGTCGACCATGCACGTGTTTTCGTCCATGACGATGGCGCCGCCCGAGCCCATGATGGCACCGACCTTGACGATGGCTTCGAAATCGACCGGCGTGTCGAGAAACTGTTCCGGAATGCAGCCGCCGGAGGGGCCGCCGAGCTGCACCGCCTTGAATTTCTTTTTCTTGGGAATCCCACCGCCGATGTCGTAGACGATCTTGCGCAGCGGCGTGCCCATGGGAACCTCGACCAGCCCGATGTTGTTCACGTCGCCCGAAAGGGCGAAAACCTTGGTCCCCTTGCTGGTCTCCGTGCCGACGCTCGCATACCAGGCGCCGCCCTGCAGCATGATCTGCGGCACGTTGGCGAAGGTCTCCACGTTGTTTAAAATGGTGGGTTTGTCCCACAGGCCCTTGTGCGCCGGAAACGGCGGGCGGGGCCGCGGCATGCCGCGCCGACCCTCGATCGAACGCATCAGCGCGGTTTCCTCGCCGCAGACGAAGGCGCCGGCGCCCTGGTAGATATCGATCTCGAAATCGACGCCCGAGCCGAGGATGTTTTCGCCCAGCAGGCCGTATTCCTTGGCCTGGTCGATGGCGATCCCCAGCCGGCGCACGGCCAGCGGGTATTCGGTGCGCACGTAGATGTACCCGCGATTGGCGGCGATGGCCTTGGCGGCGATGATCATCCCCTCCAGCACGGCATGCGGGTCGGCCTCCAGGATGCTGCGGTCCATGAAGGCGCCCGGGTCGCCCTCGTCGGCGTTGCAGAGCACGTATTTCACCGCACCGCCGCTCCTGCGCGCGAACTCCCACTTCACGCCCGTCGGAAAACCGGCTCCGCCCCGGCCCCTGAGGCCCGAGATCTTCATCTGCTCGGTGATCTCCTCGGGCGTCATCTCGAAAAGCGCCCGCGCGGCCCCGAAATAGCCGTCGCGGCCGATGTAGTCGTTGATGTCCTCCGGGTTGATCAGGCCTTTGTTACGCAGGGCGCGCGGCATCTGGTGCGCGAAAAAGGGGATGTCGTTCTGCGAGGCGATCCGCTGCTTGGTGACCGGGTCCTTGTAGAGCAGTCTTTCGACCGCCTGACCCTTGACGAGCTGGCTTTCGACCAGTTCCGGAATGTCTTCGGCCGTCAGCTTCTGGTA
>JBAPWQ010000330.1:0-5211 GCA_049283795.1 Desulfobacterales bacterium | reverse complement strand
TACCGGTCAGAGCCGCCCCGAGGCCGACGCCGGCGATGGCCGACTCGCTGATGGGCGTGTCGATGATGCGATCCGGGAATTTTTCCGGAATGCCCTTGAACTGGCCGAAAATTCCGGCGTGGGCCTTTAGGTCCTCCCCTAATATAAACACCGACGGATCGCGGGCCATCTCCTCGTTCAGGGCTTCGGCCAGGGCGGCCGAGCAGGTCATGATGCGCTCTGTCATGGTTTTCTTTTCCCTTGCCTCACGGCTACACCAGCAGGTCTTCGAGCGCCTGCCCGGGTTCGGGCCACGAGCTGTGTTCGGCGAATTCCACCGCCGCATTCAGTTCGATTGCCACCGCGTCCCAGATGTCTTTTTCCATGTCGGCGGTCAACACTTTTTCGCTAATGAGAAAGCGGCTGAAGCGTGCGACGGGATCGTTGTCGTTTTGCCACGACGCGACCTCCGCCGGCCGTCGATACTTCTGCGGGTCGCCCTCGAAATGCCCCCGGATGCGATAGGTCCTGCTTTCGAGCAGGCTCGGCCCGTCACCCCGGCGGGCCCTGGCCACGGCGGTTTCGGCCGCTTGCCGGACCTGCAGCAGATCGTTGCCGTCCACGGTCGTGCCGGGCATGGCGTAGCCGGCGGCCCGCAGGCTGATGTCCTCGACCGCACAGGCATCGCGGTGCGCGGTGGTCGAGGCGTACTGGTTGTTTTCGACGACGAAGACCACCGGCAGTTTCCAGACCGCGGCCAGGTTCATCACCTCGTGCACCGGGCCGCGGTTGGCGGCGCCGTCGCCGAAGAAACAGACCGCCACCTGGTCGGTCTTGCGCATCCGGATCGAAAACCCGGCGCCGGCAATGATCGGCAGCCCGCCGGCCACCACGCCGTTGGCGCCCAGGATGCCGAGGGAAAAATCGGCGATGTGCATCGATCCGCCCTTGCCTTTGCAGTAGCCGGTCTGCCGGCCGAAGAGTTCGGCCATCATTTTCTTCAGATCGGCGCCCTTGGCGATGATGTGGCCGTGGCCGCGGTGGGTGGTCGTCAGGTAGTCATCGGCGCGCAGGCAGGAGCACACCCCGACCGCCGAGGCTTCCTGGCCCAACGACAGGTGAATGAAGCCGGGGATCCTGCCCGCGGCAAACAGTTCGCCGGCCCGGGTTTCGAACTGCCGGATGGTGACCATGGTCCGGTGCAGGGCAATCAAGTCTTCTTTAACGGCGGCCATAAAGGCTCCTGTAATCATCGCAGTCGACGCAGCAGTGTCGGAGTCATTTTGCACCCTTCACCAACTCCGGGGCAAGTCGACGGGCACGGTTACGCTGCAAAATGTATATGACGATCATGATGGTCAGGCCCACGAGTGAAGAAAAAAGCTCGTGCACCAACATGCAAAGGGCCGCGACACCCGTCATCATACGCTCCACTACCGTCGATTTGGCCTTGAAATACCCGATGATGGTCGAGCCCAGAAAAACCACGCCCAGCACGATGGTGGCGAAAACGGAGATGAACTCGACAACGTCGAAGCTGGCCGTGGGATCGAGTATTTTCGGCAGCCAAAGAATAATCGGCGAGTAGACGAAGGCAAAGGGCACGTAGAGCTTGGCCGAGGAAAGAGCGAACGCGGTGAAGCCGCACTTGAAGGGATCTCCGCCCGAGATGCCCGAGGCGGCATAGGCCGCCAGGGCCACCGGGGGCGTCACGTCGGCCAGAACGGCATAGAACAGAACGAACATGTGGCTGATCAGGGGATGGATGCCCCACTGCAGCAGGGCCGGCGCGGCAATCATCGAGGCGATGATGTACTGCGCCGTGGTGGGAATGCCCATGCCCAGGATAAAACAGCTGATGGCCGTGAAGACCAGGGTGAAGAACAGCGTCGTGCCGTCGAGGGTCGTCAGGTTCATGAAGTCGAGGTTGTGAACGAAGACCGCCACGCCGGAAGCCAGTTCGATGACCGCTGAGGCGAACTTCAGTCCCAGGCCGGTCAAGGTGGTGGCCCCGACGATAAAGCCGACCGTGGCGCAGGCGGCGCCGATGGCCAGAGCGTTTTTGGTGCCCCACTCCAGGGTGTCCAGGATGTCCCGGAACCCCATCTTGCTTTCCTTATATGTGATGCCCGCGGCAATGACCGCCATGTTGGTGGAAAAAGCCGCCAGGAAAGGATCGACGCCGGCCAGCAACAGGCCGGCCAGGAGGCCGCTCGTGCCGGCACCGAACAACCAGCCGCGGCGTTCGGAGCGGGGATACAGCCAGGCCAGGGCGGTGCCTCCTGCCAGCACCCACGGGACCATGGTCGAGGCGCCGAAGGTCAGCGGGTTGAACCAGAAAAGCACGCAGGGTATGCTCAGGAAAATGGTCACCAGCAGCGGCAGCGAGCGTTTGTGGATCTGGCCGATCGACACCGAATAAATGATGCCCCAGTAGGCGGCCAGAAAGGGGCTCGAACCGGAGATCAGCAGGTAGACGATCACCACCAGCGGCGTCACCAGCAGTCCCCGTTCGCGGAACACCTTTCCGACCCGCGGCAGGGACTCGCGCGGCAGCCCCAGCAGGCCCTGCTTGAGGGCCTCGAAGTGGACCATCGTCCCCACGGCGAAAAAGTGCAGGAAGGACGGAATGATGGCGCAGGTGGCGATCTTGATGTAGGGAATTCCTAAAAATTCGGCCATGATGAAGGCGGCCGCGCCCATGATGGGCGGCATGAGCTGCCCGCCGGTCGAGGCCGCGGCTTCGACCGCGCCGGCGAAGGTCGGGTCATAGCCGACTTTTTTCATCAGAGGAATGGTGAATGCGCCGGTGGTCACGGTGTTGGCGATGGAGCTGCCGCTGATGGACCCCAGAAAGCCCGAGGAGATGACCGCCACCTTGGCCGGCCCGCCGATGGTCCCGCCCGCCAGCGCCAGGGCCAGGTCGATGAACAGCTGCCCCAGCCCGGTTTTGGAAATAAAGATGCCGAAGAGCACGAAGTGAAACACGAAGGTCGCCACCACGCCCAGGGGGATGCCGTAGATCCCCTCGGTGCCCAGATACATGTGCTCGATGATCCGCTCGACCGAATAGCCGCGGTGCGCGAAGAAGCTGAGGCCGGGAATTTCAAGGAAATACGGACCCAGGTAGCAGTTGACCAGCACGATGACGGCGATGATGGCCAGTGGCGCCCCAATGCTGCGCCGGGTGCCCTCGAGCACCATCAGGATGGCCAGCGCCCCCATGATCAGGTCCACGTGGGCCGGCATCCCCGCCCGGAAGACCAGCGCGTTGAATTCGATGAAAATAAAGACCGAAACGAGGGAGGAAAGCACTGCGAAGAGCACATCGAAATACGGGACATCGTCCATCTGGTAGCTGAAGGACCCCGAAAAGATCCCCATGACGGCGCGCAGCCATTGGAGAACGAAAAGCAGTGTGATCGACAGGCAGGTGACGAAAAGAAACAGGCTCCAGAAAATCAGGGTTTTGTTGGGATCGTGAAAAACCGTCGCGAAGTCGATGACATGGGTCAGTTTGACGGCGGCGTAAGCCAGTCCGGCCAGCATCGCGGTGAAGAGAACGAAATCCGGATAGGCCAACGCCGGGTGGCTCCACAGGCAGCGGCGTTTGAAATAAAAGACCAGGGCGAACGAGGCCGCGGCCCAGCCCAGGGTCAGGGCCGGGGTCAACGCCAGCAGCTCCCGGAACATGGCGGCCGAGAGCATGGCCCCGACCGCTGCATGGAAAATGTCGTAGTAAAAGTGTTTGGGGTGGGTTTCCACTTCTTTACGGCTGGAATACAGAAAAAACACCAGCGGCAGCACGAAGGCCAGGTGAAAGGCCCGGTGGCGCCATTCCTGCAATACACCAAACCCGGCGGTGTAGATGTGGAACAGCGAGAGGATCAGCGTCATGTAGAAGGTCAGCTTCAGGGTGATCCCGGTGGCCTTGCGGAAACGAAGTTCCGGATCGTATTTGGACAGCTCGTCCAAATCTTCCTTGAGGTCACCCGGAGCGGCGATGGGCTCTGTGTGTTCCATGTCAAAAACTCCCGTGCAGCCAGGCATATTTCACCGCCGGCATTTCAACCACGGCGATGTGCAGCAGCGCCGCACCGGCAAGTGAAGCCAGCGCGATCTCCCGCCGCTCGCCGATGCGCAGCGTATTTTCGTAGCGGGCATCCACCCATTGATAAATTTCTGGCACCAGGCGGTGCATGTTGCGGATCATAAAACCGCCCTCCCGGCGTTCGAAAACCTCATCGCCAAAGGCGGCGTAAGGCAGTCCGGTCCGGCTTTCGGAGAATTCGGTCGCCGTCACCACCATTTCATAGGCCGGTCCGATGGTCAGATGATCCCGGATGCGGCAGTTTTCGACCGAATGCAGGAAGCCGATCGACAGCCGTTGGCCGGGCGACACCCGTTCGACGAACACCGGCCGGCCGGCGGGCATCGTCTCGATCAAAAGGGCGTGTAGCGGCCAGGCAGCCGCCACCGCTGTAACCGCAAGCAGAAAGGCCCCGGCGATCAGCCAGCGACGGCGCATGACAGCATGACTCCTCTTAGGTGTCTATCCATGAATGACCATTTTCCCCGCTGGAGCCCGCTGACGGCGGAATCTCCGCGGGTATCCGGCGGCGGCGCAGAGACCGCCGCGCCGCAATTCCCACCTGTGGCGGGAAAGCATTGCCCGGCAAACGACCCCACAGGTATAAATCCGGTCCTCACAAGCGCCTCTAAGGGCGCCACATAAGGTCACTTTTTAACAGAACCCTGACAGGGCCGCGGGCAGTCCCCGGCGCCTGTCAGGATCGATGGGCACTGCCGTATGTCTGTCTCTATTTGATCATGCCCTTTTCACGGTAATAGCGTTCGGCGCCCGGGTGCAGGGGAATGGCCATGCCGCTCAAGGCCGTTTTGAGGGTGTCATCCTTGCCCTTTTCATGGGCCTGGGCCATGATTTCGGCACCGGCGGGGGCCGGTTCCGCTTCGCCGCCCTCTTTCTTGCGCAGGACGTGGAAGCCGGGCTCCCACAGGGCCTTGGTCAGGGTGTAGATCAATTCGGCGTCGATGTCGGCGTCACAGACCCACTGCGCCATCACGGCCACGGTCTCGACCGGTGCGCTCTGACCGGCGTAGGTGTTGGCCGGAATGGTGACCTTGGTGTAAAACGGGTAGGCGTCGGTGATTTTCTTGATCAGGGCGTCATCGAGGCTCAGGATGGTGATCGGCGTGCTGGAGACCAATTCC
>JBAPWQ010000329.1:0-3654 GCA_049283795.1 Desulfobacterales bacterium | reverse complement strand
CCTGGTCATCGGTCATGATCAGCAAGATGTTGGGCGCATCCTTGGGCGGCACGATATTCGGCGGCCAATAAGGTTTGGAATCCTTGGCGTCGAGGTTGATCACGCCGCCGAATTTCGCCGGTGGATTCGGGAGGTAATTGCCGTCCACGGTGGTGGTGGCGCTCGGCGACCCGGGCGTGCCGGTGATCTGCTGGGCATTCGCGGAAGGCACAACCGCCATCAAGGCAGCTACGATTATTCCGCTCAGCAGGATGTGTTTGTTTGGTTTCATGGCTGTTTCCTTTCGGTGTTTCTAAGTTGGGTTGTCTATTTCACCAGCTCGATTTCGCTCGGTCGCCAGGTCCTGGTGAAGAAGGGTTCGAGCGGGCTGTAGAGCCGCAGGATCGTGAACCAGCCCTTGTCGGGCATGGTCTGGATCCAATTGCCGCGCGCGACCCCTTTCGGTTTTTCGGGCCCGAAGTAGATCGTCGTGGAGCCGTCAACACTTGCTTCGGTGGCGGGTGAGGGAAAGCTCTGGCTGCCCGCTCGGGGATAACGTTGCGGCATATCCAGCATCGAGCGGGTCTGATTGTCGTAACATGATTCGCTGTAAGTGTGATCTCCATCAGAATCGTAACGAACGTCGCGTCCTCCCAAATGTCGTGTTGGTACCTACCGAGTGTTCCAACGGCTGGCCATTTATTTTAAGACGCTGTTATCACATCAAAAAAAGGCCGATGCGCGGTGCTTGCGGCTGCGCCGCAGATAGAGCACCAGCAGAATCAATGTCAGCAGGCTGCCGCCGATGACATAGGGCTCCATGGCATGGAACACGCTGAAAACCGTCTGGATGTCCTTATCGAGGAAATAGACCCCCAGTCCCCAGAGTGCGGTCCAGACGGCCGCCCCCAGGGCGTTGAACACGGTGAACTTCAACCAGGGCATTTGCAGCGAACCCGCCGCGATACCGTTGAACTGGCGCAAACCGTCGAGAAAACGCCCGGCCAACACAACCCCGCCGCCGTAGCGGCAAAACAACCGCTCCACCTTCTGCACACGCGCTTCACTGATGCCCACCCTCGACAACAGCAGACGCCCGCCCAAGCGCCCCAGTAAGTACCCGAGGCTGTTGCCGAGCACGCCGGCCAGAAATGCCAGGACGAGCACCGGCGTGATGGACAGCTCCCCGCGGGCAGCCAGGACAGCCCCGGCCATCAGCATGGTCTGGCCTGGCGCAGGAATGCCGAAACCCTCGACCAGGATGGCCACGAAAACCGCCAGGTAACCATAGTGGTCCAGGATCGGCTGGGCCAAGGCAAATGAATGCCGGAATGCGGTTTCCGCATCACCCCCCAAGTGCTCGAAAAACGCCCGGGCCATGACCAGGTAGTGCTGAAGCATGATGAAAATTAACGGGGTGACCCGATGCCAAGCGCCAGAAGCGAGTCATCCAGGGTCAGAACATAGATGCTGATCGCGGCCAGCATCAAAATGACGGCCAACCAGACCCGCCAGTCCTTGTGCAGCCTTTTTTTCTCGAGCCTGCTGCTCTCCCTGTGACCCTTCCTTGCCGGGGTCGAATGGCCGTGCGTATGCCGTTTCATAAATCAATCCTGTGAGTGAAATCCAGTTCAGTAGATCATCCAATGCGGTGGATGCCTCTCTGGCGCTTCACCGTGAAACCTCTCATGCCTTGGGAATGACGCCGTATTGTTGCATGACCTCTATAATACCGTGGAATATCAGCGCCATCCCCATCGCCGAAACGAAAAAACCGACGATGCGGGTGGCGGCGTCGACCCCCTGCGGACCGATCCGGCGCAAAATTTTGCGGGCATAGGCCAGTATGAGATAAACGACCAACATTGCCGCCAAAATAGCCCCGGTGATCGCCGCCATTGGACTGAAATCAGAAAAAGGGTGCCTCACCAGGGATGACATGCCGATGATCGTGGCAATAGCGCCCGGACCGAACATGATCGGCATGGCGAGGGGCACGAAGGCGACGTTATTATCCTGCCGGGCCGAATCACCGCCGCTGGCCGGTATGACTTCATTCGTTGAAGACGGTAAAAAGAGGCTGAAGCCTATGCGCAGCAGGACAATGCCGCCAACGATGCGCACCATGCTGAGGGGAACTTCGAAAATCTTAAGCATCGCCGTTCCGAACACAAGGAAGAAAAAAAGCAACAATGGGCGTTCATTCAAACGGACCTTCGGACGGGTTCCGGTGATCGCAGAATTTCAATCGAAATTCGGAAACTCGTCGTCACCGATGTCCGCGGCATATCCTGCTCCACCCAGGCCCAGGCCTTCGCGATCGATTCTCGCCGACCAGAGGCCTTCTTCCTGCTTTTTCAGGATTTTGGCGTCATCTTCCAGGTGACGGAGGCGCTGAAGGGCGGCTTCGTCGCCAATGTACACGCAATTACAGTAAGCGACATCGACATACAGGTAGGTCACCTTGCCCTGCTGAACGTGCCGCAGCAGTTTGCGCTGCGGCAGGCGGTTCAATTTTGCAAGTTTTTCGGCGGTATCGGCGACCTTGTAAGTGAAATCGGCGGACACAAGCAGTTCTTCCGCACTGAAGTCCTTTTCCTTCGGGCTCGTCGTGGCACAGCCCAACAGGGCCAGGGCCATAAAAAGTGCCGCACCTGCCGAAATAAACCGCGTTTTTCCCGTTTGCATCGTCTTTACCTTTAAAATCTGCCGGTTCACCTGTCCAGACGCCCGGCGTGCAGAAGGAAATATACCAGGTTGACCGCGACCAGGACGCTGAGCCATATCGACACCTCTTTTTTGACGATGGTCGTTGCGCCGAGGCCATTTTTCCGGGCACGGGACCACTCCATGACGAGACAGACAACGCCGGTAGCCGCCACCATCGCGAGCCAGTACCAATGACTGAATTGCGGTGCAAAATCGGTGATTCCGATCCCGACGACGGAAAGCAGCACCAGCAGGACTAGATGGCGCGGGTTTTTCATTTCACCTCCTGTTGCCTCATACAACGTCACTGTTCGGGGTGCCCACTATTTTTCAATAAAGGCCAGGGTTTTGAGGTTGGCCCCGAGCCGATGCGCCATCGGGAATGCAGAAAAGAAGGGTGACAGAAAGCAAGGAACTGAAAAAAAAAAAATTCAATTGTTCCGATTGATTGCGGCCGCGGGACTCAATCGTTACCGCCGGTCTGAATACGCTCCACCTGGCCTTCGGTGAAGGTGACATAGTAGACGAAGTCGTCAGGCCGGCGATCGTATACCCAGATCCGACCGTTTTCTTCGGTAGTGGTCGGGGGGCCGCACTTCTGCTGAAACTCAAACTGCTGATCGCCGATTTCGGCGATTACGTCGCCGCAGTTCATGTTTGATTGGTCATCAAGGGCATAGGCTGCGGCAGCTGCGCCTATCAGCACCATCAAAGCGATCAGCGAAGGTAAAACGATGCCGATGTCTCTTTTTTTCATTGTCATTTCTCCCATGGGTAGCTTGCGCGAAGCACAAAGGGCAGCCGCAACCTGACGCAGCGATGCGACCGCCCTTGAACCGCCTTGGCGCCAGGGTACGGTTATTTGGCGAATCGGGCCACTGTTTTGCGGAGTTCGGCCGATCCGGGATTGCTGACCGAATGCGTTACCAGAATGTCGACCGGCGACACCGGCTTGACGTAATACGC
>JBAPWQ010000328.1:0-5135 GCA_049283795.1 Desulfobacterales bacterium | reverse complement strand
TTTATTATCACAAAAAAAGGGCCGATCTTCCGACCGGCCCCAATGCGACCAAACGCAACCCCCGCGCAACTAACACACTATCTCAGAAAAAAATCACAATCTTTCCAGTAGCCTCTCGTGGATGTTGTCGAAGCCGCCGTTGGACATGATCAGAACCACATCCCCCTCGCAGGCCTCCTGCGCCAGAAACTCGATGATGGCATCGGTTTCCTCGAAGAAGTGCGCCGCCTGGCCGCGTTGTTGGAGGTCCTGCACCAGTTTTTCGGAAGAAAAGCGCTGTCCTTCCGGAATTTTTTTCAACAGCGGCGGCCGGCGGATGCAGATCATGTCGGCCTGGTCGAAGCACTGCGGATAGACGTCCTGGAAGACGGCGCGCATGCTGGTGTTGGTGCGCGGTTCGAACACGGCGATCAGTCGGCCGTGCGGATAAAAGGGGCGCACGGCGGCGATGGTTTCCCGCACGGCCGTGGGGTGATGGGCGAAATCATCCATGACGGTGATCCCGTGCCGGCACCCGCGAACCTCCTGGCGCCGCCGGACGCCCTGAAACGACTCCAGGGCCTCGCCGATTACCGCAGTGGGGATGTTCAGGTGATCGGCGACGGCTATCGTAGCCAGGGCGTTCAACAGGTTGTGCCTTCCCACCATGGGAGTGCGGAAAGCGGCGTGGGCCGCGCCGTCATTCAGCACCTCGAAGGCCGTCAGGGGCGCTTCGATCCGATCGGCCGCAAGCCGCCAGCGTGAATCCGGCCGCCTACCGTAAAATTCGACCCCACTTTCGATTCCGGTGATCACCTCGCGGACGTTGGGATCGTCGTCGTAGGCGATCAGCGTGCTCTCCTGCGGCAGGCGGGATGCCATCTGCCGGAAAACATCTTTGACGTGCGCCAGGTCCCGGAAAATATCGGCGTGATCGAACTCCACACTGGTCAGTATCGCCAGATGCGGCCGGTAGTGAAGGAATTTGGCCCCCTTGTCGAAAAAGGCCGTGTCGTATTCGTCGCCCTCGATGACGATGACCTCCCCTGCCCCTAATCGATAATTGCTGCCGAAGTTCTTCAGAATGCCCCCGATCATGAAAGACGGGTCGAGACCTGCTTTAAACAGAAGCCAGGCCGCCAGGGAGGCGGTGGTGGTCTTGCCGTGCGTTCCGGTGATCACGATCGGTTTTTTCCCGGCCGCCACGAAGCGGTTAAGGGCCTGGGGCATCGAGCAGAAGCAAAGTCCGGCTGCGAGCATGGCCGCCACCTCGGGATTGTCCTTCGAGACCGCGTTTCCGACCACGACCAAATCCGGGCGGTGGTTCAGATTTTCGGCACGAAAACCGCTGGTGACCGCGATCCCTTTTTCGACCAGGAAATCACTCATGGGCGGGTAGACATTCTGGTCCGATCCGCTGACAAGATAGCCGAGGTCCTTCAGCATGGCCGCCAGCGCGGCCATGCCGGTGCCGCAAACGGCAATCAGGTGGATGGTGTCGACTTTTTCGGGTATGATGTTGCAGTTCAGGTCCATAAATTACTCAAAAATCCACTTCCTGAATTCCTTTATTTCATATCTTCTTTCCCAATTTCCATATCTCTAACCGACACAAATCTTTGCGCTCTCCGTGCCTGCGGTGAAAATATTATCTCAGGAACTGACCATCAGCCCAAGCCTTTCATAACCTCCGCCGCGGCCGCCACCGTGGCATCGATCTGCTCGTCGGTGTGCGCCGCGGAGACGAACAGGGCCTCGTACTGTGAGGGTGCCAGATAGATGCCACGCTCGCGCATGCCCTTGTAAAAAGCGGCGAACTTCTTGAGGTCGCTGGTCTTGGCATCGCTGAAATTCCGCACCGCGGTGCCGGTGAAAAACAGCCCCAGCATCGAGCCCACCCGGCTCACGCACACCGGTTGCCCGGCACCGGCCGCCGCTTCCTGCAGCCCGCGGGCCAGTTTTCCGGAAATCGTGTCGAGCCCTTCGTAAAAACCGGGTGTCTTGAGTTGCTTGAGCGTGGCGATACCGGCCGCCATCGCCAGGGGGTTGCCGGACAGGGTGCCGGCCTGGTACACCGGCCCCTGGGGGGCAATGAGCGCCATGAGATCGCGCCGGCCGCCATAGGCCCCGACCGGAAGCCCGCCGCCGATGATCTTGCCGAAGCAGCTGATGTCCGGTGAAATTGCGTAGAGGGCCTGCGCACCGCCGTAAGCAACCCGGAAACCGGTCATCACCTCATCGAAGATCAGGAGCGCCCCGTGCCGGTGGGTTTCCTCCCGCAGGACTTCCAGAAAACCGTCCGCCGGCGGCACCAGACCCATGTTGCCGGCCACCGGCTCGACAATGACCGCCGCAATGCGGTCCTCGTGCGCCTGCATGACCTCGCGCAGGGTGTCGGGATCGTTGTAAGGCAGGGACAGGGTGCGGGCGACAAAAGCGGCCGGTATCCCCGGGCTGCCCGGAATTTCCAGGGTGGCCACGCCCGAGCCGGCCTCCACGAGCAGCGAATCGGCATGGCCGTGATAGCAGCCGTCGAATTTGATGATCGTCTCGCGGCCGGTGACACCCCGCGCCAGCCGCACGGCGCTCATCGTGGCCTCGGTGCCGGAGTTGACCATGCGCACCATTTCGACGGACGCAACGGCGTCGGTGACCATCCGGGCCAGCTCGACCTCGAGGTCCGTCGGGGCCCCAAAACTGGTGCCGCGCTCGAGCGCATCGCCGATCGCCTGGATGACGGCCGGATGCCGGTGCCCCAAAATCATCGGCCCCCAGGAGCCGATGTAATCGATGTAGGCGTTGCCGTCGACGTCGAAGATCTGGCTGCCCTCGGCGCGCTCGATGAAGATCGGATCGACACCAACCGCTTTGCAGGCGCGCACCGGGCTGTTGACGCCGCCCGGAATCAGGGCCAGCGCCTGCTGGTACAGGCGCTCCGAATGCTCAAAATTCATCTGTCCCTACCTTTCCAAAGTCGCCCGCAGACCCTAAAAGTCAGCGGGCCGCAACCGGCTGCTGCTTCAACCGGGGCAACGGCCGCCAGCGGGCAGAAAATAGCCGCCAAAGCGGTTGACATTATAAACGGTAAATGAGATCACCGCAAATCCGCGGCGCTTCACGATTAGCAGACGGTGAAAAATCGGTCAAGCGGGACGGGGTGGAAACTTGAAACTCGGAACTTGCAGCCGACGGCCGCAACGTATGACCTTCGGTAGCACTTTATCCGGATAAACGACTGCCGAAATCGGCTGAAAATAGGCTTAACGGGCACAATCCCGCTGTAGGGCTCAACCGATTTTCATTTATCGTGGGCACGTTGGGCGAAAAATTTTTCGCCCCTACGGGATGGAGGCATAACACGGCATTGTCAAGGGTGAACGTGGTTCGGCTAATAACGATTGCATCTGTTAAAGAGACTCAACCGATTTTCATTCATCGTGGCAAGCAACCCGAACGTTGGTTGTTTAACGTGACTCTTATCCTCCGCTCATGAAGCCTCAGCTGTCCACCAGAAGACTCGAAAAATACATCGTTTACGTGCTTGGCCGCCGGCCGGACGAATTCGGACTCGTACCGGACGCCGAGGGTTGGATCAAGATGAAGGACCTGCTCAAGGCCATCAATGAAGAGGACGGCTGGCGCCACGTGCGCCGGGCGCACATCGACGAGATCGTGCTGACCCAACCCGATGCGGCAATTGAAATTTCCGATACTCGTGCGCGGGCGCTCAGTCGGGAGCACCTGCCGGTTCCGCAGCCGGCGAACCGGCCCCCCAAGCTGCTGTATGCCTGCATCAGGCGCCGGGCCCACCCTGTGGTGCTGGAAAAGGGCCTGAATGCCAGCGAAGGCGAAAAAATCGTGCTGGCGACCGCCACCGACCTCGCATTGAGGATCGGCCGGCGCCGCGACCCGCAGCCGGTGCTCGTGACGGTCAACGTCGAACAGGTTCTGGCCCGGGGCACCGCCCTTGAGCGGGTCGGGGACCTGATTTACACCGCCGATGCCATCCCCGTCGGATGCTTCACCTGCCCGCCCCTGCCCAAGGAAAAATTGAATGCGCCCAAGCCGGCGATCGAGGATGAAAGAGCCTCCCGCCGCGAGGCCGGCACCTTTGTCCTCAATCCCAGCCGGTTCGAACCCGGCAACCGCAAAAGTGAGGTCGACAGAAAGCGGGGCGAGCAGGACTGGAAAAAAGAGCGCCGCCGGCAACGCAAGCAGAAACAGAAATGGTAATTCGAAATCCGGAACAGTGGGCACCTTAATTGATACAGAGTGCCAAAAACAATTTGACAGCCGCAGCCAAAGTTGATACCAAACGAACCCTGCCGGGCCGTTAGCTCAACTAGGCAGAGCAACTGACTCTTAATCAGTAGGTTGTTGGTTCGATTCCAACACGGCCCACCAATGATTTCAAGGGATTAGCAATAAACTTGCTAATCCTTTTTTTGTTTTTTGCCCAAAATCCTGCCCAAATCCCGGTCTCCTTTTGGCTACTTTTATTTACGTCAAAAGCATCGCTCCCTGCCAAATCAACAAGCCCATCCAGTCCATAATCAGCGTCATTTAAAACCACATCTTCTTCACCCACACTAACACCAACAATTTTTTCTTTATATTTCGTATACACCTTCTCCAGCATTGTTGTATCGCAATGCCCCAATGTTTTTGCGATCGCCAAAGGGTCTTCCCCTTTTGAGAGGTGCATAATCGCATATGTGTGCATAGCCTGTTTTAATGGGCGGTATTCCACTCCTGCGGCTTCCAATGCTGGTTTCCATATATCCTTCGTCAACCAACTTCGATCCACTTGGCTTAGCCATTCGATCTGGACGCCGGCACGGGTATTTAGCGTATAAAGACCTCCCATCAGAAACAGGTTCACCGGCCCCTATCCATAAACGTATTGTCATTTGCATTTTAAAATCGCGCCAGTATTGGTACCCTTTACAAATAAATCCAATTCTAAATCAACATTTTAAAAATCTTGACAAATTTTGCCCTGTCGAATTATTAAATCCTCAGTTCAATCTCAATCTGATTCTGCCCTGCTGTTTTTGCTGAACTCTTTCTCGACCTCGCCTCTCACAAGCTTTCATTCCGAATAATTTTGTCACAATATTCGGGATAAAGTTGACCCTTAACCACTGATGCCGATC
>JBAPWQ010000327.1:0-1615 GCA_049283795.1 Desulfobacterales bacterium | reverse complement strand
GGACAAACTCATGGGCTTGACCGGACTCGATCTCAAGAGCCGCAAGATCGTCGAACACTAGACCAAAAAGACTCTGAAGAAATATAAGGAGGCACCCTATGGATTTCCTGTCTAACGCAAGCTGGTTGTACATGTACATGCCGATTGCCGGCGTCAAGATCTTCTGGCCGGGCCTGGTGCTGATCGGCTTCTCGGTCGGCGTCATCGGCGGCTTCTTCGGCATGGGCGGCGCCTGGATGGTAACACCCGGACTGAACATTCTCGGGTTTCCGATGGCCTTCGCCATCGGCACCGACATCGCCCACATCGCCGGCAAGTCGATGGTCTCGACAATGCGCCACTCGAAATTCGGCAATGTGGACTACAAGCTGGGCTTCATCATGCTGGTCGGCACCATGGTCGGCATCGAACTGGGTGCCCAGCTCATCATGATGCTCGAGCGCATCGGCAAGGTCGGATCGGTCGTGCGCTGGGTTTACGTGGGCTTTCTGGCCCTGATCGCCCTGATGGTGTTCTACGACTACCACAAGGCGGTGCAGAAGAGAAAATCCGGTGACGTGGACGGTGAACGCGGTGCCGAAGGCATCACCTGGTACAAGACCCTGCACCGGCTGAACATCCCGCCCATGGTGCACTTCAAGACCGCCGGCTTCACCTGCTCGGCCTGGCTCCCGATCATGGTCAGTTTTCTGACAGGTGTGCTGGCAGGCTTCCTGGGCATCGGCGGCGGCCTGCTGCGCATGCCGGCCCTGGTCTACCTGATCGGCTGCCCGACCCACATCGCGGTCGGCACGGACCTCTTCGAGGTCATGATCTCGGGCCTCTACGGCGCCTTTACCTACACCTTGAAGGGCCGCATCGAGCTGGTCGCGGTCTTCGTCATGCTGACCGGGGCCGCCATCGGGGCCCAGATCGGCACCGTGGCCACCAAGTACTCCAAGGGCTACGGCATCCGCGTGGCCTTCGGCTTTGCGGTTTTAGGCTGCATGGTCTCGATCATTTTAAAGCAGTACGGCTTCACCAACTCGGCCACCGTTCTGATCCTGGGCACCATCAGCATCATCTGCATCTACATCATAAAGATCATGTTCCAGGGTGCGGCCCAGGAACTGCGCGAAAAACGGCGCACCGAGATGCTGGGCAGTTAGTGTCCACCCGTGGCGGTGGTCTTTTCAAACGGTTTCATCACTTTGAACCGATAACAAGGAGAACGTAACAATGAAACGACATCTGTTGCTGTTGGCCCTGGTTCTGGTGGCTGCCATCGGTTTTGCAAGCGCCGCCGCGGCGGCTGAAGTCAGCGAGGGCAAGGTGATCGAGATTTCCAAGGATCCGGCCCGGTTCACCATCGAGGAATACGACACGAATTTCAGCAAGGCGGCGCCCTATGGCCAGCCCACCGGCATCACGACCGTGTTCGACGTGAGCACGGCCCAGATCGGCATCCCGCCGGCCCCCGGTGATGTGCTCCGGATCGCCTACGTCGTCGAGGGTGGCACCAACAAGGCCCTCAAGGTCATGAACGTGTCCAAGCAGGATTTGCGCAAAAAATAACATACCCCGCACGGCGGCCGTTCCGGGATCCCCCGGGCGGCCGCTTAGCCCCGATTGGAGA
>JBAPWQ010000326.1:0-1862 GCA_049283795.1 Desulfobacterales bacterium | reverse complement strand
GGCTAAGATCAAGGGATACGAGCATTTTGATGAAATTATTATGGTGGGGGGGTCCACCCGAATGCCGCAAATTCCCGATCGAATTCGACAGGAATTCGGCATGGAACCCCGCATGTTTGATCCGGATGAGGCGGTCGCCAAAGGTGCTGCCATTTACGGGTGGAAATTGTCGCTCAACGATGGATTAATACGCCGAATTGCTAAAAAAACGAACCGGGATATTGAAAACGAAGAAAATATCTTTGAAACCACCCCCAAACAAATCATGGAAGAAGTCGCCAAGGAAATGTCCGAAGAAACAGGCGTTACGCTTTCGGCGGTGAAACGATCGACCATGAGAATCAGGGATGTCGCGAGTAAAAGTTTTGGCGTCGTGGCCCGTCGTCCCAACAATCAAGAAGGTGTTTTTAACCTCATTTTAAAGAACACCGCTGTTCCGGTTGAAACAAAACGGACCTTCTATACGCCAGAAGCCAACCAGGAAAGAGTGCTGATTCGCATCATGGAAAACGAAACCAGCGAAAAAGTGGTTGCGGTTGAGCACTCGGTTGGAATCGGCACGGCCGTATTGGATTTGCCGGAGGGGCTCCCGGAGGATTCACCGGTAGAGATTACGTTTAATCTCAACCGGGAAGGCCGGTTACAAATTACGGCGATTGAAGCTACCGAAAACCGTCAGGTTGTCGCCAAGATTGAAACGAGTTCCGTTATTCAAGGTAAGGAACTGAAGGAGGCCATTGAGAGAGCTCAGCATCTGGTGGTGCACTAAGTCCTTATTTTTTAAGCCGTCATAAATGTCAATGACTTATCAAGCCTGTGGTTCCCTTTCGAAAATGGAAGCACAGGCTCATCTTTAGATGCCCGCCCGTTGCTTCCCCCCGCGTCAATTAATAATTGCGCCTGCGCTACTTTAACGCGCTATCATGAGGACAACCTGTTGTTTATCATCAAACGCGATAAGAAACGACCCTGAACAAATAATGGCCCGCATGGCGATGCCATTAACCCGTTCCTTTTTTTGTCTGCAGACGGTACCGATTTCATCTAAGAGGTCTTTATGAGCAGAATAAATTTCTATCAACTATTGGAATTAAAAATAAATCCACCTGAATCGGATCCCCAAATTATTGAATCGGCCATAAAAAGAAAGCAGACGGAATGGAGCCGGCTTCGAAACCACCCCACCAAAGGGACCCAGGCCCGTCAATACATCAGCTTGCTGACAGAGATTCGAAGCGTCATGGCGGATGACCGCCTGAGGGAAAAAGAGGCCCGCCATGCCCTTGATCTCCTTAAGAAAAAACTAGAAGCCAAATTCAAAAGTATTGACAGTCATGTCAAGCTATTCGGCTGCAAAGGCGATCTGTCGGATGAAGAGATAGCGCAGTTGGCCGATTTTCACAAAGTAAAACCGCAGATCATTCAACGGCGGGTTGACCGCTGGCGCAAGAAGCATGGCAGTGCATTGGAAGTTCATCTCAGTCAATTGCTGCTCGATAAGAAACCGGATGAAAAAACGACCCGGAAAATCGCCGCCCAATTTGATACGACACCCGAGGAGGTGCAGGCCGTTCTTAAAAAACTGCTTGATGATCGTTCCAGGGAAGTCGATGCATACATCAATATCCAGATCCGCAAGGGGTTTATGACGCAAAAAGAGATTTCGAGCCTGGCTCAAATCTATTCTTTAGATCAAGGTGATGTCCTGCGCCTCATACGCTGTCCGATCAAAAAAGAATCCGAATCCGAACTTGGCGCCATGTATCAACTTGACAGCACCGTCGAACAGTTTATCAACGAAAATCTTAAAATCGTTGAACAAGACTCACTCTACAGTTTTTTGGGGCTTTTTCCTGGTTCTA
>JBAPWQ010000325.1:0-19979 GCA_049283795.1 Desulfobacterales bacterium | reverse complement strand
GTTCAAAGCACTTTATCCAGGGGTTCTTCCCCTTATCGAGGGCATCGATGACGTCCGCGACAAAGACGTCGATCTGGCTCATCTTTTCTTTCGGGACATAACAGCAGGCGTCCATTTCGGCGGATTTTTTGAGGGATTCCTCGGAAAACGCGTGGGCGGTGAGCATCAGGGCCGGAACTCCCAGTCCGGTGGCGATCTCGAGCAGCTTGTATCCATTGACGCCCATGATGTCCAATATGACGAGGTCATAGGTGTTGTGCTCCAGGAGTTCCCGGGCGGTATCGAAGGTTAAGGCCGTGTCGGTTTTACACACGTCCAGCAAATCGACAAGGGCATCGAGCACGTCCTGTTCGTCGTCGACGATCAGGACCCGTTTGCCTTTAATAATCTCTGTTGATTCCATCGAGCCTTTATCCTTGGAAAAATTTTTTGACGTCATCTTTGAGAACTTTTCCCATCGTATTTTTTGGAATTTCTTCTACAAATACAATCTCTTTCGGACATTTCCAGTCGTGTAGACGCTCTTTGCAGAAAGCCTGAATAGCGCCCGGGCTCAGGTCTGCGCCGGCCTTCTTGACCACGGCGGCGACGACCTTTTCACCCCATTTTTCATCGGGCAGCCCCACCACCGAAGATTCGACGATGCCGTCGACGAGGTTGATGACCGACTCCACCTCTTTGGCCGACACGTTTTCACCGCCGGTAATGATGATGTGTTTTATCCGGTCCGTAAGGAAAAAATACCCCTCTTCATCGACCTTTCCCAAGTCGCCGGTTCGAAACCAGTCGGCCGCGAACGTTGCGGCGCTCTCGGTCGGCTTGCGCCAGTACCCATTGGTAATGGCGGGGCTTTTGAGCCAGAGTTCACCGACTTGTCCGTCCGGCACGTCCTCGAAAGTGACCGGATCGACGATCCGAACCGTCAGGCCCGGCAGCGGAAGGCCGATGGATCCCGGCTTTCGCTTTCCGTTCAGGGGATTCGAGAAATTCATGCCGGTTTCCGACATACCCTCGCGTTCCACCGGTTCCTTGCCGAAGGTTTTTCTTATCCGGTCAAAATCTTTTACCAGCAGGGGCGCCGACCCCGAGGTCCACAATCGGATGTGGTCAAAATTGTAGCGGCCCGCATTCGGGTCATCCATCAGTTTGGCATACATGGCCGGAACGGCCATAAAAACGCTACAGGCTTCCGGGGGACCTTTGCGGGCCAACACTTCCAGCACGATCCCGGGCTTGAATTGATCCAGAAGGACCACGGCCGATCCGGCCAGCAGGGCGGTGTGCAGCGCGAAACAGAGGCCGTGCACATGAAAGAGCGGCAGTGCATGGCAGAGCACATCCGAAGCGGCGATTTCCCATATTTCGATGATGTTGCGGGCGTCGCAGGCGAGGTTGCGCTGGCTGAGAACGGCCCCCTTCGGACTTCCCGTGGTCCCGGAGGTATAAATGATCAGTCCCGGATCATCTGCCTTGAGGTCGACGGCGCTGCTGGCGGCGGCGGCCGACCGGAAAAAATCGATATCCTGGTAAGGCATGCGGGTATCGACCGCCAGCAGTCGTGTGCCCGGCGCAATTCGCGACATCATGTCGGTTTTATCCGGTTCGCTGATGATGAGTTTCGGATCCGCGTCCTTCAGCAGATAGTCCATTTCCGATTGTTTAAACCCCGGATTCAACGGCACGGAAATGGCACCAATTTTCTGGAGCGCCAGGTGGGCTGCCACAAATACTATCGACTTGTTCAGGAACAACACAACCCGGTCGCCTTTTTCGACCCCCGCTGCGTTGAAGAAACGGGCACAGAGGTCGGTATCGCGGTTCAATTCGCCGTATGAAAGCGCGGTTTCCGGTTTTCCGCCGCGCAGGAAAGAAATCGCGTTTTGGTGGTGATGCTCCTGGAACGCAGTTTCGAGCAAATCTCTAAACGTTTCTTCCCCCATTCTCTCACCTCCTTCTTCTATCCGATCATCTTGTTCGGCAGCCACAGCGCTAGCTCGGGCCAGATGCACAAGATGACGATCACCAGACAATCGATGAGCACAAACGGCGTCACCCCCCACAGGACCTGGTACATGGGGATGTCGGGTGCGATATTTTTAACGACGTAAAGATTAAGACCGACCGGCGGAGTTACAAGCCCGATTTCAAGGTTTACGGTCATGACAACCGCAAACCACACCGGGTCAAAGCCCAACCCCTGGATGATGGGCAGCAGCAACGGCGCCACCATCAGGATAACGGCCGCCGGGGGAATGAAACAGCCGAGGATCAGAAGCAGGATGTTGATGACGAAAATAATGCCCCATTTTCCCAACGGGAGTTTGAGGATCAACTCGCCCAGGGCCTGGGTCGCATACAGGTCCGAGGAAACCCAGGCGAATATTAAAGCTGCGGCCATGATCATCAGGATCATGCTGCTTTCATTGAGCGCCTTGATGAAGATCGGCCAGAGCTGGCGGGGTTTGTAAATCTTGTAGATGGCCATGACGAAAAACAGGGAAAGGACCGCCCCGAGCGCGGCGGCTTCGCTGGGGGTCGCCCAGCCGCCGTAGAGAGAACCCATGATGCCGATGACGATCAGGACAAAGGGCAGGACCTTGAAAAGAGAGACAAAGCGTTCCTTCCATGAAAAGTGCTCATCTGACCCGCGATCCTTGATATAATACAAACTCTTCCGTTTCGGCGGCACCAGTTTGCGGTAAAAAAAGATCAGTCCCACCCACAGGCTGCTGAGGAATACAAGCAGCAATCCCGGAAGGACGCCGGCGATGAAGCACTTGCCGATCGAGGTTTCGGTGGCCACGCCGTATAAAATCATGGTGACGCTGGGCGGGATCAGAATGCCGAAAGTGCCGGCATGCGCGATCAGGCCGGCGGCCAGTGCCGGTGCATAACCGCGTTTGCGCATTTCCGGTATGCCGATACCCCCGATGGCCGCCGCCGTGGCCGGGCTTGAACCGCACAGCGCGGCAAAAATGCCGCATCCCACCATGTTGGCGATGCCCAGGCCCCCCGGGACCCTGTGGAGCCATTTGTGAAGGGCTTCATAAAGATCCCGGCTTGCATGGGAGGCGGCGATCGGTGCGCTGAGCAAAATGAACAGCGGGATGGCGAGCAAGGCGAAGTTGTCCATGCTGCCGTGAAAAACAAACGGCAAGGTGGTCAGGAGATACGGTGAGAATATGAGAATGAAAACAACCGAGATGGCAGCCAGACCGGCCCAGATGGGAATTCCGGATATCAGCAAGCCAAACGCACTACCGAATAAGAGAATAGCGAGGACATATTCGTTCATGCCGGATCAACCCCTCTCGTGGTTCGGATGTTGCTGCCAAGGCGCTCACCGCCGGAAGGCATCCGCTATTGGATTTCTACATTGTGCCTGACCGAAAACCCCCCTCCCAAGTGGGAGGGGCTGGGGGAGGGGGATGTAACTGCTCAATATTATTAACCCCCACCCCGACCCTCCCCCGCCAAGGGTGAGGGGAAAAAAGTTTCCGTTCACCACTCGATCGGTAAAATGCCGATCCGGGAGGTCATACCGCCGGCCGGCTTGGCGCCGACAGCGCCGGCCGGCGAGAATAAGCGGCGCTCTCGCCGCGGCCGCCGGGAAGCGGGCACCGTCGCGCCCGCGTGTCATTTGGAAATGAGCCCCTTTACTTCTTTTGGTTCTGCGTCCGCCTCGTATTCACCTCGCAAGAAAGCCGTTACTTTGCCATGTATCTGCACGATGTACTGCAGAAACAGAAGAGTCATGCCCAGCGGAAGAAATAAATAGGGAATCCACAGTGGCGGGCTCCAGAGGGATTCGGAATGCTCGTTGTTGACCATGGCTTCCCACCACATCGGCCAGGCATATACGGCCAGAATGCCTGCCAGGAGGCAGGAGACGATCGATGCGATGATCAGCGTCAACTCGCGCGTGCGGGGTGAAAGATTGATGATCAGCAGGTCGACGTTCAGATGGTGCTCGTTTTTCTGGACAAAGGGTGCCCCGACAAAAACGGTGAAGATCAGTAAAAATACCGATGCCTCTATCTGCCAGATGGTTGAAACCCCGAAGATTTTTCTGACGATAACGCCCTCGGTGATGATAAATGCCGCCGCGACGAGGCACAGGGCGGACGCCCAGCCGGTTAAGGTCGTCAAGGCTTCGATCAGACGCGACAGGACCCTGCCCAGTTTCTTCATGGTATTTTACCCACCTAGCATTTGGATGTTGGCGCGGTCAAGCGCAGTGAGGCCGTCCCTTCTGTTTGGCCAATCTCACTGGTTGGTTTCCAGCCATGGGCACACGGTTGGCGGTCAGTTCGGTTGGTGCCGCGTCATGGGATGGCGGCAACGCCCGTATGCCGAACAGAAGAACCTGCCGCGCGGCGGCGCCCCACTTTTGAAGCCAGCGGATAACGCTCGGGGAAAGGGCTTTTCGGCCGGAACCGCGCGGTTTATTTCATGGCATCCAGGGCCAGGTTCAGCAGTTCCTGCCCGCCCGGGACTTCGGAGGCATATTCTTTCCAGGCTGTCTTCTTCGCGAAATCGAGCCATTGATCGAACTCGGCCGCCGTCATGTAGTGGATCGCCACGCCGGCCTTGGTATACTCCTCGATCAGTTTGTCCACCTCCGGTTTCGCGTTCTGATACACCCAGTTCGTGTGCATCCATTCGGCGACTTCCTGGAAAATTTTTTGCTGCTCCGGGGTCAGCCGGTCCCAGGTTTTTTTCGAAATAATTAAATTTTCGGCCATGAACCAGATCGAATGGTCGCGCGGCGCATTGATGTACTTCAATACCTCGTAAAGACGGTAGGAAACAAAGGATGCGGAGGAAGTCAACATCGTATCGATGACACCGGTCGACAGGGCGTGATAAGTTTCTGACGAGGGCATGCTGGTTATCGATGCACCGGCTTCTTTGAGCATGTATTCGAATTTCTTGCCGGCCGCCCGGAGCTTGGTTCCCTTAACGTCGTCCGGCAGCACGATCTGGCGGACATTGCTGCCGATGCCCCCATCGTACCAGGCCCAGATGACATTTTTGATATCGTTTTCTTCTAGCAGTTTTTCGACCTTTTTACCGATCGGTTTGTTTCTCCAGGTGAGGCCCTGCTTGACGCTGGCCACAACGCAGGGCATCAAGGTGATCGATAGCTCGGGGACCTTGCCCGAGGCATAGTCAAGGGGAAACACCGCTATGTCCAGCGCTCCTTTTCTCAAAGCATCCCACTGCTCTTTGGCCTTGAACAGCGAACTGGCGGGATAGTAGCGGAACTCGATTTCCCCTTTCGTTTTTTCGGTGACCATATCGCCGAACACGTGGGCCATCTGGTCCCGGATGTCCCCGGCCGCAAACTGGTGCGACACTTTCAGGGTCATCGACCGGGCTGCGGCCGGCATCGGAGTCAAGAAGAGTGCCACTGCCACCGAAACACAAAACCATGCTGTCACTGCGCTACTTCGCGATTTCATTTTGGCCTCCTTTTTTTATGTTGCGGTTTACCCAAAACCTCTGGCGTTTGCTGCCCGAACGATATGCCGGCCACTAAAAAAAACCGGCGATCCATATGGGTCGGATCGCCGGCGGGATCAAGGCAAGATCGATTCGGACGCTGATTTTTCCTCCCCGATTTTTTTTGCGAGCGCCTCTATCGCCTGTGATTGTTTTTGCAGATGGGTTTTCATGATTTTTTCGGCTTTCGGTGCGGCTCTGTTGCGGAAAGCCTCGAGCAGATCGCGATGTTCCTTAATGGACGCTTCGAATCGGCCGGGAAGGTTCAAAGACTGAAAACGATACAGCAGGATCTTTTTCCGGAGACCTGAGACGATCTGATTCAATGTCCGGTTTCCGGCCAGATCCTGTATGAAGGAGTGATACCGGTTGTTGACGCGAATGTATTCCTCCTGGTTGCGGCAGTCGAATTTTTCCTCCAGCTCGGCGTGCAGCTTTTCCAGACACGCGAAATCCGCCGGGGTCATTTTCTCGGTCGCCGCCCGCGCACAGACGCCTTCGAGCACGCTCATCACCGCGAACATTTCCTTGATTTCGGCCGTGGTCGGCTTCGTCACGTAGGCGCCGCGATTGGGAACGAGCGCGATCAAATTCTCTGCGCTGAGTACCCGCAGGGCTTCCCGCAAGGGGGTTTTGCTGATCCCCATGGTGGTACACAGATCGTTTTCGTTTATTTTATCCCCGTTTTTCAGCTCGCCGATCATGATCATTTCGCGTAATGCGTCCGCGATCTGAATATGCAGGGTGGCTTTCTTGATCTTCATATTTCGCACGAATATTTATAATAAAAAATAATTTATAAATTATTACGTACGGGCATCGTTCCGGGAAGTCAACTGTTTTTTTAATTTGACATTCCAGCGATAATTGTCCAAAAGTTCCAGCTTGCGCGCCAGGCGCGCAAACACTCCTCGAGACAGGATGGAGGTAATCACATGGCGGCGTTGAACTGGAACGTGCTCTTGATGATCGTGATCGGGGTGGGCGTGGGCATCGGCGGCGCCTTCACCGGGCTTGGCGGCGGTTTCCTGATGGTGCCGCTGCTGCTGTTCATGGGCTTTACGGCGCAGAAAGCCGTCGGCACCTCGTTTCTGGCGATTCTCGTGATCGCGATCTCGGCCTTGATCGCCCACAACAAGCTGGCCAATATCGACTACCGGGCGGGCATCCTGCTCGGCATCGGGGGCATCATCGGCGCCCAGATCGGGGCCCGGCTCGTCGAACACGTCTCGACCGCCAGCTTCAAGAAGATTTTCGCCTGTGTTCTCATAGGCCTGGCGGCCTATCTGTTTCTAAAGAAGTAAGGTTTTCGGCTCGCCCGTCGCTTGCAACGGCCTGCACGGGTGGAGGCGCCGCCACAAGGTCCGGGCTGCGGGTGTCACCTCGCGAGCCCTCGACGTGGAGACTCCCGTCTTGTCTTGTTCACCGAAACTGGAAAATCTTTCAAGGCTTCAGGATAAAGATTTTGGCTGCCGGTATCGGTCGTCGGCGTATGACTATACAGCCTTTTCCCTCTGGCTTTCCTAAATCATTATCTTGGAGCCGATACTTTTGCCATGCTGATTATCAGCGACGCGCATGTCAACGAGGCCCTGAACAACCACGATGCATTTTTCGAGATGCTCGGGGCCCTCGAAAAAACCGCCGAGGACATCGTCTTTCTGGGTGATATCTTTGATTTGTGGATTGCCCTGCCGCGCTACGAACGCGCGATTCACAACCGTTTTCTTTCCTGGTGTGCCGCCCAGAAAGCCCGCCGCCGCATCGGATTTATCGAAGGCAATCACGAATACTATCTTGCGCGTGAAAAGGGCCGCTTTTTTTCCTGGTGCACCGCCGCTGCCTTTTGGAAGGATGATGGCGGCCACATCTTCTGCCACGGCGACCAGGTCAACCGCCTGGACCGAAATTACCTGTGTTTCAGGCGCGCCGTGAAAAACAACCTGTCGCAGACGGCCCTGCGCCTGTTGCCGCTGGGGCCCGGATTCGTCGAACAGGTCAAGGTCCGGTTGAAACACACCAATCCTCTTTTCCGGCGCCATCTGCCGAAGCGGCAGCTCGAGGCCTTTGCAACAGCGCGGTTTGCCGAGGGGGCCCGGCGGGTCTTCGTCGGGCATTTCCACCGCACCTACCGCTATTGCGACCGGCAGGGCCGGACGCTGCACACGGTGCCCTGCTGGTTCGACGATCAAACGATCACCCGCTACGATCCGGTCACCGGCAGCGTCCGGTATGCCGGGTGGCCGACGCTGCTCGGCTACAAGGCTTCAAGATAAAGAGTTTGGACGGCGGTATCGGTCGTCCGCGGATGGCTTTTATACAGCCTTTGACCTTGCCAAAGTCTTTATCTCAAAGCCTTACAGCGCCAGGGGGGGTGCGGGAGCGATTGCAACAAACACAACGCCGGGACCGGACGGTATGGTCGAGAACTGAGGGCTGAATGCCGGTTGCGGCTGCTCGGCCGGCCACCCTTCGTCAAAGCCCGCAGCATTTCATGTTATCTCAGAGTCGCTATGGAACCATCTTCGTTTGCCGATCACCCTTTTATCCGGTCGCCTCACCGCACGCTCGTGTCGCTGTCGCTGCCCGTGCTGCTGTCGCTGGTTGCCGAACCGTTGACCGGCCTGGTCGACACCGCCTTCGTGGCGCGGTTGGGTTCGGAATCGCTGGCGGCGCTCGGTGTCGGTACGATGGCCCTGTCAAGCGTCTTCTGGATCTTCAATTTCCTCGGTATCGGCACGCAAACCGAGGTCGCGCAGGCCCTGGGCGGCCGGTCGTCCGCCAAGGCTGCCCGCATGGGGTCCTTGGCCGTCGGCCTGGGGCTTATTTTCGGACTCCTGCTGACGGTTTTCGGATATCCGGCGGCGGATCCGACCGCGCGCCTGCTGGGTGCCGGCGGCGTAATTGCGGACCAGGCCCGGAGCTACATCCAAATCCGGCTCTGCGGGGCCCCGGCCGTTCTGGCCGTCATTGCCGCCTTCGGCAGCCTGCGGGGGCTTCAGGACATGCGCACCCCTCTGCTGGTGGCCACGGGCATCAATCTTCTCAACATCGCCCTGGATGCCGTCCTGATTTACGGCTGGGGACCGGTGCCGGCCTTCGGGATCGGCGGGGCGGCCGCGGCCAGTTCGATCAGCTGGTGGGCCGGCGCGCTGTGGGCCATCGTCGCCGTTCGCGGACGGCTCGGGTGGCCGGATAAACTGCCGCTCGGAGAAGCAAAGCGGCTGCTGCGCGTCGGCGGGGAACTGTTCGTTCGCACCGGCCTGTTGACCCTGTTCCTGCTGCTGGCCACCCGGGCGGCCACCCGCATCGGTGCGGACGCCGGCGCGGCCCATCAGGCCATCCGCCAGGTGTGGGTTTTCACCGCCCTTTTTCTGGACGCCTTTGCGATTACCGGCCAGAGCCTGATCGGCTACTTCATCGGTTCCGGTCGCGTGGCCGACGCCCGCCGGGTAGCCGGGGTGGTCTGCCTCTGGAGCCTGGCGGCCGGCGGCGTCCTGGCCCTTATCATGTGGTACGGCCGCACGCTGGCGATTGTCGCATTTGTCCCGCCCTCGGCCGTGGCGATTTTCCTGCCGGCCTGGCTGGTGGCGGCTGTGGTACAGCCGCTCAGTGCGCTGTCGTTTGCAACCGACGGGATCCACTGGGGCACGGGCGATTTCCGCTATTTGCGCAACGCGGTCGCCGTGGCGACCGGCTGCGGCGCGGCCGCGCTGGCGCTGCTCGACAAGGGGCGGTCGGATGCCCTGACCTGGATCTGGATCATTACCGGCGGGTGGATCCTCGTGCGGGCGATCTTCGGCCTGATCCGCATCTGGCCCGGCGTCGGCAAAAGCCCATTGACACCGCGCGCGCGGGAAGAATAAATTAAAAGCCGACACCCATAAAGGAGCCGCGAGCGATGAGCAATACCCCGGCCGCATTCGAGATGCAGATGCAGTACCTCAAGGACATGTACGAGCAGAAAATCCCCTTCAACAGGATTCTGGGCTTCGAAGTCGAAACGCTCGAGGCCGACAGGGTCGTGGTGCGGTTTGTGATGCGCCCCGAGTTGATCGGCAACTACGTCCTGGAGACGCTGCACGGCGGGGTGATCTCTTCCGTGCTGGATGCCACGGGCGGGCTGAGCGTTTCGATCGGCCTGCTCGAAAGGCTGCAGGGCGAACCGGTGGAGGTCATCGAGAAAAGGATGGCCCGCATCGGCACCATCGACCTGCGGGTCGATTACCTGCGGCCGGGCAGAGGCAAGGCGTTCCGGGCGATAAGCTCCATCATGCGGGCCGGCAAGAAGGTGGCCGTGACGCGCATGGAGCTGCAGAACGACGAGCGCCTGCTGGTGGCGGTTGGGACCGGGACCTACATCGTCGGCTGATATAGGCTTCAAGATAAAGATTTTGGCTGCCGGTATCGGTCGGCGGCGTATGACCTATACAGCCGTCTCCCTCTGGCCTTGCCAAAATCATTATCTTGAAGCCTATAGTTAAAGATTTTGGCTGCTGGTGTCGGTCGGCGGCGTATGACTATGCAGCCTTCTCCCTCCGGCCTTGCGAAAATTATTATCGTGAAGCCCATAGTAACGGTGGCCACCGGCGGCCGCCAACGGCCTGGACGCGCATGAATATTATTTTTCTGGTCATCGTTCTGCTGGCGTTCGGGTTCGCCGGCTGGCAGCAGTTCTCCTGGGTCCCGCTCGAGGGCCAGACGGCGCCGATCGAAGCGGTTTCCAAGGCGATGGTGGATTCCGCTGCCGGGGCGGTCGAACTGGCGATCGGGCTGGTGGGCGTGATGACCCTTTTTCTGGGCCTGGTCAAAATTGCCGAGGCCGGCGGCATGCTGACGATCCTGGCACGTCTGATCCGGCCCCTGATGGTCCGGCTGTTCCCCGAAGTGCCTCCCGACCATCCGGCCATGGGGGCCATGATTCTCAATTTGTCCGCCAATGCCTTAGGGCTGGGCAACGCGGCCACGCCCTTCGGCATACGGGCGATGCAGGAACTCGACAAGCTGAATCCCCAGCCGGGCACCGCCACCGACGCCATGGCCCTTTTTCTGGCGATCAACACCTCGAGCGTGACCCTGCTGCCCACCGGCGTCATTGCCTTGAGGGCTGCGGCCGGCTCCTTGAATCCGGCCGGCATTCTTCCCACCACCCTTTTTGCAACGATGGGATCGACTGCGGTGGCGATTGCGGCAGCCGTGCTGTACCGCCGCTTCTTTCCCGTCAAGGGTGCACCGGCCGCAGCCGAACCGGATGCCGACGCACCGGCCGCCTGTGAACCGGCCGACAGCCAGGCGCCGGCTGCCGGATACCCGCTGTGGGTCAGCCTCGCCGCATTGGGCGCGGTGGCGGCCTTGATTCCCCTGGCCATTGCCTTCGGCCAGGCGCTATCGCCCTGGATCCTGCCCGCGCTGATGGTGTTCTTTCTCGTCTTCGGAGTTATCCGTCGCGTGCGGGTGTACGAGGTTTTCGTCGAGGGTGCCAAGGAAGGTTTCCAGGTGGCGATCCGCATCATTCCATACCTGGTGGCTATCCTGGTGGCGGTCGGCATGTTTCGCGCCAGCGGCGGCCTCGGGGCCATGGTCGGCTGGATCGGCGGGTGGACGGCCGCGGTCGGGCTGCCGGCGGAAGCCCTGCCGATGGCGATCATGCGGCCCCTCTCGGGTTCGGGCGCCTACGGCATCCTGGCCTCGATCATCAACGATCCGGCCATCGGCCCCGACAGCTACACCGGCTACCTTGTGAGCACGCTGCAAGGTTCGACGGAAACCACCTTTTACGTCATGGCCGTGTATTTCGGGGCCGTGCAGGTGCGGCGCATCCGGCACACCCTGGCAGCGGCCTTGACGGCGGACCTTTGCGGAGTGATTTTGGCCATCGTGGCCTGCACATTTCTCTTCAGGTGACTCCAGGCAGGCAGGACGATCCGCGCGAAAAACCAAAAAGAAGGCCGTGCAGCCGGTACCGTTGTACAAGGCAACCCCCGGGCGGCGGTCCGACGCTTTTTTTCGCAACCGCCTGCCGACGCGCGGGATGATGTTGACAAGCCATGACGGAACTGTAATGATCGGCTCGCCATTGATCTGCCGGAAGCCGTCAGGCTTGTCAGGATGCTTCCATCGGGCGGGACCTTGGGCGACCGATCGAACCGTTCAGTTGAACGGTTGCGATTCACGACTTTCATTTGAAAAGGAGATCAGGATGAACATTTATGTGGGCAATTTAGCGTTTGCAATCACCGAGGATGAACTGCGCCAGGCGTTTGAAGCTTTCGGAAAAGTGGATACGGCGACGATTATCAAAGACAAGTACAGCGGTCAGTCCAAGGGGTTTGGATTCGTCGAGATGCCCTCCGGAGATGAAGCCCAAGCCGCCATCGAAGGCTTGAACGGCAAGGACTTGAAAGGCCGGTCCCTGAATGTCAACGAGGCCCGGCCGCGCGCCGAAAAACGCGGCGGCGGCGGTGGCGGGGGTGGACGCGGCGGCGGCCGACGCTACTAAGTCGAGGTTTTATGATACATGAATCTTCCTGCAGCCCGCCGCAGGAAGATTCATGGCACAGTCACCGATGCCAGCGCCGAATTTCGTCTTTCCTCAAGCCGCCGTATCCCGGCCCCCGAACTCCGACCGTCATCGAACCGGCTAAGATTGCCTCTATTCCCCAGCGCACAGAGAGGGTCAAACCGCATGCGTCAGATCGGTGTTTCCGTTCTGCTCTCCATCTGCATCGCCGCTTTCGCTCATGCCGCCAGTCCCGCCCATCGGCAGGCCGCCGAGGAGGTGCTCCTCCTGACACAGGCCGACACGATGCTGGCGCCGTTGATCGAGCAGGTTCAGCAGGTTCAGCTTCAGCAGTTGCGCCAGATGGATCTGTCGCCCGAGGCCTATGCCACCGCTCAGAAATATCTGCGGCGGATCAATGACCTGGTGGCCGGAGAAATGCGCTGGCAGAATATAAAGGGTGATTATATCGACTTGTATACCGCCGCGTTCACCGAACAGGAACTGCAGCAGTTGATTGCGTTTTACGGCACGCCCGTGGGGCAAAAGATGGTCGCCAGGATGCCGGTGCTGATGCAGCAGTCCCTGCAGCTCGGGCAGCGGAAAATGAAGAGAATAATGCCGGAAATCCAGTCCCTGACCGAAGAGATGCTTCAGGAGATTGGCCAACACGATCACGGCCGCTAATACAGGCTTTAAAATTAAGATTTTGGCAAGGCCAGGGGGAGGCGGCTGAATCGTCATACGCCAACGACCGATACCAGCAGCCAAAAACGTTATCCTGGAGCATATAGCGGTATCCGAACCAGCTCACCCCGAAATGCCGGCCGCACAGTGACATTCCGGTCGGCGCCAGCGAAATAACCGCTTATGAGAGTCACCGTCTGCGAACTCGGCAACAGCCCCGAACGCCTTGCGCGCGACTGGGATGACTTGGCGCGGCATGTCCGCGCCAGTCGCAGCGAGCTGGTGCTGCTGCCCGAAATGCCTTTTTTCCCCTGGCCGGCCTGGACCCGGACCGTCGAGCCAGCGATGTGGCAACTCTCCGTGGCGGCGCACGAAGCCTGGCTCGATCGCCTGGGCGAGCTGTCGCCGGCCGTCGTGCTCGCCACCCGGCCCGTGGTCCGCGACGGCCGGCGCTTCAACCAGGGGTTTGCCTGGGATCCGGAAGACGGTTGCCGGGCGGTCCATGACAAGTACTACCTGCCGGATGACGAGGGATTCTGGGAAGCATCCTGGTACGAGCGCGGTCCGCGCGACTTCGTGCCGGTCGACCTGAAAAAGGTCCGTGCCGGATTTCTGATCTGTACCGAATTGTGGTTTACCGAACATGCCCGCGCCTATGCGCGCGCCGGCACCCGGCTGCTGGTCTGCCCGCGGGCGACACCGGCCAGCTCCGCCGACAAGTGGCTGGCCGGAGGGCGCGCCGCGGCGGTGGTTTCAGGGGCTTACGTCCTGTCCTCCTGCTTTGCCGGCGAGGGGCCCAACGGGATGAGATGGGCCGGCAGCGGCTGGATCATCGAACCGCAGGAGGGCGGCGTGCTGACCGTGACCTCCGCCGGCAAGCCTTTCATAACCCTGGATATCGACTTGCGCCTTGCCGATCAGGCCCAGCATACCTATCCAAGATACGTCTTAGACCCGGGGTAGCACCATGGCCGGCACCGTTTGCGACGGACTCCTGAACTCGCTGACGACGCTGCGTCGCAGCCTGCACCAACACGCCGAACTCGCAGGGCAGGAGCACGACACAGCGGTGCTGGTGCGGGAGTTTATCCGGCACCACGCCCCCGGTGCCGAGATCGTGACCGGGCTGGGCGGCAGCGGCCTGGCCTTCTGCTATCCGGGTCGCGCCGAGGGCCCGACCGTCATGTTCCGCGCGGAACTCGATGCGCTGCCGATTTCTGAAACATCCGCCCTGGCGCATCATTCGCGCACTGCCGGTGTCGCGCACAAATGCGGCCATGACGGGCACATGGCGATTCTGGCCGGTTTAGGGGTGCTGCTGCATCGGCACCCTCCGCGCCGCGGGCGGGCGATCCTGCTCTTTCAGCCGGCGGAGGAAACCGGCGCCGGGGCCTTGCAGATCATTGACGACCCCCGGTTCGCGCGCCTCTCGCCGGACCTGATATTCGCCCTGCACAACGTTCCCGGTCATCGGGCCGGAGAAATCCTGGTCAAAAAGGGCGCCTTCACCTGCGCGTCAGTCGGGATGCGGATCGGGTTGTCCGGCAAAAGTGCGCACGCATCGCACCCGGAGCAAGGACTCAGTCCGGCCACGGCCATGTGCGAGATCATGCGCCGGCTCCCGCTCTTGCCCGAAACCATCGCGATGAAGGGCTTTGGCCTCGTGACCCTGGTTCACGCCCGTTTAGGGGAAGAGGCCGTCGGTACGGCCCCCGGAGAGGGCAGGGTACTGGCGACGCTGCGCGCCGAGACCAACGAGGACCTGGAACGACTGAAAGAGCGGGCCGTCGAAACTGCCGGCGCGTGCGCGCGGGCTGAACGCCTGGGGTGGACCGTCGAATGGAAGGAGTATTTTGCGGCCGGGATCAATGACGCCCATGCCGTGGACGCCATTGTCCGGGCCGCGACCGAAAGCGGCCTGCAAGTCGATTGGCTCGCAAAGCCGTTTCGCTGGTCGGAAGACTTTGGCCGGTTCAGCTCGAAAATTCCCGGCGCGATGTTCGCCCTCGGTGCCGGGGAGCAGAGCGCCGCGCTGCACAGCCCGGACTATGACTTTCCGGAAAAGCTGATCGAGCCGGGCCTGAAAGTCTTCTGGAACATTGTGGATCGCCTGTTGAACGCCAATGGCCATCGGGGCCGCCATGGTGCCTGAAAAATAATCATGGCGGGGCATGTATTAAAAAGATTCGGGATCAGTTTTTCGGTGTCGGTGGAAACTGGGCCAGAATTTTGTCCACCAATGCGTTGATTTCTTCGGCATTGTTGGCCGGGTCCGCCTGCCGGCCCAGGCGTTTGCTGCCGGAGCCCCTCCAGATCATCCGCCCCGTTTTGGCATCGTAAAAATCGATGACCAGCAGCCCGGTATCGTAGCTTTCGATCGTATCCGTCCCGATGCCGATGCCCCCGAAGGCCCCCCCGCCGCCGATGCCGAAACCGGTGCCGACGCTGACCGGCGATGAATCGATCCGGGCCTGGATGGACAAATTGTAGTCGACCAGGAAATCGGCGCCGGTCGGCCCGGTTTTGTTGAAGCCCTTGGCTTCAAGGGTGCTCTCGACCGCCTTGCGGATGCGGCTGTCCAGCAGCGGGTTGTCGACCCGGATGTCTCCGGTCCGCGGCTGGGCGGCCGATTTCCAGTCAAACGCCCGGTAGGCCGAAAAGTCGGTGCCGGGTTCGTAGTCCTGGTTGACCTTCACACCGGCACATCCCGCCAGGCTCACGATGATGACCGCCCAATAAGCCAGTTTGACGATGCGCATAAGTCCTCCATGGAAAATCTTCATTAGGGTTGGATGATTGCCGGTGATCTCTGCCTGGCTGCCGCTGCTCAACTTCCCGCCGGCGGGGGATACTGAGCCAGAATTTCGGCGACGATCCGGTTGACCTCCGCGGTGGTTTTTTCGGGCGTCGACTGCCTGCTGACACGCCGGGACCCTGTTCCGCGCCAGAACAGCTTTTGGGTTTCGAAATCCGTGAAATCGATGATCAGGGTTCCCTCCTGGTAGTAATCGACATAGCCGGAATAGTCGATTCCGCCCCAGAAGGGATAGGGGTAGCCCCAATAGCCGTAGGGAAAGGCGCCCCAACCGAATGCCGGTCCGGCGGGAGTGACCTCGACCTGGTTTCTGACGACCAGCTGATAGGTGACCAGGAAATCCGGCCGGTTGTCCGCGGCCGCCGCGAAGCCTCTGGAGGCCAGCGTCGTTTCGATCGCGGTCCGGATACGGCGGTCCATCAAGGGACTGTCGATCAGGGCATTGCCGCTCTTTTGGGCCGGTTCGGGCGCCCAGGCAAAGGTGTGGTAGCGGCTGAAATCGGTTACCGGATCATAGTCCTGGTTTACCTGGATGCCGGAGCACGCGGCAACCATCACCGTCATTAAAAGCAGGGCAGCACGCCGCAGCCGGCAGGCTGTTTTTTCACCCGGGGGTGACATCATCGCGCACCTTCTCGCGGCGAGTGGCCTCATTTGCGGTTTTCGACCCTGTTTTCGGCGGTGTCGCTCTCTTTTTTGTAGTGGGACTTGAAGGCCGCCAGCGCATCTTTCATGGCGACCCAGGCCGTTTCGGATTCCGATTTCAGATGCTCCCAGGTGCCCTCTCCGGCCGTTCGGATCTGTGCCAGTTTTTGATCGCCTTCACGGCGCTTGTGGCGCAGTTCTTCTACCTGGCTTTCGTACTTGGCCGTCATGTCCGCTTTGAGTTTCCGAACCTTTTTTTCCAAACTGTCGAATTCCTGGTTCCAGTCGTCCAACCGTGCTTTCATTTTTGTGACAAACTCGTCTCGCTTGGCCATTGTACCTCCCTTGGTTCCATTGTTGACGATGCGATCCGCTGCAACAAGCCGGTTTCAGGCGCCGGGCCGATCCTGCTCCACGTAGATCAAGCGCGCGGTGTCAAAATCCCACTGCTCGGCCTTGGCCACCAGCTCGGCCAGGACCTGCCCGTCGAGGGTTTTCTCCCGCGACAAAATCCAGAGGTAGGACCGGTTCGGCCCTGCCACCATGGCGTAGTTGTAGGATTGCCGGTCCAGGGCGATAATATGGTAACCACCGTAGAACGGCCCGTAAAATGACACTTTCAGGCTGCCGACCGAGTCGTTTTTGATGAAGGATGCCGTGCCTTGGATCTCTTCCCACCGGCCGGACTTTTCGTTGTAGCCGCGGTTGACGACTGCGATGCCGCCGCCGTCCTTCCGGTAGTACCGGGCCGACACATTGCTGAGGTTTTCTTCGAACCGGTGATCGAGCCGGGCGATTTCGTACCACTTGCCCAGGTAGCGTTCCGGTTCGAAATCGGTGACGGGCCGCAGCCCGGCCGGCACCCCCGTACATCCGACCAGCATCAGGCCGGCCGCGATAATCCGCATCAGAGTCGTTGCCTTCATAACCTCGAAATGACCTCTTTCAATTTGGTTTGAATCTGACCCGCGATCTCGGCTAAATCCGGGTTCTCGACCGCCTGCATCGAGGCGACCGGATCGATGGCCGCCACTTCGATGCGGCCCTCTTCGCTTTCGCGGACGATGACGTTGCACGGCAGCATGGTGCCGATTTTATTTTCGATTTTAAGCGCCCGGTAGGCGTATTCCGGGTTGCAGGCGCCCAGAATCCGGTAGCGTTTGACAGTCACGTTGAGTTTTTTCCTGAGCGTCTCCTTGACATCGATGTCGTTCAGGATGCCGAATCCCTCTTTTTTTCAGCTCTTCGGTCACGCGCGTCACCGCTGATTGAAAGGGTACATTCAAAAACTTGCTGAAATAATAGCTCATGGCTTGTTCCTTTGTCGGCCCAGCATCTTGTCACACGGGGATAAAATGGCCATGATCGGGTTCCATTTCAAGCCCGGCCGGCGGTGTCTCACCGAAGCTGTCCGGGTCTGCCGCGTGCGATGCCGAGCGTCGTCCTGCGCGTATCTCCAGCTTGGCCGCGGGCCGCTGGTGAACCCGATTGACGATCGGGCGCCAATTTATAGTTTGATTTTATGGGCGACTTCAATATAAATCTCAACAAAAATCGATTAACCATGGTCGTGGAGGGGCATAGGGTGAACGATGGCAGTGCAATCGATATGTTCGGCCTGATCGAGGCTGCCGGTGAGCGGCTGCGCGGTCAGGCCGCCGTCACGCCGGTGCAGACCTCCCACACGTTGAACCGGATGGCCGGCACCGACATTTTTCTTAAATGCGAAAACTTTCAGCGGGTCGGTGCCTTCAAGTTCCGCGGCGCATACAATGCCGTAAGCCGACTGTCACCTGCAGAAAAGGCGCGCGGGGTGGTCACGTTTTCCTCCGGCAATCATGCCCAGGCCACGGCGCTGGCGGGCCGCCTGCTGGGCGTGGCCACCACGGTGGTCATGCCTGTCGATGCGCCGGTGATAAAGCGTGCGGCCACCGAAGCTTACGGGGCCGCCGTGATCGATTACGACCCGCAGAGCGGCAGCCGTGAGGAAATCGCCCGGCGGCTGGAAGCCGAACACGGGTACACGATGATACCGCCCTTCGATCATGAAGATGTGATCGCCGGCCAGGGGACGGCGGCCCTGGAAATGATCCGGCTCCAAAGCCCGATAGACGTCCTGCTGGTTCCCTGCGGCGGGGGCGGGCTGCTGAGCGGCTCGGCCGTGGCCGCCAAGGGGGTGAACCCGGCCTGCCGCGTGATCGGGGTCGAACCGGAACTGGCCGATGACGCCACGCGCTCTTTCAGGACCGGGACCCTTCACAGCGTGCACAATCCGCCGACCATCGCCGACGGCACCCGCACGCCGTGCCTCGGGAAGATCACGTTTCCGCTGATCAGAAAATATGTCGACGACATGCAGACCGTTTCCGAAGATGACATCATCGCCGCGGTCCGGTTTCTTTTCTACCGCATGAAGCTGGTGGTCGAACCGTCGGGCGCGCTGGGCGTGGCGGCGCTGCTCGCCGGGCGCCTCCCGCTGCGCGGAAAGGTCGGAGTGATCCTGAGCGGCGGCAACATCGACGGCCCGACGATGATCCGGATCCTAAAATAAATTTTTCTGGGGAAAAATTTATGAAACGCAGCGGGGCTGCTCAAAAAAACTCAATAAACCCAAAATAAATTTTTCTGGGAAAAACTTATGGAACGCAGCGGGGCTGCTCGAAAGCAAGGCAAACACAGTGACCCAAAAGACTCAACGGACCCAACAGACCCAATAAACTCAATCAACCAATAAACTCAATTAAACTCAATTAAACTCAATTAAACTCAATAAACCAACAAACCCAACAAACCGGCTAAACCGGCTGAACCAGCTCAACCGGCCCAACCCTTTGGCGGCGGGTGTCTGTTCCCGGAGTATTTATTCGGAAACCGGTTAATCGCGTGAGGAAACAATTTATGCTTCGTTATCCTTATATGCTGTATGCCCGGCATGCCGGTCTCGGGCCGCTTTTCAGGAACCTGCGGGGGGACCCGTTGCTGCTCGACCTGTCGACCGGCAATCACCTTCTGGAGCGCATCGACGTGCGGGATCAGAAGAGTTTCCAGTCCATGCTGGAAGGACGGCTGCCGGCAGGCGCCAACTGGGGCCTGGGCGGTTATCTTGAGCGCCGTGACACGCTGTTGCGGGACTGTCCGCAGATGGTGTCAGAAGAACGCTACTTCCATCTGGGACTCGATGTCATGGTGCCGGTAGGCAGCGCGCTGCATGCGCCGCTGGATGCGGTGGTCAGCCAATCCGGGTACGAAGAGGGGGAAGGCAATTACGGCGGGTTTATCCTGTTGAAGCACGCCGGAGACGGTTTCGAGCCCTTCTACAGCTTTTACGGCCACCTGGACCCGGACTCGCTGCCGCCCTCTGCCACCCGCCTCGCCGCCGGGGCCGAATTTGCGCGGATCGGCGACTTTCACCAAAACGGCAACTGGTACCATCACACCCACCTGCAGATCGTCACCGTCGGCGGGCTTAAAAAAGGCTACCTGCACAAGGGCTACTGCGCCCGCAAGGACTTGGCCGAGATTACCGACCTGTGCCCCGATCCGGTGCCGTTCTTCAAACGGTGAGCGCCGCGTCCCAAGTCCCCCTTGTATTATGGTCGCCGAACCATTAAAGAACCCTATAGCGTCTCGACCGGCGCCGAATGGCCGGGGTAGATTTTTACCGATGCTTCTCGTAACTCTTTGGGCGAAGGAGGAAAAAAGTGGCTAATTTTCTGTTTGTTCTCAGCAAAGATGACAATGGGGCGGCAACGAGATGTTTTCAATTCACTGACTTCGTTAAACAAATATCCCGGAAATCTGCTTGACAACCCTGCCGAAGGCCGGTAT
>JBAPWQ010000324.1:0-11662 GCA_049283795.1 Desulfobacterales bacterium | reverse complement strand
TCCGGTTTCTGCGGCAGCAGAATGCGGACGTCCACCCCGCGCAGCGCGGCCAGCTGCAGGGCGCCGATCACCTGCGGGTCGGGCACGAAATAGGGACTGGCGATCCAGACCCGGCTGACGGCCGAGTTGATGGCGTGGACGAAAAACAGGCCGCAGGTTTCCAGCAGATCGGCCGGGCCTGACGGAATAACCAGCACTTCCTTGCCCCGGGGAGACGCCGGCCGGGGAGCCCAGTTGCAGTCGGGGACCTTGGCGGTGGCCCAGTACCAATCCTGGATGAAGCTGTACTGCGTCTCCTGCACGGCCGGCCCGGTGATTTTGACGAGCGTGTCGCGCCAGGCCCCGAGCCGGCGGGTCCCGGACAGGTATTCATCGCCGATGTTGTGACCGCCGATGTAGGCGGTTTCGCCGTCGACGACCACCAGCTTGCGGTGATTGCGAAAGTTGAGCTGGAACCGGTTGGCCCGGCCGCGCGTCGTTTTGAAGGCATGGGTCACCACGCCGCCCGCGCGCAGCTCCTCCACGTAGCCGTCCGGCAGTTTATGGCTTCCGATTTCATCATAGAGAAAGCAGATTCGAACGCCCTCGCCGGCCTTGCGCGTGAGGGTCTCCTTCAGCAGGCGCCCCAGTTCGTCGTCCTTGACAATGTAGAATTGAACCAGGACATAGCTCCGGGCGGCGAGAATCCCGTCGAAAATGCTCTTGAAGGCCGCCTTGCCGTCGATTTGCAATTCCAGGTGGTTGTAGCGGGTGAAGGGCATGTCGGCCAGCTTGACCAGCGCGCGGTCAACGCCGGAGCCGACCGGTGAAATCATCCCGGCCACGTCCATGGCCTGGTGCTGTTTATCGAGGATGTGGCGGACTTCGCGGTTGCGGATCGACCTGAGTTTGACGTAGCCCTGGAATTTACTGCGGCCGAAAATCCAATACAGCGGCAGCGCGACAAACGGAACGGTGACCAGGGAGATCGTCCAGGCGATGGCGCCCTGGGACGTGCGGGTGTGCATGATGGCGGACACCGCGGTGGCGACGGCCAGCAGTTCGAGGAGGGGAATGAGGACAGCGAGAACCGTCAGGAGCGTGTCGGATACCATCTGCTTTCATTTATCGAGGTGAAGAACCGCCGGCTCGATTTGTCGCGACGCGCGGTGCTTACGCCTTGCCGATGTACTGGCCGTTGACATCCCTTGTGCTGAGCGGCTCGGCGTCTGAATGCAGTGTCGCGTTGACCACCTCGCCGATAAACAGCGTGTGATTGCCGGGCCGGATGCTCGTTTTGACCCGGCACTCGAAACTGGCCACGCAATCGGCAAGCAGTGGACATCCGGTCTGGCCGGGTTGCCATTTTATTCCGTCAAACTTGGTCTCCGGGTCGGAACCCATGAAGCGCGTCACCATCTCCTTTTGGTGGGTCCCCAGTACGTGCAGCACGAAAAGACCGCTTTGCCGGAGAAGGCCGTGGGAGAGGCGGTTTTCGTGAACGGCCACGGCAATCAGCGGCGGCTCGTAAGACACCTGGCTGACCCAGGAGGCGATCATGCCGTTAATCTTGCCGTCGAACGTCGTGGTCAACACATACACGCCGTTGGTCAAGGTTCCCAGGGTGCGAATCCATTCGGTTTTCATGCCCTGCCTGCTTTCCCCCGTTCTGGTTTCAGATTTTGTTTTTGGCGGTGGCTTCGGCCAGCAGTTCGCGATGGCGTTCGTTTTCCGGGTCGGCATCCACCGCCTGCCGGCCCCAGAAGACGGCCTTGCCCCAGTCTTGCATCTGGCGATAGTTTTCCGCTATGGCATAGAGCAGGTCCTTGCGCGGCACCCGGCGCTGCTGATCCGTTGCCTGCAGCAGCCGCATGAAATCATCGATGGCCAGCTGGTGCTGCCGGGTGACGGTATAACAGCTGCCGCGGCCGATCAGGCTCTCTTCGTCGAAACGGTCCACGGCCAGCGCCTGGGTGTAGAACATGATGGCGGATTCCAGGCGGCCCTCGACCTCGTGAATCTTGCCCAGGTAGAAATAGGGATTGTCGCCGTCCGGATGTCGATAGGCCGGATCGAGGTCGATCGCCCGTTCCAGGGCGTTGATGGCACCCGGGCCGTCCGGTTCGTGGAAGCATTTCCGGCCTTTTTCGAACCACTCGGCGGCCGTTCGGGGTGACTGATCTTGCGGCATGCGGCTCTTCCTTATATAGGCTTCAAAACAAAGATTTTGACCGCCGGTATCGGTCGCTGACGTATGACAACTGCAGCCGCCTCCCTCCGGCCTCGTCAAAACTGTATTTTGAAGCCTCGTCGAGGGGCGTCGCACTGGCGGCCTGACGGGATTTGCCGGCGCCTGAACATGACGACTTTTTGAATGAGCCCTTTGGTGTCCCAATCAAGGTTCAACCACTAATCGAGGGTGTTGTCAAACATCATTTGAGGAGAAGCGCAATGAAAATCATCGTTGTCGGTGCCACGGGCACGATCGGAAGAAGCGTCGTTGCGGCCCTTTCCGGGCGCCATGAAATCGTCGAGGTCGCACGCTCCAGCGGCGAGGTGCGCGTGGATCTGGCGGATCCCGGTTCCATAAAACAGATGTTCGGTGCCGTCGGAGGGTTCGATGCCCTCGTGAGTGCGGCCGGTGTCGCCCGCTTCGGCCCGCTCAAGGACCTGACCGACGAGGACTACCGGATCGGCCTGGAGAACAAGCTCATGGGCCAGGTGAACCTGGTTCGCTTCGGCTGCGAAGTCATCCGCGACAAAGGGTCCTTCACCCTGACTAGCGGTGTTTTGAGCCAGGAGCCGACGGCCGGATCTTCGGCCATCAGCATCGTCAATGCGGGCATCGAGGCCTTTGTACGTGCAGCGGCACTGGAGCTGCCGAGGGGGATTCGCATCAACGCCGTCAGCCCCATCTGGGTCAAGGAGACCCTCAAGGCCATGGGGCGCGACAGCACGGTGGGCCTGTCGGCCGAGGAAACCGCGATCGCCTATGTCGAGAGCCTCGAAGGTCAGTACAACGGTCAGGTTCTCGACGTCCGCCAGGTGGGGTGATGGTCCCGCCCGGCAGTAACTGTCGGATTGCGGCGGGTGCCGGTGCCCGGCAGCTTGTTCATTTCGGTCAGCATGATCTATCTGGAAACCGTGAACCTCGATAGGCGGGCCCCTTGCTTCGCGCGAGCCGTTCAGACACTTCAAAAGGGGGCATGACAGCCGTTGGGTCGACGGCCTTGACAGACCAGACGGCGCGAATGATGTTACGATATTCGGATTTGCCAAATAGCGTCTTTGCAGCAATGAGGAGGTCTGGCCGTGTCAAACGCCATTTTTTTTATCGTCCTCGGAGTGATTTACGTCATTATTAAGGTGTACCTCGAAAAACGGCTGGCGCCGATGGATTCGCTCGGCGATGAATACGACCTTTCGGACCTGGCGTTTTCGACCGGCCGGAGCGTGTACGACGTTTTCAAGGCGGCGGCGGCCACCTGGAATGTAGCGGTCGAGAAAAGTGAAGATGATTTTAAACAATATCTCACCCGCGGACACATTCCCCACTACGTGCGCGATTATCTGCGCCGGCAGATGAAACCCGGTGACCGGACCCTCCAGAAACTGGTTTTTTCCGGCGGCAGGCCGCCCTATTTATAGGGCTCACCAAACTTTCAAGATCGATAGCCGGCCGGATGATGCCTCATATGAGGAAATTGACAATGACCGTTGAGGAATTTCTCGAAAGCATGGCCCACGATCGGCCGCCGCCGAAGCTCTCCGAAGTCCTGACCTCCCTCTGGTGGGACAAAAAAGGCGATTGGGACAAGGCGCACGCGATCGCGCAAAATATTGCCACCGCCCCGGGCAGCGCCGTGCACGCCTATCTTCATCGCGAAGAAGGGGTCATGTGGAATGCGGACTACTGGTATGCGCGGGCCGGGCGGCAACGGCCGGACATAGCCCTGGAAGAGGAATGGCGGCTTCTCGTGGAAGAGATGCTTTAAAAAGGAAACTGGAAATTTGATACTCGAAACTCGGCCATTCAATAACCGGAGTCAGGCTCAACCTAAGCACTGTGGACGATCCAGAGACAGCCAATCACCGCTTGCAACTGTCGTGCAGACTCAATTGCGTCCAAGTCTAGTGCGGAGACGGCCATGACGGTGTTAAACACTCTCTCTGGTTAAATCCAAGATATCCATTACCTGGCTCAACTAGACAAGACAGAATCGATCGACCCAAGCAAGGAGGCGCTATGGCCCTTGAAGCCATCAATCCGACCACCGGTGAAAAAATCAAGACGTATCCTGAAATGACGCCAGGCGAGGTGGAGCGGTTGGTCGGCCGGGCTCACGACGCGTTTTCCGACTGGAAAACGACGGCTTTCTCCGAGCGCGCAACCATGATGAAGACGGCGGCCGGCGTGCTGCGGGAAAGTGTCGGCGACTTCGCCCGGCTCATGGCGCTGGAAATGGGCAAACCGGTTCGGGACGGCCGGTCGGAGGTTGAAAAATGCGCCTGGGTGTGCGAGCACTACGCCGAACAGGCCGCAGAGATGTTGGCGACTGAGGAGGTCGCGACAGAGGCCGGCCGAAGTTACGTCGCTTTCCAGCCCCTGGGCGTGGTCCTGGCCGTCATGCCCTGGAACTATCCCTTCTGGCAGGTCTTCCGGTTTGCCGCTCCGGCCCTGATGGCCGGCAACGCGGGCGTCCTGAAACATTCCGCCAACGTTCCGGGCTGCGCCCTGGCGATCGAAGACGTGTTTCGCCGTGCCGGGTTCCCCGAAAATATTTTCAAAACCCTGATGATCGGCGGCGACAAGGTGGAAAAGGTCATAGAACATCCGCTGGTCAAGGCGGTCACGCTGACCGGCAGCACGGCGGCTGGACAGGCCGTGGCGGCCGCGGCCGGGCGGCAGCTGAAAAAATCGGTGCTGGAACTGGGCGGCAGCGATCCGTATGTCGTGCTGGAGGACGCCGATTTGGAGGTCGCCGTGAGGGCGTGTGTGACCAGCCGGCTGCTGAATTCGGGTCAGAGTTGCATTGCCGCCAAGCGTTTCGTCGTGGTCGAGTCGGTTTGCGAGGCCTTCGAGGCGATGTTCGTCGAGCAGATGCGGCTCAAGGCCATGGGCGACCCCCTGGAGGAAAGCGTCGAGGTCGGTCCGCAGGCCCGCTTCGACCTGCGGGCGGACCTCCACCGGCAGGTTCGTCAAAGTGTCGGCCAAGGGGCCCGCTGCCTGCTGGGCGGACAGATACCGGAGGGCGCCGGGTATTTTTATCCCCCGACGGTTCTGACCGATGTCCGCAAGGGGATGGCCGCCTATGACGAAGAGACTTTCGGGCCCGTGGCCGCTATAATCGGCGTCAAAGACGAAGCGGAAGCCATCCGGGTGGCCAACGACACCGTTTTCGGTCTGGGGGCGGCCGTCTTCACGCGCGACATCGCCCGCGGCGAACGCCTGGCCGCAACGGCTATCGAGGCCGGCAGCTGTTTTGTCAATGCGTTCGTCAAATCCGACCCGCGCCTGCCCTTCGGTGGCATAAAGGAAAGCGGTTACGGGCGCGAACTCTCGCATTACGGCATCAAGGAGTTTGTCAACATCAAGACGGTCTGGGTGCAGGGATAGATTAGATTCGCCGGGCTCCTGCCGTTTGCTGCGGCCAACGGGTGCCGGCCATGCGATCCTGCCCGGCTGACCCCGTCGACAAATCGACAAAGCCAATAATCTTACAGGAGTGTCGGTATCAACCGGTGATAAACGAGATCGCAAAAAAGGGTGATCCGGCTCAAGCGGCATTTTCGCCCGGTGGTGTGGCGACCGCCATCGGCAGCCTGCCGTTCACAGACCCCGAAGAGGCGCTGGCGCTGATTACATCCGAGTTGCCGGAAGCGCCGCACTGGCCCCAGCTGCCGCGTCGCAGCCGTCGCGAACATTTCCTCTACCAGTTTCTGCAGCCCCTGCTGGACTGCACCATGGTGGTTTCTCGCGAAAACCGCTGGATGTTCGACATGACGCGGGAAACCGCTGCCGCTTGCCTGACGGATTTTTATGCCACCTGTCTGCCGGCTGAAGACGGCTCATCCGAGTGCCTGCGCACCTTTTTGCCGTCGGCGGAAGCGGCTGCCGGTTTTCACGCTTTTCTCGCCCACCTGCGTTCCGGCGGCTTCAAGCAGGCCCGCTATCTCAAGGGTCAAATTGCCGGCCCACTGACGGTTGCACTCGAACTGAAAGATGAGCAAGGCCGTCCGGCTTACTACCAGGGCGACCTGCGCGATATCATCGTGCGGACGCTGGCGCTCAACGCCCGCTGCCAGGCGGCCGCCCTTTCCGGTCCCGGCCACACGCCGATCATCTTCGTAGACGATCCGGCCGTGAGTGCCTGCGGATCACGATTCCACCTCGCCCTTGACCGGAAGACGATCTTAGAGGATCTGAACTTCATTTTTACGGCGATCCGATCGGAGGGTGCGATCACCGGGGTGCACTCCTGCGAGGCCCTCGACTGGTCCCTGCTGATGGAAACCGATACGCAGATCATCAGCCTGGACGCTTACCGCTTCGGATCCTCGATAGTGCCGTATGCCGCCCAGCTGCGCGCTTTTCTGGAGCGTGGCGGCGTCGTTGCCTGGGGTATCGTGCCGACCCTGGACGACCCGTCGACGGAATCGTGCGAGTCGCTCGTCAGACGCCTGACTGGTCTCTGGGAGACGCTCTTTCCGCAAGCCCCGGCCCGAGACGTTGTCCTGCGGCAGAGCATGATGACCCCGGCCTGTGGAACCGGCCTTCTCGACGAAGACCGTGCCCGGCGCATCTACCGGCTGACGGCCGAGGTATCCACCGTTCTCCGGCAGTCAGCCGGTTTTTAAATACGAGATAGTTTCCGTATGATTAAAAAAATTGTCTCGGGCGGACAGACCGGTGCCGATCGGGCGGCGCTCGATGTCGCCATCCACCTGAACATTCCTTACGGCGGCTGGGTGCCGAAAGGCCGCAAAGCCGAAGACGGGCGGGTGCCGGATCACTATCTGCTCAAGGAAATGTCCACTGCGAGTTATCCGGCCCGGACCGAAGCCAACGTCGTCGACTCCGGGGGAACCCTGATCCTGACGCACGGCCGGCCCAATGGGGGATCGAAGCTGACGGTGGAATTGGCCCGCAAGCACCGCAAACCCCACCGTCACATCGATCTCGATGTTCTGCGCGGTGACGGCCGGCTGTATGCCATCGTCAACTGGCTGGCGCAAAACAGGATCGAGGTGTTGAACGTGGCCGGGTCGAGAGCCGGTGAGGATCCAAAAATTTACGATGCGGTGTTCGAGGTCCTGAACAATGCGCTGCTGATCCTCATGACCCGGCGACAGCCGCAGGCGGCTGCAAGGCCGCGGACGCTGGTCGAGGCCATAGACCGGCTCGAGGCCGGCGTGCCGTTCAAGGAACGGGTTAAAATCGGCAATTTGGCGCAAGAAGACCTGCCGTCCCTGGTTCCGGCGTTCATGGCGCAGATACGCGATGAGTTCGGCCTGTGGGAGGGCAACGCGGCCCTTCTGGCATCCTGCCGGTCGGCGGCGGCGGATCCGCACCTGCATCCGGATGAAGCCGGACCGCTGATCGTCAGAGAGCTGTGGAAAAAATTGAGCGAGACTTATCGGCTGAAAGTGGTCAAATGATGGGGAGGAATCGAACCCTTTGTCTGTCAATGTCCTTCTATGGGCGGCAGAAGGGTGCGCAGAACGTCCTCTTTGCCGATGACGCCCACCAGGCGGGTGCCCTCCACCACCGGCAGGGTGTGAAAGTTACTGTCGACCATCAGGGCCGCAACGGTTTCGAGTTCGGTGTCCGGGTGAACGGTGACGGGCTTGGGCGTCATGGCCCCGGCCACCGTCAGGGCGGCGATCTTGCGGATCTGTTTTTCGATCTGCCGGTTGGAGGTGAGCTGAATGATGCCGTCCAGCAGGGTGAACAGCGTCGGTATCGGCAGCTTTTTCTGTTGGGCGATCAGGTCGCTCTGGCAGAGGATGCCGACCAGTCGGCCGTCATCGCCGACCACCGGCGCGCCGTTGATGCGGTTTTCAAGCAGGAGCTTGGCCGCTTTGGAAATATTCATGTCCGGCGTGACGGTAATCAGGTCTGTGGTCATGATATCTCTGACGGTGATCATAATTTCCTCCCGCACAAGTGAGAAAATGTTTTCGGCAAATGCCCCCCCACGGTGACGCTCTACCGACGCTGAAATGGTTCCCTTCCACAACTAACAATTTTATACCGGTTCAAAAATACCGCCGAAACACGCGCGGACGTTCCCATCGGCGCCGCGTATATGGCCGGTTGGTGAAAAAAATCGTTGGAAATGGCCGTTTGCGGAAGAAAAAACAGCGAAGTGAGCCAGGGGCCCAGCATACACAAAGCCGGTTGCGGAATCAATGTGAAAGCATCTGCGGTCTTCTGGAAGACTGGCGAAAAAACGCATTTTGCGCTATAAAAACAAGAACGCTGGCGGATATGCCAAATCAATCCCGTCCGCCCAGTCAAAAAATCCAAACCGTAAGGACTCGATATGACCGAAGGGACATTTCAGGCCATAGGGTCTTCCCACCAACGGATGCACGGTCCCAAGGGGCTTGTGGTCTGCGGGTTTCCGGCCGCGGAACACGGCCCGCTGGCCGATGCCATGGGGCAAATCGGTTTCGACGACCGGCCGCTGATCTTTGCCGCGGAAATGGACTTGACGCGGTCCCTGATCGACGTGCTGTCTTCCCCGGATCGCGCGGGGATGGGGCAGTCTGCGCCGATGCCGCGCGCGATCATCATGTCCGGCTTCCTGCAAAGTGAAGTTCACACCCTCATGACCGCCTTTCGTCAGGCCGGCTTGCCCCGCCAGCTCTGGGCCACGCTGACGCCGGTCTCTGAAAACTGGACCCTGGCGGCGCTGCTGGCCGAGCTGGCCGAAGAGGACCGGGCGATGCAACATAAAAGTCAGGTGAAAAACGGGGGATAGGAAATGATAACGCCCGGGAACTGGTCAGGGATATCACCGTGGTCCATCGAGTGAAAACCGGGGCGGTGCTCTTGGCGGGCGCGCTGGTTGTGCTGAGCGCCTGTTCGGCCGTTTCCCTCACCCAGAAGTCTGGCGACGGCCCGGGACCCGGCCCGGCGCCCGGGGGCCTTCCCTACCGCGTGCGGCTGGCGCAGTTCGAAAAAGGAAATATGGCCCCCAATCCCTCTTTCGAGGAGAATGAGCCGGCGGGGGCCGATGCCGGCACCGCCTTCGGACTGACGTATTGGACGGCGTCCGGTTCCGGTGTCGAACGGGTCGACATCCAATCCGGACGCAATGCGCCGGACGAGGTCGCCGAAGGCCGTCAGGCCGTCAAAATAATCAAGCGCGCTGCCGGTGAACTCGATGAGGCGCAGGGGATCATCAGCGACTTCATCCCGGTGATCCCGGGCAACTATGATTTCTTCTATGATGTCAAGCTGGAAAAAATAACAAGCGCCAAGGCCAGGCAGGGAGAACGGCTCGGTGACGCCCTGGTGGTCAAGACCATTTTTTACGATGCCCGCAAGAACATCCTCGACCCGGCCGAATTCAATCCGGTCACCGGGAGCGCGATAGACGCCGCGGACAAAAGCTATTCATTTTCCAATTTCTGGCGGATCGACGATTTCGGCTGGGCAACGGTGCGCGGCAGGACCTACAACTATCCTTTCTCCGAAGGCGACCTGCCCGAAGGCACCCGTTTCGTCCGGCTCTTTTTCGGCCTGAAGGGCCGGGGAACCCTGTGGGTGGACAATGTCGTCTATCGCTACTCCAAGTGGAATTTCTCGGCCCTGGAGCGCATGCGGCCCTACGTCGACCGGCAGCTGTCACCGTTCGAAAAAATCGTTCCGACGCCCAGGAATCTCGAACCCTTAAACGACATCGTCTATTATGATCCCCGAAACCCCGGGTCGCGTGCGCCGATTATCATCATTCCGCAAGATCCGGCCGCGGCCGAAATGACGGCGGCAAGAATACTGCAAGAGAAAATGACAGCGGGCCTGCGCCGGGTGATGCCGGCCGGCACCCCAGCGGATGGGCCCGTCCGAATCCTCGCCCGCGAGGTGACTCCGGAAGATATTCGCGGCCGTGGGCTGGTCTTCAGCATCGGGCGCAACGATCTCTATCGAAACGTGAAGCCCGATCTGCCCTGGCACATGGTCGCCGAGACGTCGCAGGGCTACGTCATCGCATCGCAGCCGGTGGGCCGGGCGCTGGTCGTTTTTCTGCTCGGACAGACCCCGGCCGGAACGTTCAATGCCACCGCCACGGCCGTTCAGCTGCTCGAAGAAGAAAAATGCGTTTATCACGACGCCCGGGTGGCCGACTTCCCGGACTTTCTGGGTCGCTCGTATTGTCTCAAGAATTGGCAGAGCGCCGCCGAACTGCGCAGCGACCTGGCCGCGATCGACCGGATGAGCCTCTACAAGCTCAACAAGGTCTATTGCGGCCACAACCGGACGCGTTCGGCCTGGTACGTGCTGGACGATCTCTTTCGAGCGGGCGTGGCCGAAGCCGGCCGGAAATGCCGGGAGAACGGCGCCGTCAGCCTGGCGCTGATGGTAAACCCGTATTCGCACCTCGGGTTCGAATCGTCGGTCGAGGAACTCGACGAAAAGGCGCGCAGCGTGTGGAGCCACGGCCGCCCGGAAAGTATCGACCTGCTCAAGGGCTATTATAAAATCGGGTTGGAGGCCGGGGCCGGAACCATCATGCTCCAGGCGGACGATTCGGTGCCGCACGCCGGCGCCAATCGAAAAAACTACGCGCTTTACACGGCCGAGGACCGCAACCGGTTCTACAATCTTCAAACGGCGCAGGCGCACGTCATCAACACCCTGAAGCAATGGGTCGACGGCACCTATCCGGGCACGCGGATCGAGTTTTGCCCGCCCTGGTATGCCAATGAATTCATCGATCGCAGCGAGGGTCGGTCCGAAGTCTATTTCGCAGAGCTGACAGCCCGCATACCCCCGGATATCGCGATTGTCTGGACGGGTCCGACGGTGCGGTCGCTGTCGGTCGACAGGGCCGACCTGCACCGTTACGGCACCCTGATCGGAAGATGGCCCATGATGTGGGACAACACGCTGTATGCCAGAAACCTTGAGGCCAAAAGCTATGGCGGATACACGACCCACTACCCGGACAAGGTCCGGATGTGCAGCCTCTTCGAGCCTTTCGATACCCATCGGCCTGTGGGCTTTCAGGACTACAACGACGGCCGCCACATGTACACCAACGCCAATGCCTACAGCGAGGTGTACAAGATAAAGCTGGCGACCGTGGCCGATTACGAGTGGAATACGGCGGCTTACGATCCGGAACTCTCGTTGTGGAAGGTGCTCTGTGGTCTTTACGGAATTGACTGCGCGCGGGAGCTTGTTTTTTTCAGCGATGCCTATTACGGCATCTACGAAGCCTGCCTGCGGATGGAGTCCGATGGGGTGACACCGGCGTTTATCGAAAGCGGCCGGATGTTTTTGACCGAGATGGATCGCCGGATCGAGGAAATTTCCCGGCTGATTCCCGCGGCGCATCCGCTTCTGAAAGAATTGATCGATTTCCGCGACAGGCAGGAAAAAAAGCTTGCCAAATTTTCCGGATGAGATTGCAGATGACCTCGAGGGGATGTCATGGAGTGTGGTATCTTC
>JBAPWQ010000323.1:0-5493 GCA_049283795.1 Desulfobacterales bacterium | reverse complement strand
CGTGGTGCTGCCCCTTTTCTACCTGCTTTCCAAAAGCGTCACGGACGCCGAGGGGCGCTTCGTGGGGCTGGCCCATTTCATCACCTACTTCAAAACGCCGGCGCTCTCCACCTCGCTTTACAACAGCCTGTTCGTGTCGGTGATCACGACCTTCTTTTCGGTCGGCCTGGGGTTCCTGTTCGCCTATGCCCTGACGCGCACCACCATTGCGGGCAAGGGGTTTTTCAGGGCGATTTCGATGATGCCCCTTTTCGCGCCCACGCTGCTCAACGGGATCGCCCTGGTGTATCTTTTCGGGCGCAAGGGACTGATAACGCTCGGTTTCTTCGGAGCCTTGCCCGGAATCGACATCGACCTCTACGGTCCGGTGGGCATCATCATTTCGGAAGTGCTCTTCACCTTTCCCCAGGCGGTTCTCATCCTGTCGATCGCCTTGGCCATGACCGACGCGCGCCTCTACGAGGCGGCCGAGTCCCTGGGTGCCGGACAGGTCCGCACCTTTTTTACGGTGACCCTGCCGGGGGTCCGGTTCGGCCTGCTGAGCGCGGTGTTCGTCTGTTTTATCCTGGCCTTCACCGATTTCGGCGCGCCCAAGGTGGTGGGCGGCAATTACAATATCCTGGCCACGGACATCTACAAGCAGGTCATCGGCCAGCAGAACTTCACCATGGGCGCCGTGGTGAGCGTCGTCCTGCTGATTCCCACCGTGGTGGCCTTCATCATCGACCGCATCGTTCAGAGAAGGCAGGTCTCGATGATCGCCGCCAAATCCGTCCCGCTGATCCCGCGTCCGCACGCCGTGCGCGACGGCCTGTATACCGGCTTCTGCGGGGTGGTGGTGCTCCTGGTGCTGGGATTCTACCTTACCGCGGTCTACGCCTCGCTGGTCAAGGTCTGGCCGTACACCCTGACCCTGGGACTGTGGCACTACAACTTCTCCGGCACCGGCGGCGGCGGATACGGCGCCTTTCTAAACAGCATCCGCATGAGCCTGTATTCCGCCGTATTCGGCACCGCCATCACCTTTTCGGCCGCCTATCTCATCGAAAAAACCCGCCAGATGAACAGTCTGCGCCAGACCGCCTATTTTCTTTCCATTCTGCCGCTGGCGCTGCCCGGCCTGGTCATCGGCCTGGCCTACATCTTTTTTTTCAATGCACCGGGCTGGACCATTGGGGCCCTGTTCGTTCCGAACCCCCTCAATTTCATTTATGCCACGATGGGCATCCTGGTGATCAGCAACATCGTCCACTTCTTCTCGGTGAGTTTTTTGACCGCCACCACGGCGCTCAAACAGCTCGACCGCGAGTTCGAAACGGTCTCGGAGTCCATGGGTGTGCCCTTCACCAAAACCTTTGCGCGCGTGACGGTCCCGGTCTGCATTCCCGCCATTCTCGAGATCGGCATGTACTACTTCGTTAATTCCATGGCCACCGTATCGGCGGTGATCTTTCTCTACTCGGCCGATATCCCCCTGGCCGCCGTGGCGGTCGCCAACATGGACGACGCCGGCGACGTGGCCCCGGCCGCCGCCATGTCGGTTCTGATCCTGCTCACCAACCTGGCGGTGCGCATCGGCTATGGGGCCCTGACGCGCCGGCTCAAGGTGCGCGCGCAGGCCTGGACGCTGCAATGACCGCCAGTTCCCCTGAAAGGAGACTCTTCGCCATGTCTGACGCCGATCCCGTGCGTCCCTATACCGGACCCGTGCGGGCCGTGATTCTCGATTGGGCCGGCACGGCCGTGGACTATGGCTGCCTGGGTCCGGCCGACGTGTTTGTGCGCGCGTTCGAGTCCTTCGGCATCCCCGTCTCCGAAGGGGATGCCCGGCGATTCATGGGCCTGGAGAAGAAGCAGCACATCCGCCGCATTTGCGGGCTGCCGGCCACGATTGCCCGGTGGCGGGAAAAATACGGTCGCGCGATCGATGAAAACGATGTGAGCGCGCTGTACGCCAAGACCGAACCCATGATGGTCGCCGCCCTCAGCCATCACGCCGAGCCCATCTTCGGCCTGCTGTCGTTTGTCGACGGCCTGCGCGAGCGCCGCATCAAAATCGGCTCCTGCACCGGTTACACGGCGCCCATGATGGCCGTTCTGGCGGCTGAGGCCGCGAAAAGAGGCTATGCGCCGGACTGCATCGTCTGTTCCTCGGACGTTCCGGACGGACGGCCGTTTCCCTGGATGTGCTACCAGAACGCCATCCGGCTGCGAGTCTTTCCCCTCGAATCCATGATCAAGATTGGCGACACGATCAGCGACATTCAAGAGGGTCTCAACGCCGGGATGTGGACCATCGGCCTGACCCAGTCGGGAAACGAACTGGGCCTGTCGCCGGATGCGGTCGCGGCCCTGTCCGCCATGGATCTGAAGAAACGGCTGAAGGCGATCGAGGCCCGCTACTGGGAAGCCGGCGCCCATTACGTGGCCAAAGGTATCTGGGAGTGCCTGGAAGCGGTCGATGACATCGGCCGGCGATTGGAAGAGGGCGACCACCCGCGGCTCGACGCCTGACTTGGCACAGCACCGGATTTCAGGAAACATGGAAGCGATGATCGAGAACCCGCCGCGCGACCAGGCCGATTCGAGTGAAGGCGACAGCAACCGGTCCGACACCCGCCGGAAGTGGCAGGCAGGCCACATAGACGAAGACAGCCGACGCTGGCTGGAGAGGGACGCCGCCTGTTTCATTCACCAAAGCCTGTCCACACCGTGCCTGAACGTCCTGGTCCAGAGCCGCGGGGCCACCCTCACCGATCTGCAGCGGCGGCCCATCCTGGATTTTCACGGCAACAGCGCCCACCAGGTCGGCTATGGCCATCCGCGGGTCGTGGCGGCGGTCAAGCGCCAGCTGGAGGCCATGCCCTTTTGCCCGCGGCGCTACACCAACGCCGCGGCCGTCGAACTGGCCGAAAAGCTGATCGACATCACCCCGGATCCGCTGGGCAAGGTGCTGCTGGCCCCCGGCGGCACGAGCGCGGTCGGTATGGCGCTGAAGCTGGCGCGCCTGGCAACCGGCAGGTTTAAAACCGTTTCCATGTGGGATTCCTTTCACGGCGCCTCCCTGGACGCCATCTCCGTCGGCGGCGAAGCCCTCTTCAGGGCGGGCATCGGGCCGCTGCTCACGGGCTGCGAGCATGTCCCGCCGGCCGATCCCTACCGCTGCCTGTGGGATTCCGGCGGCGGCTGCCACACTTGCGGCCTGAAGTGCGCCCGCTACGTCGAGTACGTGCTGGAAAAAGAAGGCGACGTGGCGGCCGTCATCGCCGAGCCCATCCGCTGCACGGCGGTCAACCCGCCGCCGGCGGGGTACTGGAAGAGAATCCGGGAGGCGTGCGACCGGCACGGCGCCCTGCTGATCTTCGATGAGACCGCGGTCTGCCTGGGCCGCACCGGGCGGATGTTCGCCTTCGAGCACGACGGCGTGGTGCCCGACATTCTCATACTGGGCAAGGGGCTGGGCGGCGGGGTTTTTCCGCTGGCGGCCATCGTTACGCGATCGGACCTGGACGTGGCTCCGGACAAGGCCCTGGGTCACTACACGCACGAGAAGAATCCGGTGGCCGGCGCGGCGGCGCTGGCCGCCATCGAGGTCATTCTTGCGGAAGGCCTGGTGGAACGCTCGGCGCGCCTGGGCCGGCACGCGCTGGAGCGGCTCTTGACGTTGCAACCGGCCGTCAGGGTCATCGGCGATGTCCGGGGCAGGGGACTGCTGTTCGGCGTGGATCTCGTTGTGGATCGCGAAAAAAAAACACCGGCCCGCGCGCAGGCCGAGCGGGTCATGTACGCCTGCCTCGACCGGGGACTGAGCTTCAAGGTCTCGCACGGCGGTTTCCTGACCCTGGCGCCGCCCCTGACCATCACCGAGGCGGAGTTGGACCACGCCCTCGCCATTCTCACCGAGGCGCTGCGAGGCCTTTAACCACCGGAGGAGCAAGATGGATATTACCGCTATGCCCGACAACCCGTACCTGCTGCTGACCCCCGGCCCCCTGAGCACCACCAAAACGGTGAAATCGGTCATGTTGCGGGACTGGTGCACCTGGGACGACGAGTACAACACCCTTGTCGAGCAAATTCGCCGGCGCCTGGTCCGCCTGGGGTCCGGGACCGATGACGCCGGCGACTACACCGCGGTGCCGATGCAGGGCAGCGGCACCTTTTGCGTCGAGGCGGCCGTCACGACCGCCATGCCGCCGCGCGGGAAACTGTTGGTCCTGGCCAACGGCGCCTATGGCCGGCGCATCGCCGAAATCGCCCGTCGTGGCGGCATCGCCTGTCAGGTCCAGGACGGCGGCGAACTCTCGCCGCCCGACCTCGGTCGCCTGGAGGCGGCATTGATCACCGACGGCGCGATCACCCACGTGGCGGCGGTGCACTGTGAAACCGCCACCGGCATGCTCAACCCGGTGGACGCCATCGGCGGGATCGTCAAGGCCCACGACCGTATTTTCATCGTGGATGCCATGAGCAGTTTCGGCGGCATCCCGATGGATTTAAAGAAAATGGGGGCGGACCTGCTGGTCAGCAGCGCCAACAAATGCATCCAGGGCGTCCCGGGCTTCGGGTTCGTTATCGCGCGCAAGGACGTTTTGGCCGAAACCCGCGGGCGGGCGCGGTCCCTGAGCCTGGACCTTTACGACCAGTGGCGGACCATGGAAGACCAGCATGGCAAGTGGCGCTTTACATCCCCCACCCACGTGGTGCGCGCTTTTTTTCAGGCGCTGTGCGAACTGGAGGAGGAAGGCGGTGTCGGCGCACGCTTCGACCGCTACCGCGAAAATCACCGCGTCCTGGTGGAAGGCATGCGGCGCCTGAACTTCCGGCCGCTGCTGGCGGCGGAACTGCAATCTCCCATCATCACCGCTTTTTTGAGCCCCGCCCGCCCCGAATGGCGGTTCAAACGATTTTATGATGAGTTGAAAGCACGCGGGTTCGTCATCTATCCGGGAAAGGTGACGGACCACGACACGTTTCGGATCGGCAATATCGGCGACGTTCATGCGGCGGATATGCACCGTTTGATCGATGCAGCGGCTGATGCGCTGGCATGTGATCGCACCAGGTAAGAGCATGGTCGTTTTGGGGCCCGATTGCTGACTGCGCAAATTCTTGAAAAGGTAAGGGGCATCGGCGGCCGTATTTCATGTATACGGAAAATAGTGATGCCGATATCTTTTTACTTCCCTGTCAATGCCATGAAGTTTACTGAGTTTTCCGGTGGATCGAGCAGCCACTCTTTTATCATATCTCTAATCGTGCGAATCTTTTCGAGTTTCTCACTTTCCGTTCCTTCGACTGCTGCGGGATCTGGAAACGGCCAATGCCAGCGTTGAGTGATCCCGGGAAAGATCGGGCACCTCAATTCCGAATCATGGCATACGGTTATGACGTGATCGTAGAGTTTGCCCTGTTTAAACAGTTCGAAAACGTTTTGCGGTTTCTTTTCGGATAAATCGAAACCAACTTCACCCATGACGCGAACCACTAAGG
>JBAPWQ010000322.1:0-11214 GCA_049283795.1 Desulfobacterales bacterium | reverse complement strand
GCATGTCGTCGGTCTGCATGGTAAACGAGCCGTCGGCCAGTTTGCTGTGTAAGGGGACCCGCTGCGGCACTCTCAGGCTGCGCAGGCGGATGAAATGCGGGTCGATGCGATTGAGAACATCGGCGGTGGCGACGGCGTGCTCGCGCCACATTTCCCGGCCTCCGAGGCCGGGCATGACATATTCGGACAACTCCATGCCCGCATCCAGCAGCTTCCGTCCGGCGTCGACCTGCTGAGCGGCGCTGACGCCCTTTTTCATCAATTTGAGCAACGGATCGTAGCCGGTCTCGAGGCCGATGTGAACGCGATCGAGGCCGGCTTGCCGGATCCGCCGGAGAGATTCGAGGGATTTGCGGGCCACCGTTCGTGACCGGGAGTAGGTCGTGATCCGGGAAATCGTGGGAAACTTTTCTCGCAGAAACTCGAGCACCGCCACCAAATCATCGGTTTTCATGATCAGGTTGTCGGCATCCTGCAGGAAACAGGCATCGGTTTTGTAATAGAGCCAGGCGGCAACGCTGCGGTGTGCGTCGCCGTATTCGGACCGGTTGAAAAGATGACTGACCACGCGGTCATCCACGTCACCGTCACTGCCGAGCTTTCGGGACAGGGCGATGATGTCGTCGGCCACGTCCCGAGCGGCCTGGATGTCCTGCTTGATTTCCGCCACCGTGCGCAGCGAGAACTTGCGATTCTTGTAAACCGGGCAAAAGAGGCACAGGTTCCAGGGACAGTTGCGCGTCAGGCGCAGCAGCAGGCTGCGGGCTTCGTTGGGTGGTCGAATCGGTCCCTGCTCGAAGGTCGCGCTTCTATCGGTCATCCAGGGAAGTCCTTTCATGATGGATTGCAGCGCCCGGCCACCGGTGGGCTGCCATGACTTGACCTTTCAGCCGGTGGCCGGCGTGCCCTGCAGAAACAAAAGGGAGTTAAAATGACGGATTTAAATTCTAAAATCAATTAAAATTTCAATAAAAACGCCGCTTGCGCCCAGACGTGGTTCGGGCGGCACCTTCACCGGCGGGGGCGACCTCTCCGGTAAAGGGCCACCACGGGCCGCACGGCACGAGGGCCCTCAGAGCCTTTCGCCTTCGGAGGAAAGGTAATCCGCGACGCCTTCGGCCGTCGGCTTCATGCCGGCCTCGCCTTTTTGCCAGCCGGCCGGGCAGACCTCACCGTGTTCTTCGGTGAACTGCAGCGCATCGACCAGGCGCAGCATTTCATCGACGTTGCGGCCCAGGGGCAGGTTGTTGACGACCTGGTGCTGCACCACGCCGTTTCTGTCGATCAGAAAGGAGGCCCGCAAGGCCACCCCGTCCGGATGTTCGATGCCGTAAGCACGGGTGATGGCGTGGGAAATGTCGGCGACCATCGGAAACTTGACCGCCCCGATGCCGCCGTCGTTGACCGGGGTGTTGCGCCAGGCGAAGTGGGTGTACTGCGAGTCGATCGATATCCCCACGACCTCGACGCCGCGCTCCTTGAACTGGTCGATGCGGTGGTCGTGCGCCAGGATTTCCGTCGGACAGACGAAGGTGAAATCGAGGGGCCAGAAAAACAGCACCACGTACTTGCCCTTCAGATCGGACAAGGTGAAATTTTCTTCGATGACGCCGCTCGGCATGACGGCCGGCGCCGTGAAATCGGGGGCTTCTTTGGCAACGAGCACGCTCATGATCGTCTCCTTTATTAAAAATGCTGACCGGCATCCTCATTGCGACCGCAACCGGTCATGGTTTTTGAGAAAAAACACCCAACGGTTTTCAATCCGCCAACCGGTCTCAAGTATGGTTCCGATACCACTGCTTTTCAAGTATGAGCGGAATTCAGTGCAGGCTGCCGCGACGGGGCCCAATCCCCCGGTAGCGGGACTAGGCCCTCAAAATCGCCAAAGGCAGGCACCGCCACCTGAATGACCGGTGGCCGTGGCAGATTACAGGCTGAAAAGGCAGGGCACGCCGGTCCCTGCAAGGTTATGCGATATCGGCTGCCGGTCACGAACCCGTAGGGGCGAAAAATTTTTCGCCCCCCTCCGGACCGTCAGCCGCCGCCTTCAGCAGCGGCATGAACTTGAGGTTGGCCTTGGGGAAGGGAAAGCCGGTCAGTTCTTCCAGCTCCACCCAGCGATGGTCCGTGGGCCCGTCAAGCGTCACCTGGCCGCCGACGTACCGGCAGCGGTAGACGTCCATGACAATCTTGAAGTGGGTGTAGGCGTGCCGGATGCGGGCCAGGTGGGAATCGATCGCCACCGTCAGATTCACCTCTTCGCGGATTTCACGCAGGCAGGCGTCCGCCGGCGTCTCGCCCGTGCGGACCCGCCCGCCGGGAAACTCCCACAGCCCCCCCAGCAGGCCTTCCGGACGGCGCCGGGTGATCAGGACCCGGCTGCCTTTGAAGACCACGCCCACCGCCACCGGGTGCAGGGGCGTCGGCGGCTTTCGCAGGCGTTTCGGAAACTCGCCGACCTGGCCCTCCCGGTCGGCCCGACAGTGCTTTTTTAGCGGGCAGTCGCCGCAGGCCGGCCGGCGGGGGGAGCAGACCAGGGCGCCCAGTTCCATCAGGGCCTGGTTGAAGGTCCCCGGCTGCGATGCATCGAGGAGCGTGGCCGCCGCGGCCTTGAAGGCCTTGTGGGCGTCGGGCCGGTTGACCGGGATATCGATCAGCAGCAGGCGTGCCAGCACGCGTTTCACATTGCCGTCGACCACGGCCAGGGGCCGATCGAAGGCGATGCTCATCACGGCGGCGGCAATGTAGTCGCCCACGCCGGGCAGGCGCCTGAAGGCGGTCGCGTCGCCGGGGACGACGCCTTTGTGCCGCTCGGCCACGATTCGGGCTGCCCGGTGCAGGTTGCGCGCGCGGGCATAATATCCCAGTCCCTCCCAGGCCATCAGCACGTCGTGCAGGTCGGCCCGCGCAAGGTCCGCGAGGGCGGGAAAACGGGCCATGAACCGCCGATAGAAGGGCAGCACGGTTTTGACGGTGGTCTGCTGCAGCATCACCTCCGAAACCCACACCGGGTAGGGGTCGGTCGTTTCGCGCCAGGGCAGCGGCCGGAAATGGGCGTGATACCAGGCGATCAGCCGCCGCCGCAGGTCCCGTATTTGCTTTTTAGAGAGCATCGGGGTCTTGCGGCAGGTGATGGTAGGCCGGCAGGGTCGAGATCCGCGGGTCCTCGATCGGCCGGCCTACCGTAAAGTGGTAGAGGCTCTGCCAGGTATTGCCCGAGAGGCCGGCCAGGGAGTGGACCGCGTCATCGAAAAAGCAGCCGATGCCGGTGCCGCGAAGGCCGTGGGCCTCGGCTTCGAGGTAGAGGACCTGGCCGATGATGCCGCATTCCCAGAACAGGTGGCGGTAGCGGTAGGGGGCGGTTTGCAGGGTGTCGGCGAAGCGCGCGATCATGCCGAGTGAAAATGCCGAATAACCGGCGATTTCCTGATGGCAGCTGACCCGGATGGCTTCGGCGCGGAAATCGCCGGTCGTCAGCCGGTAAAGCGGCAGGTCGGCGGTGACCGTCTCCCATATGAAATCCGGCAGGAGGGCCCGGCGCAGCGCGTCTAAATCGGCCGGGTTGCGGCAGAAAAAATAAAGTCCCCGCGCCAGGGTCGAAACGTTGTGCACGAACAGCAGCAGGTGGACCGCCGCGGGGCCGAGTCCGACGTCGAAAGGCGCACGGTGGTCGCGCGGCAGGGTCTTGTCGAGCAAGGCGAAAAAACTAGCGCGATCGATGACGGCCTCCGGGTCGAAGGCGGTGGCGCTGCGGCGCCGGCGGATGATCTCAGCCGCCGTCACCGCTACCGGGGCATGGGTGAAAAAAGGGGCGTCGCCGAATCGGCCCCCGGCCTCGTTCGTGCGAGGCTTGCTGCATTTTTCGGCGGTATCATAGATGATCTGCCAATTGATCCGCTCCGGGCTCAACCGGTTCGGCTTTCCGGTGAGCTTCAGGCCGGCAAAGGCCTCAACGATTTCCTGCGGCCATGGGCGCGCGGCGGAGGGCCCGCTGTTCGCCTGCACGAAGCAGATGAGATCGGGATGATCGGCCTCGAAGGGTTCCCAGGCGGTCCGGTCGAATCCGAGCAGTCTTTCGATGTCGGCGTCGGCCTGACCGGTCAGGCAAGTAAGCTTCCACCCTTTGAGAGCGGCCGAGAAGCTTAAAGCCGCCAGCGCGTGGCCGACGTCGTGGTTGCAGTATCTGAAGGCGCGCTCGCCGTATTTCCAGGCTTCACGCCAGAAAATGCTGCTCAGGGCCACCAAAAAGCCGTCGGTGTTGACATGGACGGCGATTTGCCGCCCCAAGTCCGCTGGAATTTCCGCCCGCCGTTCCAGGGCGTGCCGCAGCGGGTTGTAATGATAAAGGCCCGCGGCAAGACACGCCGTTGCCGGCAGGACCAGATGGGCTTCGGTGGGGTGCAGATTGCCGCTGGAAGGGTTCATCCGCAGCGACCAGCGACTGCCGCCATAGGCTTTCCAGGCCGACAAACCGAGGGAGAGTTCAAGAAAACCGGCGATGGCCGACAGGCTGAAGGGTTCCGTGGCTACCGTTTTTCGCCGGTAGAGGGCCATGTGATCATAAGGCGGATCGTTGGCCATGAGCGGCAGCGGAATCGCCCCGGCGCCCTCGAAGAACCGGAAGGGGTTCGGCTGGGTGTTCCAGTCCATGTGTCCGGGAGAGCGCGCGTAGCGGTCGGGGTGATGCTTGGTCCGCTCGTGATAGCCGGCGATCTCCGCGGCAAATTGATCGTCCATCTTAAGACCTCGTCTATCGGTATCTTGCGGCGATCCTCATTTGGGATAGTTCAATTCGGCTGATTCACCTGGGACCGCTCTGATCGGGGCAGGTGGCGATGGCCCGGATCAGCCCGCGCATGTGGGCTTTTTCCGCCTGGGCAATGGAGAGCAGCGCGTCGCGCACCCCCGGTGACGGTGTCCGGGCGGCCGTGGTGCGGTAAAGATCGAAGGCCGCGTATTCGATGCGCAGTGCGAGTTCGATCAGGCCCAGGCAGGCCTCGCCCGTGAGGGAATGCAACTGCTCGAGCGCGGCTGCGAGCGTTTCGCCGCCTTCAAGGATTTCGCCCGCCAAACCGGCGAAAAGCTCGTCAAAGGGCGGCGGGTCGATCGCGTTCGTCGCCCAGATAGCATAGATGGCTGCGGCGTGGGCATTCTCAGCCCGGCAAAGCGTCGCGAAGGTTTTCGCAAAAGGCTCGGATTCGTGTCGTTCGGCAACGGCGGCATAGAATCGCCAGGCGCCTTTTTCGAGGTCCATGGCCGTGTGGAGCAGGTCGGTCATCCCTTTGCCGGTGTCGAAAACGCGAACCTCGGGGAAACCCGAAAGCGTCCGCCCGTACCAGTTCATGATCCCGCCGGCCAGGTTGTAGATGCCGCGTTTGGTCACCTCGGCGTCCAGGGCCAGGGTCGCGGCGGCCATGGACCGGGCCCCGTTGGCGCAGTAGAAGATCAGGTCCTGGTCAGAGGGAAGATCGAAGAGGCGTGACTCTAGTTCGAGAATGGGCAGCAGAACGGCTCCGGGTATGTGCTCGTGGCGGTATTCAGCCGGTTGCCGGACGTCGATGAGCCGGTAGTCTTTTTCTTCATGCGCCGCCATGAAGGCCTCGAGGTCCCCGGCGCTCATCTCGCCCGGACTGGGATATTCACCTTTGCTCACGCCCGTCCTCCGCCTGCGAAGCCCTCAACCATAGCAGATTGCCGGTGAGTGCAGCCGGCCCGGATCATCCCTGGCGGCGATCGCCACATCAGTAGTGAAATGCCGATCCGCCGGTTACGGGCAAGCGCACCGGTGAGAGGGCGAAAAAGGTGTCCGGGAGGCAATAAAAAAGGGGCAAGCCCGCTTAGACGACTTGCCCCCGTTGACGATGTCAAGCGTATCAGACGCTGCAGGAGCTTCCCGAGCCGCAGCCGCTGCAGGCGGAGTCGAACTTGATGCTGCTGGTCAGCCGGAATCCATAGTCGATGAAATCGACCTTGACCGGTTGTGCTTTTTTGAGAAATTCCTTGTCGATGACATAGGTGAATCCGTCGACGGTCTTGACCTCATCGGTGTCTTTGGGCTCGTCCAGAGCCATGGCCAGCGAGGGCCCGCCTCACCCGCCCTCGTTTAAAAAGATCCGGATCGGAGACGCCTCGCGATCCTTGAAATATTCACTGATCTGCCGCGTTGCCGCTTCTGTAACCTCTACCATTTTTTTCCTCCTTCGTATCCACCCGAACACTAGAGTTGGATATTGTTGTTTCCATCGGCGCTGGTAACTTAATTATAGCGCTTCTGTTTGTCAATCCGAATTTCCGGATCTCTATTGGAAATTATCATTATAGCAGGGATCGAGGAATCCGGGCACCATTAAAAGCCGACATAAAGCCGAATAGCGCGCCAAAAAGACCTTGCCAGGTGTCTGGAACGGCCTGATCAGGAACAGATTTTTGAGACTTTAAGAAGCGTTTTCATGCCAATTATTTTTTGGCAAGCGGGAGGCTGTCCAGGTAATCGGCGTACACCTTGCGGTCAGTCTCGGAAAAAAGAACGAAGATGACTTTTTTGACGACCGGATCGGTTTCCAGGAACCTCAGGGTGGTGTCGATCGCCACCCGGCAGGCCTTTTCGATCGGATACCCGTAGACGCCGCAGCTGATCGCGGGAAAGGCCATTTCGCGGACTGCGCTACCGGCCGCCAGGTCCAGGCTGTTGTGATAGCAGCGCCGCAGCAACTCTTCGGACCTGACCGCGTTTTTGGCACTGTAAACCGGGCCGACCGTGTGGATCACGAACCGGGCCGGCAGATCGTAACCGCCGGTGATGCGCGCCTCTCCGGTGGGGCAGCCGCCGAGGGTGCGGCACTCGGTCAGGAGCCGCGGACCGGCGGCGCGGTGGATGGCGCCGTCGACCCCGCCGCCGCCCAGCAGTGAGGTGTTGGCGGCATTGACGATGGCATCGACGCTCAGCCGGGTGATGTCCCCCCGACGGATGTCGATTTGCTCCCGAAGCCCGTCATTCATTGGCGTCCCTGTCCTTGAGTCCCACCATCACAAATCATAGAGGGTGTCATCCCTGTTCGGTCGCGCCGCGGATGCAGGGCCGGCACCCGACTTCCTGGCCGGCATGATGAACGGGTCTTCGCCTTCGAGCAGGTCGCCCATTTCGGCTTCGATCTTGTCGGGGTCCTCCCCCCGTTCCATTCGGCTCAGCGCTTCCTGCATCCCGTCGCCGAGTTTCATGCCGGTCAAGTCGGTCAGCTTGCGCATGAGGTTGGCGGCCTGGCGCGGATCGTCCTCGTTGATCTTTTCAGCCTCGCCGGCCAGCATGCCCATGGCCTGCTCCATCTTGCCCTCATCGAAGGGCAGGTCATCCGGGCCGTCTTCTTCTTTGGCTCGGCCGGCAATGGCAAAGGCGGACATCCGCCGCTGCAGTTCCTTTTTGTCGCATTTGGGGCAGGCGGGCGTCTTGGTGGTGTTGACGGTTCTGGAAAAGAAGGTAAAGATCGTGTTGCAGCTGTCGCAGTAAAATTCATAAATCGGCATGCGGCTCTCTCCCGGCAGATGATGATCCACGAAACTGTCATTGAAATACTCAAAATGATAAAAGTTGGCTCTTTTTTTGTCAACTGCCGAAATGGCTGCCTGCTGCGGCCTCGCGGCGCGGGTTGACTTGCGGGTTGGCAGATGGTATTCGGGCCGCGGATAATGGCTTGGTGTTTGGTGTTCGGTGGTTTGTGTTTGGTGGCCGGTGTTTGGTTGCGGGTTGCGGGGTGCGGACTGCGGGAAATTGGTGTGGTCTGGGTGATGCGACTGTAGGGGCACCCCTTGTGGGTGCCCGGTTTTTAAGGCATTGAATAGATAAAGGAAAAAAAGCATGGAAAGAACACTTTCGATTGTCAAACCCGATGGTGTCGGCCGGGGGCTGATCGGGGAGGTCGTCCGGCGGCTCGAGCAAAACGGGCTGAAGATCGTGGCCATTAAAATGCTGCACCTGAGCCGCGCCCAGGCCCGCGGGTTTTACGCCGTGCACCGCGAACGGCCTTTTTTCGAAAGCCTGACCGAGTTCATGTCTTCGGGGCCCTGCGTGGTGATGGCACTGGAAGGGGAGAACGCCATCGCCCGCTACCGCGAATTGATGGGGGCCACCAACTATAAAGACGCCGCCGAAGGCACCATCCGGCGCGAGTTTGCCACCGACATCGAAAAAAATGTGGTCCACGGCTCGGATGCGCCGGAAACCGCCGCTTTTGAGATCGGTTACTTCTTCAACCGGCTCGAAATCGTCGCATGACGCCTGCGGCCATCGAACTGGACAATATCGCCATCGTCCTGAACCGGCCGCGCTACCCGGAAAACATCGGCGCCGCCGCCCGTGCCATGCGCAATATGGGCGTCAAGCGCCTGGTGGTGGTCGCACCGCAAAATTGCGATCTGACCCGCATTCTTAAAATGGCCACGCACGCTGCCATCGATGTGATCGAAGACATGCAGGTCTGCGACACCCTGGGCGAAGCGCTTTCCGCCTTCAACCTGGTGGTCGGCACCACGGCGCGACTCGGCCGCCAGCGGGCGGTCATCGAGTCACCGGCAAAGCTGGCCCTCGAGTTGATTCCGATCACCCGCAACAACACGGTGGCGGTACTCTTCGGGCCGGAAGACCGCGGGCTGACCAACGACGACATTCGCCTGTGCCAGTGGCTGGTCAACATCCCGACGGCGGAATTTTCCTCCCTCAATCTGGCGCAGGCGGTCATGGTCATCTGTTACGAACTCTTCGGCGCCAACCGGCAGACGCGGGGCGCTTATGCGCCGCGCCTGGCAAACCGCCACGAACTCGACGGCATGTACGAGCAGGTCAAGGAGATTCTGGTGCGCATCAACTATATCAACCCGGAAAATCCGGACTACTGGATGGCCGGAATCCGCCGGTTCTTCACCCGTCTGCAGCTGCGGGCCAAGGAAGTCAGCATCATCCGCGGGATTTGCCGCCAGATCGACTGGTATGCCGGCAAGTGCTTCGAAGACGGTCGCAAAAAAAGGGAGCAGGGGTCATGCGGCTGATCCGGTTCGGGCCCAAAGGCGAGGAGCGGCCGGGAATCGAGGTCGACAACCGCATCGTCGACCTGCGGCGTCATTTTCCCGATATTCCCGACATCGGCGAGGCCTTTTTCGGCCACGGCTGGCTCGACAGGATCGCCGGTCTCGATGCGCCCGGCGAGGCCCTGACCGTGCGGCGCGGCTGCCCGCTCGTTCGACCCTCCAAGATCATCTGCCTGGGGAAAAACTATGTCGAACATGCCCGTGAAGGCGGATTCGACCAGCCAGAAAAGCCACTTCTGTTCTGCAAGGGGCCAAACGCCCTCAACGGCCCTTGCGATCCGATCCTGCTGCCGCGCAGCTGCGGGAAAATAGACTGGGAAGTCGAGCTGGCGGTGGTGATTGGAAGGCAAGCCAAACGGGTCCGCAAGGCCGATGCCCGCGATGTGATCGCCGGGGTGACGATCATGAACGATGTCTCCGGGCGCGAAGCCCAGTTTGCCGATTCGCAGTGGTTTCGCGGCAAGTCCTTCGACACTTTCGCGCCCATGGGGCCGGCCATCGTGACCCTGGATGAGATCGGCGACATCCAGAACCTGAGGCTGACGGCACTGGTGGACGGCACGGTCATGCAGGATGGCAACAGCCGCGACATGATCTTCGATGTGGCCGCCCTGATCGAATTCATCAGCGAGGACATGACGTTGTTTCCGGGAGACGTGGTATCGACCGGCACACCGAGCGGCGTGGGGTTCTTCCGCAGCCCGCCGGTCATGCTGGCGGCCGGCAATCTCGTGGAGTGCCGGATCGAAAAGATCGGCGCCATCGTCAATCCTGTCGTCGACCGGCTGCCGGTTTGAGGACTATTTTCCCGCACGCATTTTCAACAGCTTCCGCACCGCATCTTCAGGCAGCCGGCTGATGTCACGGCCGCTGCACAGCGCAAGGAAATACGCCTGCGCCGATTTTTCGAGCAGTTCCGCATTGAGCATCGCCTCGGCCAGGTTCGCGCCCAGGCAGAGCGCGCCGTGGTTCTGGATGATGTAACAGCGGCAGCCGTTTTGCAAGGCCGACGCCACGTTGTCGGCCAGCGCGGCCGTGCCCGAAAGGGCATACGGGATGACGGCGACCTCGGGCCCGATTTCATAGGTGATTTCATCGAACAGGGCCGGGATTGGTTGGTTGATCAGCGCCAGGACACTGGCATACATCTGGTGGGTGTGAACCACGGCCTGGACATCGGCGCGGTTCGCGTAGATGCCGGCGTGCATGGCCGCTTCGGTCGAGGGCGGCAGGGGGCCCTCGACCCGGCCGAGTCGCGAATCGATGACGCAGATGTCCTGAACGGCCAGCGTTTGGTAGGGCTTGCGGCTCGGCGTGATGACGATCAGGTCTTCGGCGCGCAGGTACAGCGAGACATTGCCGCCGCTGCCGAGCCGGGCGCCGAAGTACCCGTGATCGCACAGCCAGCGCGCACTGGCCAGCACCTCGTTTTTAAAGGCTTCGTAATCCGCCATACAACTCGATAACTGATTTAGAAGAACGTCGACCATTGAACATCGAACGCTGAACGTCGAATATGGGTGTCGCTGCGCTCCGTCAGCAATTTAGAAAACAACGGCATTTCTTATTCATCATTCGACGCTGGACGTTCGATGTTCGACGGTTATTTCTCTTATAGTTCAATCTTCGTCCCCAACACCTCCAGAAACAACGCCAGCCAGCGGGGATGGGCCGGCCAGGCGGGCGCCGTCACGAGCTTGCCGTCCCGATGGGCCTGGTCGACGGCGATGTCGACGAACTCGCCCCCGGCGCCGGTCACATCCGGTCCGACCGCCGGATAACACGAGCAGCCGCGACCCTTGAGGATGCCGGCCGCGGCCAGAACCTGCGCCCCGTGACAGACGGCCGCAATCGGTTTGTCGGCTGCGGCGAAGTGGCGCACGATCTGAATCACGCGCTTGTCGAGCCGGATGTACTCGGGCGCTCGCCCGCCGGGAATGACCAGGGCGTCGTAATCCTCGGCCCGGACCTTGTCAAAATCGGCATTGAGGGCGAAATTGTGCCCGGGTTTTTCGCTGTAGGTCTGATCGCCCTCGAAATCGTGCACCGCCGTGCGGACGGTGTCGCCGGCTTTCTTGTCCGGACAGACGGCGTGCACCGCGTGCCCGACCATCTGCAGCGCCTGAAACGGCA
>JBAPWQ010000321.1:0-13301 GCA_049283795.1 Desulfobacterales bacterium | reverse complement strand
CGATCAGTTGGTCCATGCGGCTGGCGTTCATTCGCGATTACCCACGGTCAAGAATGTATAACGGTATGTTTAAAGCGCTCAAAACGAATTGCTGGCTCGACGAAAGCGGGGAGTGGTGCGGGGGTCGCCGCCGGTGCACCGTGCAGTTGATCAAGCCGATCGACGCCAAAAATGAAGACAAGCGCCATGTCGTTTGGAATATTACAGACGATCGCGTCGCGTCCCGATGATCGGACTTCCCGGTTCAGGAGCGTCCGTGCGGCTCTGCCTTTACACGACCGCGTTATTATTGTAACCTCTCGCCCTGTTTGACGCCGAAAGTTCGTAAAGAAGGGGCAGCCAAAGACCGGAAACACATCGGCAGATGGCGCGTGAGCACAGTACACTATTGAAAAAACGCCTTCTTTTCAATCTTTTTTTCTCTTTCAAAGCGGATGTCCGATGATCCAGCCGGTTTTGAGCCCCGAAAATATCCTGCCCCACCGTGACCGGATGCTGCTGGTGGACGAGATCATCGCGGTCGACGACACGGGGGCCGTCACCGCTGCGCTCGTCACGGAGAAATGGCCGTTTTTCGACGGACGAAACGTGGGCGCCATCGTCCTAATCGAACTGGTGGCCCAGACGGCCGGAATTCACAACGGCTGGATCCGCGAAAAACAGCACGGACCGACCGCCGACAAGAAGGGCTGGATCGTCGGCATCCGTCAGGCCCGCCTGGCGGTGGATGCCATTTTACCCGGCACCAACCTGATCGCCCGCACCCAAAACCGGATGGAATTCGAGGGCTTTCGCGACATCTACGGCTGCGTCGCGTGGGAGTCGACCACCATCGCCGAAATAACGCTGCAGCTGCTGCGCTCGGACGGGAATTCATGACCGAAAATCAACCCAGACGGCCGGCCATCGTGACCGGCGCCAGCAAAGGCATCGGCCGCGCCATCTGCATCGAGCTGGCCCGCTGCGGCTATTATCCGATCGTCAACTACCGCTCCGACAAGGCCGGTGCCGAAAAGACGCTCGCAATGGTGGTGGCAGCGGGCGGCGAGGGTGAGATCGTGGGGTTCGACGTCACCGATTTCGAGGCCGTGCAGGCCGCCGTCGGCCGCATCATTGAGGCGCACGGCACCATCACCGCGCTGGTGCACAACGCCGGCATCACGGCCGACGAGCTTTTCGTGATGATGTCGCGCCGGAAGTGGCACGCGGTCATCGACACCAGCCTGAACGGATTTTACAACATCACCCGGCCGGTTCTGGAAAAGATGGTCGTGCAGAAGCAAGGGGCGATCGTTGCCATCGCCTCTGTTTCCGCGCTGATGATCAACCGCGGCCAGGCCAACTATGCCGCCGCCAAAGCCGGCCTGATCGGTGCCGCCCGCACGGTTGCGGCCGAAGTCGGCCGCCTGGGCGTGCGCGTCAACGTCGTGGCCCCGGGCCTGATCGATACCGACATGATCAAGGAGTTCCCGTTGAAGAACATAAAGGCCCTGATCCCGATGGCCCGGATCGGGCAACCGGAGGAAGTCGCACGGGTGGTCCGGTTTCTCTGCTCCGATGATGCCTCGTATGTCACCGGGCAGGTCATCGCCGTCAACGGCGGCATGTGTTGACCGATAAAACGGCGGTATGATGACAAACTCCCCTCTTTTCCAAAGTGGCCGAAATCACCGGTGCCGGTCGAATGTCGGCCATTTTCTGCAAACCGTTGTCGTTTTGGCAGCGGCCTGGCTGGCGATCGGCTGGGGATCGAGCTGGGAAGAACTGAGGTCGGCCGCCGGTTCGGTCACTTCGCTCAGCGCCGATTTCGTCCAGGAAAAGCACATGCGGATTCTGGCCCGTCCGCTCATTTCAACGGGTGTCCTCTATTTTCAATCACCGGCTTCCCTGCGCTGGGAATACCGGACGCCCGTACGCAACATCCTGCTGATGCACGACAACCGGACGGAACGCTGGATCGACACCGGCAGTGGCCTGACACAGGAAACCGGTGCCGGCCTGCAAGCCATGCAGATCGTTCTGGAACAGGTCTCCCAGTGGCTCGGTGGCCGGTTCGACGAGAATCCGCTTTTCGCGGCCCGCCTGGAACCCGGTCCCAAAATCGTTCTGGTCCCGAAGGAAGAGGCCTTTGCCCGGATGATTCACCACATCGACCTCGTGCTTTCAGAGCGTCCCGGCATCATCGATTCGGTCGTCATCTATGAAAGCGACGATTCGTTCACCAGGCTCGTCTTTACCAATGCGGTTCTGAACCAGCCCCTGGACGCGGCCCTGTTCAGGAAGATCTCGTGACCGGTCGCCTGCTCGCCCTGACGGGGATGCTGCTGTTTTTTTCCTGCGCCCGCCTGCCGGCCATCGCGCCGACAGTAGAACCGCCCACGGCGACCGCCGCGTGCGCCTATATGTTTCCGGCCGGAAAGTGGCAGCTGCTTCATTTAATCGAAGTCGACCTGCCGGGGGGCCGGCACGGGGTCATGACGGGACTGACCATCCTGTCTTCGAGCCTCCGCAGCCACCGCAGCGTCATCATGAGCGTGGAAGGGTTCGTGGTGTTCGACGCTGAAGTCGACCGGAAACTGACGGTTCACCGCGCCCTGCCGCCGTTCGATGCCCCCGGTTTCGCCGAAGGTCTCATGGAGGACATCCGCCTGATTTTTTTCGCGCCCGCCGGCTCGCCCGAAGAATGCGGATGCCTGGACGACGGTTCTGCCGTGTGCCGCTACCATGATTCGGGCGGCGGCCGCGTCGATATCGTCTCGCGGGCTGCCGGTGCCTGCGAAGTGCGGCGCTACGACCGGAAACAGCGCCTGGTAAGGGTCGTCAAGGTCCCGTCCGGTGCACCCGCCGAAGGCCGGATGCCGAAAACCCTGGAGCTGACCGCCCGCGGCCCACAGCACTATAAACTCGTCATGACGCTCATAGAAGCCGTGCCGCTGGATCAATAGGTTACCCCAGGTTCAGGGCTCTTGGTTCTGGGGGCAATCAAAATTTGAAATGGTTTCGAATACCTATTTGCGAGTTTCGAGTATCAAGTATCAAGTTTCCATCCAATGTTCAGCCCTGCTGCTGAAGTTAGGCAGAAAACGAGAATAAAAGAATGGTAGAAAGTAAGAATACACGAACGGGGGCCAGACGACCCCCTGACATTCCGAGACCATGGTGCCGATATGAAACTGCGCTTGATTTATCCCAAGTGGCCTAAACTGGACCGACAGACCGAGTTCCATTTGCCGCCGCATGGCCCGGTGGTGTTTGCCGCCGCCCTGCCGGAGGACATAGAGGTCGAGTTTATCGACGAGAATGTGGAGCCGATTAATTTCGACGACCCCGTGGATGTCGTCGCCATCTCGATGATGCTGACGCTTCAGGTCAAGCGCGGCTGGGCGATCGCCGACCGCTATCGCCGCCTGGGGATAACGGTCATCTGCGGGGGCATTGCGACCATGCTGCATGCCGAGGAGACGCTGGCCCACGCCGACGCGGTTTTTATCGGCGAGGCCGAGGGCCACATGCAGACGGTGTTCGACGATCTGCGCCGCGGTCAGCTGAAACCGGTCTACGATTACCTGCAGGACCAGCCGCCGATCGAATCGGTCGGCCCGGCGCGGCGCGATCTTCTGAAAAAGGAATTCTACAACTACCGCGGGGTTCAGATGTTCGACCTGGTGCACGCCTCGCGGGGATGCCGGTATCACTGCTACCCCTGTGCCGTGGCCTACCTGGGGGGCCGCAAGTTCCGGCCGCGGCCGATCGAAACGGCGGTCGCGGAGATGGCCGCCATCGACAACAACCGCCTCTTTATCGTCGACAACTCCCTGGCCCAGGACACCGCGTGGGAGAAGGCGCTTTTCCGCGAAATGATTCCGCTCAAGAAGAAATGGTGCAGCCACCCGATCGAAGACCGGCCCGAAGTCCTGGACCTGGCGGCCCGGGCCGGGGCCTGGTACGTCTACCAGGCCGTGTTCGACACCTCGGACTATATCCGTGAGCGGATAAAACGCTACCACGATCACGGCATCGCGGTCGAGGGCACCATATTACTGGGGCTCGACGACCACACCGAGGACGGCATCCGGCGGCTGATCGATTTCCTGATGGACATCGATCTCGATTTGGCCGAATTCACGGTCCTGACCCCCTTCCCACACACCCAGGCCTTCGAGGAGCTGAAACGCGATAACCGCATATTTTCCTTCGACTGGGACGATTATTCGGCCGACCGGGTCGTCTACACCCCCCGGTACATGACGCCCGACAAGCTGCAGGAGCTTCTGCAGTATGCCTGGGACACTTTTTATGCCGACGAGTCGCAGGAAATAAAGATGTTCAATTTGTTTCAGAAGGTGGTCCGCAAGGAAATCGCCGACAACACCTTCAGGCCGCGCAACCGCGCGCTGGGAAAAAAGGCTTTCGGAAAGACGGTGGGTTGACGTAGGGGCGAAAAATTTTTCGCCCCTACAAAGGTCGTTTTATCCTTCGATGTTGAGCGTTCGATGTTCGGCGTTCATCTTTACCTCAAGTAACGGAAGCGAACCTCAGTCAAACAGATCCGCGATTGTCTCCACCACCTTTTCTGCTTCCGTGTAAAACATGAAATCCCTGCGACTGATCCTGCGGATGGCGTTTTCGGCGTGCTGCGTGGAAAGCACGACGAAAACGCCCCCTTGCGGTTCATCGTTAGCGGCGAAATTTCCAACCGCCCTCCGCTCGTCCACCTCGAGCCAGCCGGCCAGGATAGTGCGGCAGATGCCGGAAGCCAGCAGGTCGGCGGCCACATCGAGCGCCGCAAGGCCCCTCTGGCCGATTTCGTCGCCGATGGTGAATGTCGGCCCGGTGAGACGGAAATGGATGGCCGCTTCCCCGAGGACGATGCCGGGCAGGGTGAACGAAAACAGATTCGGGCTCGCGAAGGCGCCCCGGTCCTCTTTTGCAGTGGCGTAGTAGGCGCGGTCGGTATCGAAACACCCCCAACGAGTGGCGGCGATGATGCCGATGGGGGCCGGGTCTGCGCCATGGTCCAGGCCGGCGTCCTTAAGGGCCAGGGCGATCGCGGCACAGCCGACACGCGCATAGTCATCGAAGCGCCGATAGCGGACCGGTGGCTGGGTGTAAATCGATGCCGCGGGCGGGACGACCGGATTGCCAGCGGCCAGGACCGGCCCCGTTCTGTCGGTCATCCGGCCAAAATTGACGGCCGTAACCCAGCCGCCGCCGATGACGTTGATTTCCATGGATTTTTCGCGTTGCAGCGCCGTCGTCCGGATGATTGTCTATTGGTTTGACCGTTAGCCGGTTTGCCCGTTGTGCCCGTTACGCCGGTTTTGCCCGTTGAGTCGTTTAAGTCGGCTTGGTCGGGTGAATGAGTTCATCGATTACCGTAGGGGAACGGCGCACCGCGCCCCTACGGCTTTCCTTCCGCAGATGTTGCCATTAAAAGTTTCCGAGTTCTGATTTTCAACCATCGGTCGCCTGCAACAGTAGCGCCGCGTTGATGCCCCCGAAACCGGAATTGGTGGTCAATAGGGTGCGGCCGCCGAACACCTGGACTTGATCCGACACACGGCCGCGGGCTCTCGACTCGGGTGTCCTCATCCCCGCGGTGGGTGGGACCCGCTTTTCGGCCAGCGCGCGGACGCTGATGGCCGCATCTATGCCGCCGGCCGCCCCCAGCGTGTGCCCGATCGCCCCCTTGATCGAAAAGGCCGGAAAAAGGCGATCTCCGAACAGGCTGTCGAGCGCGGCCAGTTCCATGCCGTCGTTGAAGACCGTGCCGGTTCCGTGGGCGCAAAAAGCCTGGATGTCGTCCGGTCGTGTACCGGCCATTTCCATGGCGGCCGCCATCGCCGCCGCCAAGCCGCGGCCGTCACGGGCGGGACCCGTGATGTGGTTGGCGTCGTTCGAGATGCCCCAACCGGCCACCCGTGCCAGCCGGTCCAGCTTTAAGCCGTCGGCGGTTTTGGCGTCGGCCAGCAGGATCGCCGCGGCACCGTCTCCCACGCACATCCCGTCCCGGTCGCGGTCAAACGGGCGGCAGGCGCCGGTGGTCAGGGCCTTCAAGGCCGCAAAACCGGCCGCCACGAAGCCGGTGACGACGTCGGCCGCACAGACCAGGACCGCGCCGCATTGCCCCAACGCAATCTTCTGGGCGCCGATCGCAAGCCCGACGGTGGACGACGCGCAGGCCGCGGAGATGTCGAGCCCGCGGCCGCCGGCACCCAGCAGGCCGGCCGCCCACCGGCGGTAGTGTTCCGGCAAAAAAGGCATCGGTATCCTGCCACCGCTCTCGATGTATTCGGCATTGCCCTTCAAGCCAGTCCAGACGATAAAGGCTGCGGGGGGAACGGGTCCGATGCGGTCGAGCACCCGGCGGGCAGCCGCGCAGACCCGGTTTTCCCCGGCCGCGGGTCTGAGATCGGAGATGACCGCGGCCACCCGGCCGCCATTCCGCTCAATCGGCCGCGCGTTGGCGGCCGCAACGGCGCTCTCGCCCCTGGCGAACCTGTCCCAGTTCTGCGCAATGCCGTCGCCCAGGCCGGTCGCGATCTCCTGTTTGACGACGTAAACCGCCTTCATCGGTCAACTTTCATGTCGGCGCCGCCTCAAACAGCCTCGAGATCGCGGAAACGGTTGACTTCCAGCAGGCGCCGCATGTCGATCTCGTAGCGACCGCGCCAGCCGACCTTTTTGAGGCGGCGGCCCAGATACGCCTTTAAAAATGGTCTGAATCCGTAAATCCAGATCGAGGTCCACAACGGCCCCCGTTGCCGGACGCGCGGCGAGGGTTCCCACCAGCCCATGACCGTCTGCCGGTGGTACCAGACCAGGTACTGCAGCTGTTCGGCACTCAAATAGCGGGTCCTGACATTGGCCCAAATGCCGTTGTAGCGCGTGAAGTCATCCGGGTTGGTGACCAGCCCTTCTTCTATTAGCTGCGCGCGCATGGCGGTTTTCGGGTAGGGGGTCAAAATCTGGCAATAGGCGGTGTCGGCCTCGATCGACTTCAGGAAACGGTAGTTTTCGATGATGTCTTCTTCGGTGTCGTCCGGGAAGCCGAAGATCATGCCGCCCACCACCATGATGCCGTACTTGTGACAGTTGGCCACGGCCTGGCGCGAGGCGGCGACGATGTCGCCCTTGCCGGCCGCCTTGAGATTTTTCTTGGAGACGTTTTCGATGCCGAGAAAGACCGTCTTGAAACCGGTTTGCGCCATCTTGCGCACCATCTCCTCATGGCGGGACATCGTGATGCAGTCGGCCTGCACCACGAAATTGAGGTTACGGTAGCGGCGGGCGCCGATGGCCGCGCACAGATCGATGACGCGCGCGGGGTCCAGCACCAGGTTGTCGTCGGCCAGAAATATCCAGCGCGTTTTGCAATTGAAATAAATGTCGTCGATATCGGCCAGCACCCGCTCCACGGGAAACGGGCGAAAGGTCCGGCCGTACATGCGGCTCATGCTGCAAAAGCTGCACGAGCGGGTGCAGCCGCGCGAGGTCTCCAACACCTCGATCTTGTTGTTCATGATGTGATAGCCCCAGGTAAGGCGGCGCTTGTCGCGGATCGGCAGCTTGAGCCGCGCGAGGTCCAGCAGTTCGCCGCGCGGATTGTGAACCAGGACGCCGTTTTTCTTGTGCGACAGCGAGGGGATGTCCTCTAACCGGTCCTTGCCGTCGAGGGCGTTCACCAGCCGCCGGAAGGCTTCCTCGCCCTCGCCGTGGACGATAAAATCGATCAGGAACGCCTCGTTCGAGGCGGCGATTTCCTCGTACATGAGGGTCGCGTGATACCCGCCGATGACGATTTTGACCTCCGGCAGCAGGCGCTTGACAAGGCGGATGAGCCGCGTGCAGGTGTCGAACTGCCAGGCCATGGCCGACAGGCCGACCACGTCCGGCCGGATTTTCAGCAGGATGTCGCGCACGTAGCGGCCCACCCGGCGCCGCTTGCGGATCAGGTCGATAACCGTCACCGCATGACCGTCGTCGACGTTGGCGCCGACGCTGGCGATGCCGTTGTTGGGCATGTGAAAAGCGCTTTCGTGCATAATGACCGCTGCCACATCGGGCATGGACATCAGGACTATTTTCATGCTTCCTCACTTTTTTGCGATTCGAGCAGCGCGCGGACCCGCCCCATCACCTCCGGCAGAGAACCGGTGTCACGGTCCGCGGCCGCATCGACCGAACCGATCAGCGCGAGGCTGATGGTGTGGGGGCCGCGGGTGTCGAACGCGAAAGAGCCGGGCCGGAACATTTTTTCGGTGTTGCGGACGTAAAGCACCTTGACCGGCGCCCGGCAGCTGCGCGCAATCTTGAAGGCGCCCTTGTTGAGTCGCCCGATGCTGCCGTCCGCGCTGCGGGTGCCCTCGGGAAAAACGATCAGGTTGCCGCCGGCCGCCAGAAAGGAGGGCATCTGTTCGATCCGCCGGATCATCATGTCGGCCAGCCGCCTCTCTGACGACGAGGGAATGTAGCCGGACAACTCCAGCATCTTTCCGAAAAGCGGGATGTCGAACAGCCGGCTTTTGACGATGGTGTTGTGCCGGTCATAGAGCGAGATCAACAGGATCGAGTCGAGATAGGAGCGGTGGTTGCAGACGATGACCGCCGAGCGGATGTCCTTGACCGCGGCCGGAATCCGCCAGCGGTAAGCCGGAATCAGCACCCGGTTGAGCGCGAAAAACCCGCGGTAAAAGCGGCTGTTGAGCCGCTGGAACGCTGTCTCCCTCCGGTCCGCGAACAGGAAGGCCCAGAGGTAAAAGGGCGCGAAGAAAAAGACGAAGCCGGCTGTGAAGTACAGCCACAGCAGCACCGTGATGACGAAATCGAGCAGGGGTTGAAGACCCTGGCGGTTGGGGGAGTCGTTGGCCGGCATCGGTCACCGTCCGGATATTTTTTTCAGTATGAAGCAGGTGTTCACGCCGCCGAAGGCAAAGTTCTGGACCGCGCCGACCCCGACCGGCACCTGCTCGCAGCGCTGCACGTGGCGGATCATCGCGCAGCGCTCATCGACCTCATCCAGGTTCAGCGTCGGCGGGACGAAGCCTTCGGCCATCATGAAAAGGGTGATGATGGCCTCGATGGCGCCGCAGGAGCCCATGGTATGCCCCATGTAGCTCTTCAAACCGGTGACCCGCGGCCCTTGGCCGTAAATACTGCCGGTGGCCTGAGCCTCGATCACATCGCCCATCTTGGTGCCGGTGGCATGCGCACTGATGAAATCGACCGCCTCCGGACCGATGCCGGCATCTTTCAAGGCCAGGGCGATCGTTGCGGTGATGCCACCCGTGTTCGGCAGGATGAGATCGCCGCCGTTGTTGCTGCACGCAAACCCGATGACCTCGCCCAGGATGTCGGCGCCCCGGCGACGGGCGTGTTCGTAGTCTTCGAGCAGCAGGGCCCCGGCCCCTTCGCCGACGACCAGCCCGTCCCGCCTGACGTCGAAGGGCCGCGGGGTGAGGTGCGGGGTGGCGTTGAATTCCGACGAGCAGGCCAGCAGGTTGTCGAAGACCGCCACGGTGGTAGTGTCGTACTCGTCGGCCCCGCCGCAGAGCATGGCATCCTGCAGGCCGAATTTGACCGACTCGTAACCGAAGCCGATCGACTGGCTGCTCGTGGTGCAGGCGGTGGAAGAAGAGATGACCCGGCCGGTGATCCCGAACATCTTGGTGATGTTCACCGCCGTGGTGTGGACCATCGATTTGAGGTAATCGACCGCGCCGATCGACGCGAACTCCTGTTTCGATTCGCCGAAAAAGGTCCGGTAAATGCTGCGCTGGACCGACGGGCTGCCGTGCGTCGATCCGAAGGCCACCCCCAGCCGGCCCGAGGTGATGAAGTCCGGATCGAGGCCCGAGGCCGCCAGGGTCTCCTTGGCCACCTGGCAGGCATAAAACGACACCGGTCCCATGGTCTTGCTGTGACTGCGCTTGAAGTCGTACTCGATGGGGTAGTCCACCGTGCCGTAGACGCCGGAATGGATGTGCTCGGTCAGCAGGCCGTCGCTGCGCAGCGGCTTGACACCGGATATGCCCTCGGTCAGGTGGCGAACGATCTCGGCGCGGGTGCGGCCGATCGGCGTGATGGCACTGCAGGCCGTTATGACCACGCGGCGGGTCGTCATTGCCCCGCTGCCGGCCGGCTTTCGGGACCGGCGGAACCCGTTTGGCGGGCCGCCGCCAGGGCCGCCGTGTAGTCGACGATCTGAGCGATGGTTTTTATTTCCATGGCGCTCTTTTTCTCGGCCCTCGTCAGCTGCGTATCGAGCAGGAGTTCGATTTCGTGCAGCAGTTCGATGGCATCGATGCTGTCGAATTCGTAGCCCTCGCGCAAGTCGTCGTCGACACCCGGCGCGTCGATTTCGAACTTTTCCGCGAAGATCTTTAAAATGGCGGCTTCGATGACATCACGCTGCATGGGGTCTCTCGTCGGCGGTTTTCTTTTCGTTACACGATGTCATTGACTCAAGGAATGTCTTCATACACCAAATCCGTGCTGAATTCAAAAACTATCGGCCGCGCGGCTTGATTTCAGGCCGAGAAACGGCTCGAAATGATACCACTCGAAAGGATTCTCGCGCAGATTTTTTTCGAGCAGGTCCGCATACCGCTGCACGCAGCGGCGGATGGCCGCGGGTCTTTCGCCGCGTGCGGCCGCTTCTATCAGGACCGGCGGCGACAGGCTGAAATGGTAGCGTCCCCTGCCCGTCCGGCGCGAAAAAAAGAAAAAGATCGGCGCACCGGACAGCAGCGCCAGCAGGTGCGGGGTTTCCGGTAGAAAAATGTCATGTCCCAAAAATACGGTCTTGACGGTGCGTTGGCCCGTCGTCCACAACTTGTCGCCGGTCATCGACACCAGGCCGCCGGCCTGGATGAACCGCAGGGCCTCCAGCAGATCGAACGCGCCGGCCTGGTCTTTCTCGGCGGCAAGTATGCGGATGCCCCTGCCCCGCAGGTCTTCTTTCTGAATGCGCTCGATCTGGGCCTTGGCACGCGCACCCATGAAAAGGATCAGCCGCAGCCGGGTCAGTTTCTGCTTCATCAGGTGCGCTGCGATTTCCCAGTTGCCCAAATGAGACATCACGATGACGCCGCCCTGGTGGCGCTCGATGGCCGCTTCGAGATGCTCCCAGCCCGAACGGGTGTAAGAGACGCTGCCCGCGGCCGTCAGCAGGATCCGGTCGAGGTAGACCGATGTAAAGTTGCGATACTGCCGCCAGGTGCAGCGCCGGTAGCAGGCGCGCGAGCGGCCGGGAAAAAGGGTCCGGTAAAACTCCACGCTCGCCGCCACCCGCCGCGGAGAAAATACGAAGTACCCGGCCGCGATGCCCCGGGCGATCAAATCGCAGCTCCAGGGCCCCAACCACCGCGACAGCAAAATAAGCAACCGGTAGAACAGGGCGAGCATTTACGTCACCGGCCTGGGTGTTTGGTTCATATTGGTGTCAACCCTTCTGCCCCCTTGCCGAATCCCGATGGAGTCGCCGACGTTTCCGGGAGTCATGCGGCCGCGCGCTTATTTCTCGATCGGAAAATCCTCTTGAACACGCGCCGGGTGATCAGGCGGCTGAACACGCCGAAGTTGCGCAGAAAGTCGTAAAAGGGGTGAAAATGAGAAATCCGGGGCGTGCCCGGGCGGTAGGACACGCTGACCGGCGCCTCGATCACCGGGATACCGTTCGCCTTGGCCCTGACCAGAATTTCGACCTCGAACTGGAACCGCCGGCTCCGAGTACCGAGGTGCAGGCATTCGGGCAGCGGATATATCCGAAACCCGCTTTGCGAATCCGTCATTGCCGGTCCGCCGGACACACGCACCCAGAAGTTGGAAAACCCGCGGCCGAAGCGGCTCGTCAACGGCGCCGCGGCCGCCCGCATGTGTTGGCGTCGGCCGATGACGATCGGCCGTGCATCAGGCGGGATCGCCGCCATCAGGGTCTTCGCGTCCCGCGGGTCGTGCTGGCCGTCCGCATCGAGCGTTATTGCCCACGCGCAGGTTTCAGCGGCGCTCCAAAAGCCGGTCACAAGCGCGGCCCCTTTGCCGCGGTTTGACCGGTGCCTAAAAATCCGGATGCCGTCAATGCCTTTTATCCGGTCATAGCTCGCATCGGTCGAGCCGTCGTCGACCACCACGACCGGCAGCCCGAGGGCCAGTGTCCGGCGCACGACATCGGCCACCGTCCGCTCGTGGTTGTAAACCGGAATCACGACGCAAAAGCTGTCTGTTGCTGGGTGGGGCATGGGATATGAAAAAGAAAAAGGTGTATGGTTTAAGGAAAATGGAAACGGCAAAAGGCTAAGGGCTAAAAGCTGAAGGCAAAAGGATATAGGGCTGACGACTTACGGCTGATGGCGCAGGCGCAAGGATTGGGGAACGAGGTAGACGATCGACCGGCCGAGGGGACGGGGTGACGTGTAAGGTGTAAGGCGTAAGGTATAAGGTGTAGGGTGTAAGGCACAAGAAAAAAACCCCGGACCTAAACCCAGTGCGTTCCCACCGCCGTCCGCCATTCCTCCGCCCCCAGCTTTTCCCCTTTCGCCTTCAGCCGTTTGCCTTTAGCCGTTCGCCATTCTCTTTCCGCCGTCCGCCGTCTGTCCTCCGTCATCTGATCTCTGTCGTCCCCGCCTTCATCATCTTCACGCCGTCAGCCTTTCGCCTTTCGCCGTTCTCTTTCGCTATCTGTCATCCGTCGTCTGTTGTCCGTCCTCCGCCCTCCCAATCATCCCCGCCTTCATCATCTTCGCGCCCTCAGCCTTTTGCCTTCCGCCTTTCGCCGTTCTCTTTCCGTCCTCTGTCGTCCTTGCGCCTTTAGCCCCTGGCCTTCCGCCTTTAGCCTTTTGCCTTCCGCCTTTCGCCTTCATACGCCACCCCCCACGTACCCGGCCCCAGGTGAACACCGGAGGTCAGGGAGAGGGGTTGCAGGATGGCCTCGGCCGCCGGGTAGCGTTTTTCGATTTCCCGCAGCACCGTATCTTCGACCCACTGGCGGTTGTCCGAATACTCGATCAAAATCAGGGAGCCGGTATCGGGCGTCAGGTCCACCGACAGTTTCGCAAGGGCGAAGTCGAGCTGCCCTTTCCGGTCCCGGACCGTTCCGGCCTTCACGGCCCCACCGGGGGTCGGGCTGATAACCGGTTTCAGGCCGAAAAGATCGCCGACGTATCCTTTGGTCCTCGAGAGCCGTCCGCCGGCGACCAGATAGTGAAGCCGGTCGAGAAAGAGGTATTCGGCGCTTTGCCGAACGGCGTCCGCGGCAAAGCGCAACACCTCTTCGGCCTGGTCGACCCGGTGGGCGTAACGGG
>JBAPWQ010000320.1:0-15682 GCA_049283795.1 Desulfobacterales bacterium | reverse complement strand
TGCCGCCCCAACCCCAGTCGGTGTCATCGAGCTTGAGCCGGCCGTCGCCGAAGGCGGGATCGACGTTGTTGATCGCCACCTGGTTCGTGTAGGTGCCGTACATGGCGGTCAGGCCCGCCCCGAGCGAGAGCTTGTCGGTCACCTTGTAGGCGAGCGAGGGCACGAGCGAGATCCCGAGCAGCGTCGTCTCCTGGACGTAGTAGCGGCCGGCCCAGTTGTCGTCGTAGCTCAAGGGGGCCCCGAAGTTGCCGGTGAGGGCAAAGCCAAGCTTCAGATCGGGCGTCACGCTGTAGCTCGCGAACCCGCCGCCGCCGAGGAACCACCCGTTCGAACCGACCGCATAGCCGCCGTCCTCGTTGCCGAGTTCCGGCGAGGTGCCGGAGCCGATCGAGAACTTGGTGTTGCCCCAGAGCACCTGGCCCGCGGCCAGGACCTGCGTGCCCGCCAGCCGCGTCATGCCGGCGGGGTTGGTGAACGCGGTCGAGGCGTCCTGCGCGCGCGCGCCGTAGCCCGCCGAGGCCAGGCCGACCTCGGCCGTGCCGAACTCGTAGGCGATCAGGCCGCCGGCCGTGGCCGGGCCGGGAGCGAGCGCCCCCAACCAAAACAGCGCAAAGATGACAACGAACTTGGCACCACAGACAGGCGTTTTCTGTGTGAACATTAGAACCTCCCTTGAGTTTTAAAGTTTGTCCTGCAGATACCGGGCGTCTTGTGCATCCAATGTCCAATGCTCCTGAATTATGGTTCGTTCGCGCGGGGCGAACTCCTCCAGCCCGTTTCGCGTGCTCTCAACCCGCTCCCTGAGCGCTAGTTTCGAAGCGCCGCTGCTGCGGCACCGCCTCAATCGGGGAACAGGAATTGAACCTGGAACCGCAGCTGCCAGTCCGCGCCATCGTCCGGGGTCTCGACATTGTAGAAGGCCTGCAGCTGCAGGTTCACCGGCAGCCGGCCGAAGCGGACGATCTTGCCGACGCCGCCGCCCAGCGGCACGGTCCAGCGGTCAACGCTGTCGGCCTTCCAGTCGGCGGTAATGATCGGTCCGCTCGTGAGATAGAACCCGCCGCGGAAATTGTAATTGAGGAACGGCTGAATCAGGAAATTGCTGTAGCTGGGGTCGCTGCCGGAACCGCCCACCGACCAGACGTTGTTGATCAGGGCGCCGTAGACCCAGGGGCTGCCCTTCGACAATCTCAGCGCGACCGCGGATGCGCCCAGGCCCCAGCGGTCGTTGCCCAGGCGGTCGTTGCTGTTCGTCGGAAACTGCACGATCGGGCCGGCACCCCAAATCAGGCCCTCCGCTTTCGCCGGGGACAAAAACGCCGTGAACTGGATGTCGCCGAGACCGGTGACGCGGTCCTGACCGGGTGTGAAGCCCGGCTGGGAGATGATCGGCACGATCGTGCGGGTGATGAGGTTCCAGTCTGCACCGAGCTGGATGGGAATGACCGGTTGAATGTTGAGAACATACTGGAGACCGTCTTTCGGGCCGACATCGAAGTTGAAATCGTTTTGGAGGGGCACGCTGATCAGGTTGGCGACCGGGTTTTGGACCCTCTTGGCCAGCTCCTCCGCACTCTGATCCTCTGCGGCATGAAGGGGCAAGACCTTGATTCCCAAGAATGCAAGGCTTAAGGTAACCGCCATAATCACCAGTTTGACATGTCTGCCCATGTTTGTTCCTTCCCCTTTTCAAGAGGTTTTAGCCGACTCCGCATTTTGCAGGGTTGCCCCGCTGAAAATTAAGTCGTGCCGCAACCGGCCCATGGTAAGCGTGACGCCGATTGGCGGGTATTTACAAGTGGTGTGATTCTGATCGGGCTGTTGAAGACCTGCTTCGGCCCGTACGACCTCCACCGATACCAGCCATGAGATAAGCGGGCGGGCGGGCGACGGCGAAGCTACCTTACGGCAGGGGCATACACGCTCCGTAAACGACGAAGGCCTCTTCCTCTCCCGAGGCCGTCACCACGAACCGGCCGGTTGCTTCCGATATGGCGGCCGTCCAGCCGACGCTCTCGCGCACATCCCGGATGCCTTCGTCCGCTCCCTGCAGGATCAGCTTTCCCCCCAGACGTTCCATCCGCCTGATGACGCTGCTGCGGTCCCCGTCGCCCACCCCGGCCGGCCTGATGATCTTCTGCACGAAATCGACCTTGAGAAATTGGGGCAGAGCGACGCTTTCCGGCGTAACCCGGCTGCATCCATTGTCGAGGGTACTCTCGATCACGGTTACCATGGAACAAAGCAGCGGCCTTGAACCGTCAAAATCGTCGGTCGCGGCAGCCGGCGGGAAACCGAGAAAAAGCAGCCCGGCCATACTCGCTGTTATCAGCATATTCATACCCACCTCCAGGTGATAGAAACACAAGCCTTTGCCGTTCGCAGTTTAAGCTTGGTTTCTGCTCCGGCATTTTGGCCGGGAATTGATTTGTTCTTCGAATGCGGGGTATCGAATTTTACTTCACCGCATAGCCTTTGGCTTCGAGGCATACCGAGCAGGCCCGGTTGTAGGCGTCTCGCTTCTGCTGGTACTGAGCCGACTGCTGGGCGGTTGCCTGCTGCTGGGCCTGCGCGGTCTGGTAGTTCCGCGCCTGGCTCCTCAATCCGCCGAAAACACCGCCGGTGAGGGCCCCGATAGCCGCTCCCTTTCCGGCCCCGCTCCAGCCGCCCGCGATTCCGCCGACGGCCGCCCCGAGTGCCGCACCGCCGGCGCCGCCCCTGACAACGCCCCCGGCCGCAGAACCCGGATAGGGCTGGGGCGGCGCCGCCGGCATGGGCGCCGGTGCCTGCAGCGGGTCAAAACCGGTCTGCTTTTTAGCCCAGGAATAGCAGTCGAACTTGTCCTTCTCCATCTGCTTCTGGCTCTGTCCCTTGGCCGGGTAATAGATCAAGTCCTGGCCCGCTGCATGACCCGCAACGATGGCCCAGAAAGACAGGACGGTGACACATGTCATGGCTCTCATCACGATAGCCCTCCCTTCGCAATTTCTCGCCGGTTCCGGCAAACAGTATGGCTGCCCTGCGAAACCCATTTTTATTTCCGGCCAGACCCGCGACGCTGCGGCCGGCCGTCTTTCGCAACGAAATTCACGCTGCGTCATGCCTCTTTGACGCCCAGGAGGTGGACCTCGCGCTGCGGGAACGGAAATGACATGCCCGCCGCCCGCACCGCGTCGTGGACGGCTACGGCCAGCTCACTCCTGATCTTGGACCAGTCGGCGAACTGATCCGTCCAGACCCGCAGGTCGAAGTTGATCGAGCTGTCGCCGAAGCCCACGCACAAGGCCTTGGGCGGCGGATTCTTCAGGACCCGCTGGTGGGCGACGGCCGCGGCCTCGATCACCTCGATCACCTCCCGCGGCGCCGCCCCGTAGTTCACCCCCACGGGTAGGCTGATCCGGCGCAGCTGGTCGCTGAGGGTCCAGTTGGTCACCTGCTCCGAGATGAACTGCGAATTGGGGACGATGATCTCGGCCCCCTGGCGGGTGCGCACAATGCTGGCGCGCAGGCCGATGCGCTGCACCTGCCCGTAAAGTTTTCCCACTTCGACGAAGTCGTCCACGTGGACCGGCTGCTCGAACAGCAAGATCAGGCCCGAGACGAAGTTGTTCACCACATTCTGCAGCCCGAAGCCGATGCCGACGCCGAACGCCCCGAGCAGAACGGTCACCTTTGTCAGACCCACGCCCAGCATGCCGATTCCCACCATAAACCCGACGGCCAGGATAACGTAATGGAGCAGGCGCGAAACGGCGAAGGCCTTGCCGTGCGGGACCCTTCTGCGGGGGTACACGTCCTCGCGCAACACGAAACGAAGGAAACCAGACAGTAAATTCGCCGCCCACACGACCAGGATGAAGGCCAGGACGTCTTCGACGGAGACATCGATCGATCCACGCTCCAGCCTGGCGGATAACACGGCCTTGCCGAATGACAGCGCCGGCTGGAGCAGGCCGAGATACCCCAGAACGCGAAACACCCACCCGCCGATCGCCAGCCAGACCAGGACGCGGCGGATGCGCCGTTCGAGGAGGTCGCGATGACCACGAACCATCTGCAGCTGTTTGAACGGCCACAGGCGGAGCAGGAAAGCCACCACACCGCATAGTATTCTGATCGAAGCAAAAAGCGCTAGCGCCAGGGCGCCGCCGACCAAAACGCCCGACACCAGAAGCCGTGCTGCTCGCATGTAGCCCAGAACAGCGGCGACCAGGCCGAAAGCCAAAACACCCAGCACGAGCCCTGCGCCTGTCCGCAGGACTCGAAGCCGGTTCGTCCCGATTGTCCGCACCGGGGGTCGCCGTAGGTTTCCGTAGGTCAGCGACCATGCCAGCACCGCCACGCCTGCCAGTGCCTCCAGCACCGCCATGGCCTGATCGAAGAGCGCCGCCTCAGCGAAAGCATGCCGGAGCATGTCGAGGAAAAACAGCATTCCCAGCGTGCAAAGCCCGAAGACCGCCCGCCGGTCGACCGCCGGTCTGATCACCCGGATCATCGGCGCCAGGGCCAAAGCCTCGAACAGGTTCCGCACAATGGGCGGTGCCGGCGAAGTGGGCGAGGAGGCGAAGAGCAGGGCGGCGACAAGGGCCGCGGACAGGGGCGCGTCGGCCACCGCGCCGATGACCGCCGAGGCGTGCTCTCCCGGCGCCCATCGGCTGGCCTGCCGCCGCATCGTGTAAAACAGCACCGCCAACACCACGAAAATCCCGCAATGAATCGGCATCCCGCCGGAGGGATCGCGTAAATACTGTTCAATATCCGCCCATGGACCGGCCGCAATTTCACGCAGGCGCCCGGGTCCTTCGGCCCGCGCCCGGGACCACTTTTCGGCGCTCCAGATGGGCCGTCTCTCCCGGGTCGCGAAGTCCCCGACCGCCTTCTGCCGGGCACGGTCGATATCGGCCAGCACGCCCTCGGATTGGACTGCCTGGTCGGCAATGCGTCCCTGCAAATCGAGTATGGCGCCGCGCTGCGTCTTTAAGGTTGTCTGCGCCGCCGCGATGGCGGGAAGGACCGCGGTGATCTGCTGAATCGTCGCAGCGGGTGCCTGCTCCGACTTGGCGGCGTCAAGCGTCCGGCTCCATACCTCCTGAAGACCTGCCAGGCGGCCCAGTGCCGTATCGAGCCGGTCCGCCATCCGGGTAAGCAGGTCCAGCCACCTGAGCAACTCGTTATGGCTCTTGCGCCAGACTTGCGCCTCGGTCTGCAAAACTTCCAGCGTCGGCTGCGCCTGGAGGGACCTCAGCGTCCGCTCAAGTGCCGCCGCCGCGCGGGCGCTGAAAGCGGGGAGCTCTTTCCGGATTTTTTCGATCTCATGGTCCGACGCATAAAGGGCGTCGAAGCTGCGCAGTGAATTCGACACCTCCGTGGCCCGGGTCGCGACCTCCGCCACCGGGATTACAACGGAGTCCTGCGGTGCGGAGGAACTCGGGGCCTCGGTTGTCTGCCCGGCCGCCCGGCCGGTACCGCCCACCGGGAACAGGAGAACCGCCAGAGCGATGATCAAAAGCCCCTTCCGGCTGCGCGGCAATGTCGTGAGGCCCTTCAATACAAACTCCCCGTAACTTTCCGCAATGCGTGAACTCTGAGTTCGCCGTCACCTTTTTTTCAAGGGGTAACGGGGTTCAATACCTCCCGTAACTCTATCGAGTTGTCGAGCAAAAGAGAAGGTCAAAAAAACTTTGCCGTCGGGTGCATCCGGCACGGCCACATTGGTTTGCTGCCGCCGGATCATGTCGAAGATGACTATGAAATAGCCGTAGATGTAAGCATCGACGCCAGGACTGATAGTGGAACGGCTTTCGTCTTCATGTTCTTTGCATAGATTATCTACTTTCCAGACCTTCAAGTCGCCGCCCGCCCACTTTGGCCGCGAGGCCGCGGGAAGCGGGCGATAAGTTTCCGGCATTCATATTCGCGCAGGCTACTTCGTCTCGAGGGTGAAATGGACGCCCTCTGCCGCAAGCTTCAGGTTGACCCCCTCGGTCTTGGGCAGCAATTGAACTTCCACGCCCTTCTCGTTTTTCATGATGACAGCGCCGGCACCCACTACCATCGTGCCTTCCGCTGCGGCCGACACGTAAGTTCCGCTGAAATCTTCAGGCTTCTTCAGGTTGAAGACCCTGCCCTCGGCCTTGGCTTCGCTGAGCCCGATATCTCCGATGGAGAGGCCCTTGACTTTAAAAGGGTACTCTTTGCCCTTGAAACTGAGGCTGCCCTTGCCCCAGCTCCAGCCGATGCCCACGGCCACCTGCCCCTCCGAGAGCTTCAGGGTGGCATCGGGCTTCTTCTCTTCCTTGGCAAATGCCACTCCGCCCATGACGAGGCCAATCACCAGCATCAACACCGTAAACCGTTTCATTGCACTGTCTCCTTTCATTTGTATTGATTGTTGTTAAAAAATGACCTTGGCCCTGATTGTCACTCCGCGATCTGGTTTAACAGCTTTTGCGATTCTTCCTGATATTGAGCCTCCGTGATGAGTCCCTGCTGCTGCAGCGATTTCAGCTCCTTGAGGCGCGCCACCGCCGATGCCTGAGAGCTTGACTCCGGCGCGGCAGCCGGCGCCGTCACCGTCTCCTGGACCGTGACGGTGGTGGGGTGAGCGTCCGCGGCGGCGGCCGCACTGGCTTCCGCCGTGGTCGCGGCGGCCGCGCTGACCCATACAGCGCGCCGGGCTGTGCGGCGCCAGACGCCGAAGATGTCGATGAAAAGCGAAGACGGCCCCCCCACCTTGGGCAATTTCCCCTCGATAAGAGTGATGTCGTAGATCAAATCTTCGCCCTGGTAGCGCGGGTTCTGCAGCTTGACCACGACGTCGAGAAGGTCGTCCTGCCCCTCTTCGAAAACCGAAAGCGTGGCATTGGGCGGGTCGGCGCTGAAGCTGTCCTTGCCATCGGCCCAGAGCTTCAGGTAATCCTCCTTGTTGAAATGGCCGGCCATGCGCACGGGACGGTCGGAGAAAAACAGCGTCGTCGCACTCACGCCCTTGAGGGTCAGGGTGCCCTTGTTCTTGTCGATGGTGACGCCCTTCGAGTTCTGCACCAGGAGCAATTCCACTTTTTGCTTCACGGCCGGCGTGCTCGCAGCGCGAACCGCGCCCGGCAGCACGGCGAGGCCTGCGACCAGAACGGCGGTCAGAAGTGTTGCTGTCACAAGATGTCGTTTCATGATAAAGACGCTCCTATTTTTATTTCGAGTTGTTGGATAGTAGGCAATTCAGGCCCACTGCCGGTAAATCGGCTTCAAGCGGCGTCGCGCCCTTGCCGCGCTGCGGGCGCACGGCTCAAGCGTTGCCGGCGATCTGAATCCGCTCGACCTGTCCTTCGGTGAAGGTGACGAAGTAGATGAAGTCGTTCGGCCGGCGATCGTAGATCCAGACCTGCCCGTTTTCCTGGATAGCCGTCGGCGGACCGCACTTCTGCTGAAACACGAACTGCTGATCGCCGATCCCGGCGATGACGTCGCCGTAGTTCACGTTGGGCACGTCATCTAAGGCATAAACCACCGTCGAAAGACTGGTCAGCAAAGTTCACCGAAAACACCGTCATCATCTGCTCGTGCGGCAACCTCCTGTAACTCTTGGGGGGTTCTTCCTGTATGGGCCTTCTCCAGCCGATGCCCGCATACTACCAAAAAGCGTACCACAAGGGCCGTCCGGCACTGAAAAAATATATGAAGCTGAAATAACAGTTAATATTTGGTGGGGGCAAAATTCTAAGCAGGGTGGGCGGTCGAGTTTATCCCTCAATATATTAAAGTACCGCAATATATTGAGGGCGATCGGTTATACCGGTTGCCACATGCCCAATTTCTTTATCCGGAAACGAAGGGTGCTCGGGTGAGGTTTCAGGATCGCGGCGGCGCCAGACGGCACTCGAGGGGGGCGATGCGCCCGCCGACGTTGACCGACGTGGTTTCCAGATTCAAGGAACCAAGTGAGTGCGCCCTGCCGGGCGCACAAAAAAAGGGGACGGGAAATCATCCCGGCCCCCTGTACGAATCGGCGGTGCACGCCGCAATCTTTAGCGCTTCGAGAACTGGAACCTGGCCCTGGCGCCGCGCTGTCCGTATTTTTTGCGTTCCTTGGCGCGCGGGTCGCGCTTGACGAAACCGGCCCGCTTCAGGGGCTGGCGGAAATCGGGGTCGATCTGCATCAAGGCCTTGGTGATGCCGAGGCGGATGGCGCCCGATTGGCCGTTGACGCCGCCGCCGAGCACCCGCACCCGGACGTCGTACTTGCCGGAGGTGTTGGTAATGACAAATGGCTGGAGCATCTCGGTTTTGGCCGATTCGACCTTGAAATAATCGTCGATCGGACGTTCATTGATGGTGATGTCACCGTTGCCGGGTTTCACCCACGTCCTGGCTATCGCCGTCTTCCGTCTTCCCGTCGCGTAGTAAATGGTTTCCTGGGCCATGGTTGTCCTCTTGTTATAGGCGTTAGGATAAAGATTTTGGCTGTTGGTATCGGTCGGCGGCGTATGATAATACAGCCTTCTCCCTCTGGCCTTGCCAAACCCTGTATCTTAAGGCCTCATATATGGGGTGAAGGCGGCTGTCGTCTCCGCCGTGTATCGACCGACGTACCCGGTGGCGCATCCCTTTCCGGTTAGAGTGTCCACACTTCGGGCTTCTGAGCCTCGTGCGGATGCTCGCTGCCGGTGTACACTTTGAGTTTTTTGAAGATCTGGCGCCCCAGTTTGTTTTTGGGCAACATCCCCTTGACAGCCAGGCGCAGGAGATCCTCGGGTTTTTTTTCGAGAAGCTTTCTGGCGGTGATCTCCTTGAGGCCGCCGGTGTAACCGCTGTGGCGGTAATAGGTTTTCTGTTCCCATTTCCGTCCTGAAAGCGTCACCTTATCGGCGTTAAGGACGATGACGCAGTCGCCGGTGTCCGCATGCGGGGTGTAAACCGGCTTGTGTTTGCCCCGGATCCGGGCCGCCACCTGGGAGGCAAGCCGGCCAAGCACCGCGCCCTGCGCGTCGATGACCCACCATTTGCCTTCGTTATCGGAATTTTTTGCACTGACGGTGTATTTTTTCACGGTATCAAGCTCCTGTCTTAAAGAATCGAAACTTTTAATAGATATTTTTACGGGTGTCAAGCATATTTTGCCCACCGGTTCCTTGGATCGACTGGGCCGGACCGACCGGCAAGCCTCACAGGACACCCCTTGCCGCACCCGGACGCCGTTTGCCGTGCAAAAAAACTGTGGACAAGCCTTTTGCCGCCATGTTAAACAACACCCCTTAAACAGAATATGAATAGATGAAAGGGGGTGGGCTGTTGGGCAGTGTTATCAAGAAACGAAGAAAAAAAATGCGCAAGCACAAGCACCGCAAGCTATTAGCCAAGACACGCCATCAGAGACGAAAGGGCAAATAATGGGCGTCTTTCACCACTTCTCTCTGATTACAAAAAAAAGCCACCGGCAGCCATTGAACAAGCGGCCGGTGGCTTTTTTTCGTCTGCCGCGGCGCTACTCGGGCAGCGATTTGAAATATTTCAAAAACTCCGAATCGGTCGTTAGCACGAGCGAGTTCTTCTCATCCAGTGATTCACGGTAGATCTCGAGCGTGCGGACGAATGAATAGAATTCCGGATCCACCCCGAAAGCCTCGGCGTAGAGCCTGGTCGACTCGGCATCGGCCTTGCCCTTGATCTCCTGGGCGATCCGATAGGCTTCCGAGGAAATCAGCTTCAGTTCGCGTTCCTTGTCACCCCGTATTTTCTGGGCCTCGCCCTTGCCTTCCGACCTGAACTTTTCGGCAATCTGTTTCCGCTCTGCGATCATGCGGTTATAAACCGACTGGCGCACCTCTTCGACATAGTTGATGCGCTTGATCTTGACGTCGACCAATTCGATGCCGAACTGGGCCAGCTTGGGCTGGGACTGTTTCAGAATGCCCTCGGTGATATTCTGCCGACCTATGCTGATCACCAGTGACGACCGCCGTTGCTCCTGCTCATCTTCACGACCGACCTCGCTGGTGTCGAGTTCGCGGTTGCTGTTGCGAACCACTTCGATCAGGCGGTTGGAGGTGATGAAATCGCGCACCGCCGGGTCGATGATGTCGTTGAGGCGGCCGACGGCATTGAACGGGTTGTTGACGGTCTGAAAAAACTTCACCGGTTCGACGATCTTCCAGCGGGCAAAGGCATCCACATAGATAAAGGTCTTGTCGAGCGTCGGAATCTGCCCCGGATCGCCATCCCAGCTGAGCAGGTTCTTCGGAAAATAGTTGGCCGTCTGGATAAAGGGTACCTTGAACTTCAGGCCCGGTGATACCACCGGGGTCCCTATAATCCGTCCGAATTGGGTCACCACCACCTGTTCGGTTTCGTCTACGATGTAAGCCGACTGGTAGATGACAACCGCGGCGATCAGCAGCACGATCACAATAATCGGACCTTTAAATTTCATTGCGCAGCCCCGTTCTGTTTTTGTTTACCGAGATTGAGAAGAGGCAGCAGACCCTTCTGGTCGGAATCGACGATCCACTTGTCACCCAGTTTCGGAAAGACATCCCCCAACGCCTCGAGGTAAAGCCGGCGCCGGGTGACATCCTTGGCTTTGACATACTCCTGGTAAAACGACGTAAACCGGGCCGCATCGCCCTTGGCGCGGTTGACGCGATCCAGCGCATAGCCCTCGGCAACCCTGACGGTACGCTCGGCCTCGCCCCGTGCCGCCGGTATGGCCTTGTTGTAATCCTCGCGGGCTTCGTAGATCAACTGTTCCCTTTCCTGGGTCGCCTGGTTGACCTCGTTAAAGGACGGCTGCACCGGCGCCGGAACGTTCGTGCGTTTCATTTCAATCGTAACGATGTGCAGGCCCGATTCGGCCAGGTCCATCTCCTTCTGCAGAAGTTCCTTGGCCTCGATCGCCATTTCTCCGCGCTTGTTGATGACCTCGTTGATGCTGCGATCGCCGACGACCAGCCGCATCGTGGCCTCGGACATGTCCGCCAGCAGCCGCCGGACGTCGCGGACCTTGAACAGATAATTGTAGGGGTCCTTGACGCGGTACTGGACGATCCAGGGCACCACGGCCACGTTCAGATCTCCGGTCAGCATGAGCGCCACGGTATCGGTCTCGGCGAAGCCGGGCCGCGAACGGGAGATGGCGTTTTCGGAGCTGAAACCGAACTCCTCGGTGCGGATGCCCTTGACGTTCACCTTGGTCACCCGCTCGATTCCGAGCGGCAGTTTGAAATTCAGCCCCGGCTGAGCCGACCTGACGTAGCGTCCGAAGAGCTGGACGATGCCGACCTCATCCTGTTTCACGGTAAAGATCGACGACCAGACGGCCACGAGCACCAGAAGCAGAACAATGAGCAACGGCCCGCCCGGAAATTTGATGTTTTTTACCCGCTGGACGAATTCATCCACATTGGGCGGCACGCCGCCGCCACCCATTTTATGCTGCTGATCTTTAAGTTTTTCCCAGTCCCAACTCATATTTTCATCCTGTCGGTAGGCCTTCCAAATCGACGGTCGATGCCGATTCGAAAGTGCGGTCGGGTTGACGGTGCCTGACAATTCGTTTCAGGGCCGAGGACGATGACTCACCACACAAGGCCGTGTCGGCTGCAACCGTGTCCTTTCGGTGATTGTCCCCCTCTTTCAAACGCATTCCCGTCATGGCAGAGCGGCAAGATAGGCCCAAGATAAAGATTTTGGCGAGGCCGGAGGAAGGGGGCTGAAAACTACAACGCCAACAACCGATACCAGCAGTCAAAAGCTTTACCTTAAAGCCTGTGGTCGAAAAACACGCCGGCATGGAAGTTAATCCGGGCAGGACGCTCGCACAAGAATGCAAAAAGAGCTTTAGTATAAAGCGATCTCCTTTTAAGTCAAGCAAAAAAGGGGAACCAGCCGTGGAGCGCCGCCGGTGAAAGGCTGCTGCGAAAGGCGGTTGCGCCAGATGAAAAATGAGGCTATAAATATTTGCAAGCGATCTTTGATCGCAGCCCGCCGGTTACCCACCCGGCCACCGGAGGTAAAAGGAACCCGATGACCGAAAAAAGGGGAAAACTCGAGACGGCGGTTGCCATCGGCAGTGTCATCGACACTATCCTGCGCGACCATGTGCCCCGCTCAGCGGCCGATATCGGCCGCATCGCCGAGATGTGGGACAGGATCGTCGGGGAGATCATCGCCGAAAACACCCGTCCGGCCGGTCTCCGGAAAAAGACCCTGCTGGTGCATGTGAACAGTTCTCCCTGGCTGCACCATCTTCATTTTATCAAGGAAGAGATCGTGTTGAAAGTCAACGCGGCTGTCGGTGAGGCGCTGATCGAGGACATCATGTTCAAGATCGGACCCGTGCCAGTCGGCGGCGGTTTCAGTTGATCAATACCAATGTTCCTGCAGCCGCGCGCCGGGAACCTGACGAAGAGGTGAAAATCTCTCTGGCCCGCGCAACCGAAACATGGATGCCATAACCGCGGATACGTTTTTCGACAAACGGTTGCTGGTGCGCCAATTCCGCGACGGATACCGGTTTTCTATCGACGCCGTCATTCTCGCCGGTCATATATGCCCGCGAGCCGGCGAAACAATCCTGGAACTGGGGGCCGGCTGCGGCATCGTTTCCCTGATGGTCGCCTTCCGTCATGCCGATGCCGTCGTCACCGGTGTCGAAATACAGCCGGAGCTGGCCGGGCTCGCCAGCGCCAACGCCTTGGCCAACGGCCTGCAGGCGCGCGTCCGCTTCTTGGGCCGGGATTTGAAGACGCTCGCGCCGCCGCATCTTCCGGGACCTTTCGACTGGGTCGTCTCGAACCCGCCTTACCGCAAAACCACCTCCGGCCGCCTCAACCCCCAGCTCCAGCGCGCCATCGCCCGGCACGAAATAACCGTCAGCCTGCCCGATGTCATCTCGGCCGCGAGGCGGTGGTTGCGCACCGGCGGCCGCTTCGTCACGGTCTATACGGCCGAACGCATGGCCGAAGCGCTGAGCCGGATGCAGGCGGCCGGCATCGAACCGAAATACTGCCGGATGATCCACTCCACCGGCACTTCCGCTGCCAAGCTGGTTTTGATCGAAGCTCACAGGGGCGCACGCCCCGGCCTGACCGTGGCGCCACCGCTCGTCATTTATGGAGAAAACGGCGACTACACCACGGAAATCGAAAAAATGTTTCGACCGTGAACCCTGAACCAGTCAGTTCACCATACGCCAACCACAGACACCGGCGGCCAAAATCTTTGCCCTGAAGCATACATAGGCTTTAAGATAATGGTATTGGCAAGGCCAGAAGGAGGCCCTGTATGGTCATACGCCAACCACCGATAACGGCGGCCAAAATCTTTGCCTTGAAGTACATAGGCTTTAAGATAATGGTTTTGGCAAGGCCAGAGGGAGGCGGCTGTATGGTCATACGCCAACGACCGATAACGCCGCCAAAACCATTATCTTAAAGCCTATGTTATGGCGTCAACGGGTTGATGACTAGCCCGGTGACGACCTTCGGATAAAAGTAAGTGGCTTTTCTGGGCATCACCAGGCCTTCGTCGGCCACGTCGCGGACCTGCGCCACCGTGGTGGGGTTGAGGATGAAACAGGCATCGAAGTCCCCGCGGCCGACGCGGTCGACAGCCTCCCGGGCATCGGTGGTGTGGTCGATGAGTTTCTCGTTGTCGAGCCGGGCCTGATCGAATTCCAGAAATTCGGTCAAGATCAAGCGCGTCAGGACGGTCACGTCCACCCGGCGCAGCGGTCCCGGAAAGTCGGCCCCGAACAGGGCATCAACCGCCGGCAACTTTTTCAGGGTCAGGCAGTAGAGTGCGCGGCGATCTTTGGCGGCCATGCCGATCGACTGGCCGGCGCTGCCGTTCAGTTTGCCGATGAAGTGCTCGAAGGCGCTGTCTTTCCCGGGCCCGCTGAAAGAAATCGTTTCGATCTCAAAGTATGGCGCCGCCCTGACGAGAAGGCGATCGATCGCCGCTGGCGGCACCTCGCGCAGCAGGCGATGCGCGGAACGGATGATCAGTCCCGGATCGGCCATGCTGCACAGGTACATCATGACGAAGTTGGCCGGATGGTCGTCGGGAAGGCCGCCATCACCGGCCCGGACCCAGTTGAGGTAGTTCAGGGCCGTCTCGTAGCGGTGATGGCCGTCGGCGATGTAGAGCTTGCGGTGTTTAAGGGCGGTGCTTATGGCAGTGACGCTATCGGAATCGACGATAGGCCGCAGGTCATGCCGCAGGCCGTCGTGGGCGCCGAAGGCCACCTTGGGTGGATACTCGCTTGCCAGGCGCCGCATCAGGCTGAAAAGGCTCGCATCGTCATCCGGAGCCATTGCGAATATCGGGCTGAAGTTGGCATGACAGGCCTTCATCAGCCCCAGCCGCTCCGATTTTACATTGGTGAAGGTGCGCTCGTGCGGCAATATGACCCCGGCATCGAAGGGTACCAGACGCACGCGCGCTATCAGCCCGACCCGCGTCATCTCCCGGCCGTCGACAGTGAAATCGAGCCCGGTCAGGTAAAATGCCGGTACAGCGTCCCGGACCAGCGTCCGGTCGGCAAGCCATCTTTTCAGGTAGGCGGCCGCACGACTGTGCGGGTTGTCCAGCGGGGAGTCACCGGCGGCGGCCTTTCCCAATACGAGGCGGACCATGTTGTAGGGGCTGCGCGCATGGAACTCCTGCTGTTCGGCCGCTGAGATGACATCGAAAGGCGGCGTTATCACATCGGCCAGGTTGGCAACTTTGCCCGAATTGTAACGAATCCCCCGGAAAGGAAGGACTTCGGCCATGGGTGGTCTTTCCTATCGTTTGGGCAGGAACACGACATGTCGTGCCCCTACCGGATGAGACGTGAACCGGGTAACCGATTTAAAACCGGAACGCCGCTCTGATACTAGAAAGGCGGCGCGAGTTCAAGGGTAAATAAGCCGGTTGACAGAATGGCGTGGAAACGATATTCAAGGCAACCGCGCTGGGTCGGGAAAAGATACCGGAGAGGTGGCCGAGCGGCTGAAGGCCCCGCTCTCGAAAAGCGGTATCCTGTCAAAAACGGGATCGTGGGTTCGAATCCCACCCTCTCCGCCATGCTTGTCGATTCCCGTCCCTGACATTGAGTTTTCTGCCGACCGCATGACTGTCAGTTTCTTTTTACCCGCAGGTTGTGGAGAGATGTCCGAGCTGGCCGAAGGAGCACGACTGGAAATCGTGTGTGCTGTCAAAAGCGGCACCGAGGGTTCGAATCCCTCTCTCTCCGCCATTACCAGTTTTTTGATGCCGCCCGACTATAGGCTTTGAGATAAAGATTTCGGCTGTGCAATCGGTCGCCGGCGCATGTCGATGCAGCCCCCTCCTCCAGCCTTGACAACCTCTTTATCTTAAAGCCTGTCGTTAATAGAACAAGTCCTTGGCGTGCTCAGCGTCTCTGCGGTGAAAACGACTATCAAAACGGCCCCCCTTTCAGGGGGGTCATCGAGTTACCCCCTTAAAGGGGGGGTATTGACCGATACCGAACGCTGCCGGAGAACCCGAGGTGTTGTTGACCCTGCCGGGTCCGTCGGCCGGCCTGCCGAAGGGGTGTTATGTCGTATCTGGTGCTCGCGCGCAAATATCGTCCCCAGAGCTTCGACGCCGTCGTTGGCCAGGACCACGTGACCCGAACACTGATCAATGCCATTACGGCCGGGCGTGTGGCCCACGCCATACT
>JBAPWQ010000319.1:0-2738 GCA_049283795.1 Desulfobacterales bacterium | reverse complement strand
TGCGCCCTTAGCGCCTTTGCGGTGAGTCACCCCCGCGCTTTCTGCCTCAGGGCGAAGTCCGCCAGCACCAGGGCCGCCATGGCCTCCACGATCGGCACCGCCCGCGGCACGACGCACGGGTCGTGGCGCCCCTTGGCGGCCAGGGCCACCGCCTGCCCGTCGAAATCCGCTGTTTCCTGCGTCCGTCCGATGGTGGCCGGCGGTTTGAAGGCGACCCGGAAAAAGATCGGTTCGCCGTTTGAAATCCCGCCCTGCGTTCCGCCCGAAAAATTGGTGCGCGTTCCCAACGTATCCCCTTTTTTGACGAACGGATCGTTGTGGGCCGATCCCCGCATGCGGGTGCCGGCAAAACCGGAGCCGATCTCGAACCCCTTGGTGGCCGGGATCGAGAGCATGGCTTGGGCCAGCTTGGCTTCCATCTTGTCGAAGACCGGCTCGCCCCATCCGGGCGCAATGCTGCGGCAAACACACGTGACGATCCCGCCGATCGAGTCCTTTTCCTCCTTGGCCGCCTCGATTTGCGCCTGCATCCGGTCCGCCGTCTCCCGGTGCGGGCAGCGGACGGCATGCCGGTCGACGGCCGCTCTCGTAATTGTGGCGATATCGATCTCGGGAGCCGAAATACTTCCGACCGCGCTGACCCAGGCCACGATATCGACCCCATAGGTTGCCTGCAGAAACTTTTCGGCCATTGCTCCGGCGGCAACCCGCGCAATGGTTTCGCGGGCGCTCGACCGCCCGCCCCCGCTGGCGGCCCGAATGCCGTACTTCATCTGGTAGGTGTAATCGGCGTGGGATGGGCGCGGAACGGATTGCATCTGTCGGTAGTCCGACGGTTTCTGGTCCTTGTTGGCGACGACAACGGCGATGGGCGTCCCCAAGGTCAGGCCGTTTTCGACCCCCGACAGGATGGTCACCCGGTCGGCCTCCGACCGGTCGGTGGTCAGGCGGCTCTGCCCCGGCCGGCGGCGGTCGAGTTGAGGCTGAATATCGGTCTCCGCCAATGGGATGCGCGGCGGGTAACCGTCGACGATGGCGCCGACGCCCCTGCCGTGGGATTCACCGAAGGTCGTTACCCGGTATAGTGTTCCGAAGGTGCTGGACATGGTGGGGGGTTCCGTTAGTCCGTTTGCCGGTTTAGCCCGTTAGCCGGTTGAGCCCGTTAGGCCGGTTGGGCCCGTTGGCCCGTGAGGCCGGTTGGTCCGTTGGCCCGTTAGCCGGTTGGCCCGTGGCCGGTTGAGTCGGTTGGGTCGGTTGAGTCCGTTAAGTCAGTTAGGTCTGTTGGTCCGTTGGCCCGTGAGGCCGGTTGGTCCGTTGGGCCGTTTGCCGGTTGGCCCGTGGCCGGTTAACCCGCTGGATCGGTCGGGTTGGCTCCTGTTGTGGCGATGATTTTCTTGACGACCTCCTCAATGCTCAGACCGTCGGTGTTGACAACATCGTGTGCGGCCGCCGCGTAATAAGGTTCCCTCTCGGCCAGCACCGTTTCGATTTCCTCCAGGCTCCCCTGCCCTGTCAGCGAGGGGCGGTTAGCGGCGGTACCGGCATCGGCCCGCATGCGTCGGCGGATCGTTTCGGGCGCGGCCTGCAGCCAGATCACTTTTCCGCCAGTTCGCATGCAGTGCACATTTTCGTTGGCCATCACCGCACCACCGCCGGTCGCGATGGCCTGCCGGCCTTGTTTCGACAGGCGGGCGATGATCTGTTGCTCCTTATCCCGAAAGGCCGTCCATCCCCTGGCGGCGATAAATTCGGCGATGCTGCAGCCGATGTCGGCGGCAATGGCCTCATCCGAATCCACGAAGGTCCAACCGAGTTTTTCAGCCAGGATCTTTGCGGCACTGGTCTTGCCCGTACAGCGGTAGCCGATGAGAAATATATTAGTCATGCCCCGCCGCATTGCTCCGGTCGCGATAGAGGCTATTGAACACCTCCCAGAAATCGGGAAAGGATTTATTGACGCAGGTCTCGTCCTTTATTTTCACGCCCGGGATTTTCAACCCGGCCAGGGCGAAGCTCATGGCGATGCGATGGTCATCGTAGGTGTCGATGACCGCGCCGCGCGGATGGCCGCCCTCGATGCGCAGGCCGTCTCCGGTGCACGCGGCGTTTACGCCCATCTTGGTCAACTCCGCAGCCACGGCGCTAAGGCGGTCGCTTTCCTTGGCCCGCAGATGGGCCACGTTTTCGATGACCGTCGTGCCGCGGGCAAAAGCCGCCACGACGGCCAGGGTCGGCACCATGTCCGGCATGTCGGCCATGTCGACCGTCACCGCCCGCAGGGGGCCGCCGACAACCTCGATCCCGTCGCCGTGCTCCACCACCCGGCACCCCATCGCCTCGAAGCATTCCGTGAGCCGCACGTCTCCCTGCAGGGAGGTCATGGAAGTTCCCGCCACTTTTATGCCGGCACCGGTGATGGCCGCAGCCGCCCAGAAGTAACCGGCCTGGGAGCAGTCGGGCTCCACCGCATGGTCGCCGGACCGGTAAGCCTGCCCCCCGGATACGACAAACCGCTCATAGCCATAGCGGTCGACCGCGATGCCGAACTGTTTCATCACGGCGATGGTCATGTCGACGTAGGGCCTCGAGACAAGGCCGCCGGTAACGTTAAGCGTGACGCTTTCTATCGCAAAGGGGGCAATCAGCAGCAGTGCGGACAGATACTGGCTGCTGATGCGGCAGTCGATACCCACGCGGCCCCCTTTCAACGTGCCGCCGGTGACTTCGATCGGCGGACA
>JBAPWQ010000318.1:0-4018 GCA_049283795.1 Desulfobacterales bacterium | reverse complement strand
CGGTCATCGCCCCCGAACCCAAGTTTCAGGCCCAGCTGATCTATCAGGCGGCCGTGATCATGGACGTCGCCGGTGTCGATTGGACCATGCCGGCCACCATGGGATGGGACAACAGCGACATGGCGATGTTCTCCGGTGACAACGAGCTGATGGGACGCATCAAGCGCACCCATTTCGAAACCGCCTTTCGCCTTAAAGTCAAGCGTATCGTCATGGGAGAATGCGGCCATGCGTTCCGCTCGGTCTACGACATGGGCAACCGCTGGCTGGGCTGGCGCATGCCGCCGATTCCGATCGTGCACGCCATCGAATTCTATTACGATTTGCTGAAGTCGGGCCGAATCAAAATCGTTCGCAAATACGACAAGCCGATCACGCTGCATGACCCCTGCAACGTGGTCCGCGGCGGCGGCCTGCACGAAATGGCGCGCTACGTCGCCCACGAGCTTTGCGACAACGTGGTCGAGATGATCCCCAACCGGGAGCACAACTACTGCTGCTGCGCCGGCGGCGGGGTGATCAACTGCGGCCCGCCGTTCAAGATGAAGCGCATCGAGGGCAACCGCGTGAAGGCCGAACAGCTCTTCGATGCCAAAGCCCGCGGCGCGGCCACCATGGTCGCCCCCTGCCACAACTGCCACAGCGGGCTGCACGATATCGTTCACCACTACGAGATCGGACTGGAAATCAAATTTTTCGGCGACCTGATCTACGAACTCATGGAGAAACCGGAAGCGGTCGAGGCCTGATGGCTCACTCAAGCCGCGCAAGGAGAAGCCTATGAACACACGCGCCCCGATGATGATCCTCGCCATGCTGGCGGTTTCCCTGGTCGTGCTTGTCACGGCCTACTCACAGGAAGACATGACCAACATCGACAGCAGCGACTTCGCCCGGCCGCGACGCACTCCCGCGGTCTTCCCTCACGATCAGCACAACGAGGCCGCCGGAATCGAGCAGTGCAACGAATGCCACCACGTCTACGAGGACGGCAAGAAAGTGGAAGACGAATCTTCCGAAGGCGAGCGCTGTTCGGACTGCCACTCGTTAGAGGCGCAAGGCAACCAGCCGGGCTTGATGCGGGCGTTTCACATGAACTGCATGGGGTGCCATCAGAACCAGAACAGGGGTCCGGTGATGTGCGGCGAATGCCATGTAAAGCGCTGAGCCTTTCAGTTCGACCAATGGACCAACCGGGAAAGGGGATCTGTCATGCCAAAAAAAATTCTGATTATCGACGATGATCCCGTTATCGTGAAGTACCTTGTGACGCTGTTCCAGAATAACGGTTATGACACCTGCACGGCCTCCAGCAGTTCGGAAGGGTTGACGGTGGTCCGTCGAGAAAAGCCCGATCTGATCACCCTCGATCTGCAGATGCCCGGTGATTGGGGTCCGCGCTTTTACCGTAAACTGCGACAGGACGAGGAACTGCGCGAAACACCGGTGATCGTGATCAGCGGCATCGACGGTGACCACGCCATCAAGGATGCCGTCGCGTTCATGGCCAAACCCTTCGATGCCGACAAGTTGTTGGGAATCGTCAAGAAGACCATCGGGTAGGTATTCGAAACTTGAAACAGAGGATTGAAACTGGATACTCGAAACTCGAAACTTGGGCCCTCCGAAGTGCCTAAGAAGAACCGCGGATGGGCACTGACTATCAAATCCAGTGGCTGACGACCCGACAAACGCAACAAACCCCGACAAGCCACCTGTCCTCATCATCTGCGGTCCCACCGGCATCGGCAAGACGACGGCGGCAATTGCGGCCGCCGGGGCCTTCGGCGGCGAAATCATCAGTGCCGATTCCATGCAGGTGTACCGCTTCATGGACATCGGCACCGCCAAGCCGACCGCCCGGGAGCGGGACCGCGCGCCGCACCATCTGATCGATGTCGTCGAGCCGGATGAAGATTTCGATGCGGCCCGCTTCTCGCAGGCGGCCCGCGACATCGCCGCCGACATCGGCCGGCGCGGCGCGGTTCCCATCGTTGCCGGCGGCACCGGGCTTTACATCAAGGCCCTGCTCCACGGCCTTTTTCGCGCCGAGCGGCCCGATCCGCAAACCCGCCGCCTTCTCCGGGAGGAAGCGGCCGAGTCCGGCTCCGAGGCCCTCCATCGTCAATTGGCGGCCATCGACGCAGCGGCTGCCGATCGAATCCATCCCAATGACACGTTCCGCATCATCCGGGCGCTGGAAACCGCCGCCGCCACGGGAGAAGCCATAACCGACCATCACCGCCGGCACGGGTTCCGCGAGTCCGCCTTCAGGACACTGAAAATCGGTTTGGACATGGACCGGAAGGACCTTTACGAGCGCATCGATCGCCGGGTGGAGGCCATGCTGGCCGCCGGGCTCCTGAACGAAGTCAGGGGGCTGCTGGCAAGAGGCTACGCCGATGGCCTCAAGTCGATGCAGTCTTTAGGTTACCGCCACATGGTCGATTTCATAACCGGCCGCCTGAGCTGGGACGAGGCCGTGCGCACCATGAAGCGCGACACCCGCCGCTTCGCCAAGCGCCAGCTGACCTGGTTCCGGGCCGACAAGGATATCGTGTGGCGAGCGCCGCAAGATATCACCACCTTGTTCCCGCAGATCGATGCCTTCCTGCGCGGTATCGTCAGATAGAAGCCGTGGCAAAGTCTGGCTGGGGTGGTGTGCAGCGAAACCCACAGGAACAACCGTATGGGACAGCCATGATTTCAGATTTTTCTTGAGGAAATCATTGCTCCGGCGGCTGCCAAAAAGACCCCAGCCCTTTTACCGCTTCGATTAACTCCGAGAGGTACCCCGGCAAATGCGAAAGGTAATCGGCGTCTAACCGCTTGCTGAAAAAGTTGATCGAAAACAATCCGGCTAAATCAGACAGAGGATTGATGCCTTCTTCGGTACCGGCTTTGAAACCACTCCAATTGCGAACATGTTCTTCCGACCGGAAGAGGTTCATGGTACTTCAGGCATAGGATAGATCGTTGAACCAGTCTCTAAAAGGAACAGACACATACCCCACGATACCCTCCGGTTCGGCACTCTGAACGATGCCGTCTTTCATTTCCACCCTGATCGGCGCACCGCAATCCAAACACGGGGCATCGATCTGAACGGTTTTGCCCGGGTAAAGCCAGCTGACCGCCAGCGCTTCGAAACCTCATTGACCGAACCACTTTTGCTGGCCGTCAACAGTGATGCGGTTGTGGGTGGGCAGGTTGCTGAACGGCGGAAACGAGCCGATGAAATCCGTATTGGGAAACAACCAGCCCGGAAAACCAGGTGAATAGAGTTCGTGCAATGCTTTACGCCCTTCCTCTACCGGCACATCGATCTCAGAAGCAATTTCAGTATAGTGCGGTGCCTGGCCGGTTTCCATCATGCGCTGCATAATGACCTGAAATACTCTGTCCAGTTGATAAGATTCACTCATGTTCCCTCCTTTTAATTGTTCCGGCTACCATCTTTTTTTGAGTGCCAATCTGGCCGGAAACCATTAGCGTCAGACCCTGTCTGCTTGCCATGTCGCCGTGCATTCTGTCCGTGGAACGTAGAAAGATATTTTTCACCTTTTTTCATCATAGCGGATCAATCATTACTTTTTAGGGAAAAATTTTACGTCGGGAATATTTTTGAAGTCGGCATCCTGAGTCCAGAGGGTACATTTATACGCCTTGGCCGTCGCCAGGATGACACTGTCTGCCATCGGCAGAGAATAATGCAAACTCAACTTTGCTGCACTCATCGCGATATCGGCCGTGAGTTCGATGACCCGACCCTTTTGCATGGCCGCAACGGCTTGGAGGGCATCATCATCTCCGGCTTCCCTCAAAACGACTTTAAAAACTTCGTATATCGATATGATGGGCACAATCAACTTTGCTGCTTCCCGCAACGGTGATGAAAAATGCTTTGCATTTGGTCCGTCTGAAAAATATTCCAGCCAGCCTGAGGAATCCACAACGTTCATAGCCGGTCATGCTCCCTATCAAACTCTGTGTTGATCCCCTTGAGAAACCCCTTGAG
>JBAPWQ010000317.1:0-6163 GCA_049283795.1 Desulfobacterales bacterium | reverse complement strand
GCGTTGTCGGGCACTTGACGTACAACAGTACGCCGGCGCGCCCGACGCCTTGCAGCTGCGGCACCCTGTGGACGCTGACGAACAGGCACGTTCAATGGTTGAAATCCTGTTTCTGGTTCCGTTCATTGCTGGCGTGGTCGCCTTCTTTCTACCGCTGGCGTCCGGGCGCCCGCTGTTGGTGGCGACCGGGGCTGCGCACCTGCTGCTGTCGGCGGCCGTGTGGATCTATCGGCCGCCGGCGCTGCTTGAAGACTATTTCGCCGTCACGCCCGAGGGCCTGTTGTCGCTGCTGGTGATATCGCTGCTGTTTTTCCTGATCTCCATCTACACGGTCGCTTACCTGCGCGAAGCCGACATCCGTTCGGAGCCGGTTTTCACCGGCGCCATGCTGCTTTTTCTATCCACCATGACCATGGTCACGCTCTCGGATCACATCATGGTCATGTGGATCGCGATCGAGGCCACGACCCTGGCCAGCGCGCCACTGATCTACACCCATCGCTCCGCGGCCTCCCTGGAGGCCACCTGGAAGTATGTGCTGATCTGCTCGGTCGGTATCGCCCTGGCCCTTCTGGGCTCGGTGCTGATCGCCCTGTCCATGGACGTGGGCGGCGTGGAGGCGCCGCTGTCGTTTTCCGCGCTGGCCCAAGTGGCGCCGCGGCTCGATCCGTTGTGGCTCAAGACCGGCTTCGTGTTCATCCTGGTGGGCTACGGAACCAAGATGGGCCTGGCGCCGATGCACACCTGGCTGCCCGACGCGCACAGCGAGGCGCCCAGTCCGGCCTCGGCCCTCTTGTCCGGGGTGCTGCTCAACTGCGCCTACCTGGGGATATTCAAGACCCACAAAATTATGCAGGCCGCGGGATTGGCGCAGTTTTCCGGCACGACGCTGATGGTCTTCGGGCTGGCATCCATCCTGGCGGCGGCGACCTTCATCCTCAAACAGGGCGAGTACAAGCGCCTGCTGGCCTACTCGAGCATCGAGAACATGGGCATTATCGCTTTCGGCACCGGGGTTGGCGGCCTGGGCGCCTATGGCGCCATTTTGTGCTTGATCCACCACAGTCTGATCAAATCGTCCCTGTTCCTGTCCTCGGGCAATATCCTGCTGGGCTACGGCAGCCGCCTGATCGAGGGCACCGGCAAGCTGGCCCGGCTGATGCCCGGAACCTTTACGGCTTTTTTCGGCGGGTTCGTGGCCATCGCCGGGTTTCCGCCTTTCGGCATCTTTCTGGGCGAGCTGTTTATCATTCTCGGCGCTTTCCGGGCCGGCCACTTTTGGGCGGCCGGGCTTTTTATCTTCAGCATCTGCGTTATTTTCGCCGGCCTCGCCCACCATGTCCTGCGGATTTCCTTCGGCGGTGACGGGGCCGCGATCCGCATTTCCGAGAAGCCCGGCCTGATCTGGCCGCAGTACGCGCTGCTGCTGACCTCGCTGCTGCTCTGCCTGTGGATGCCGGGCACCCTGTACCGGACGATACTGACCGCGGTGAGCTATGCCGGGAGTTTTCATCCGTAAACCCCCTTTGGTTTCCGGACCGGAAACGAAAGGGAGCTTGGAAAGATACGCATGGAAAAGGATTTTTTGCAGATCGGGAACGGCCAGGCGGTTGGAAGGTACAGCCTGCCGCACCTGACGTTTGCCGACTTCCGGGAGCGGGCGCTTGGCATCGTGGCCGGCGGGGGCGGCATTGTCCACTATTTCGCCTATGCCGACGCCGGGGCCGTCAAGTTGCTGGCGGTGCTCAGGACCGACAAGCTGCTGGCGGCCGGCTGCGATGCGCCGGCCGCTTACCGGTCCATGACGCCGCGCTGCGCGGCGTTTCACATGTTCGAGCGTGAAATCGCCGAGCAGTTCGGCATCATCCCCGAAGGACACCCCTGGTTGAAGATGGTCCGCTACCATCCCAACACCCTCGGCCGGCCGGATGCGTTCGGCAACGATTACGACAAGGATATTCCCGGCGCTTACGACTACTATGCCGTGGCCGGCGAGGAGATTCACGAGGTGGCCGTGGGGCCGGTGCATGCCGGGGTGATCGAACCGGGTCACTTCAGGTTCAACTGCATCGGCGAGCGCGTGCTGCACCTGGAGATCCAGTTGGGCTACCAGCACCGCGGGGTCGAAGCACTGCTGCCGGCTGTCGATGCCCGGCGCCGGCCGGTGATCGCCGAAGGCATCGCCGGCGACACCGCTATCGGAAACAGCCTGTGCCTGGCCCAGGCGGCAGAAGCCCTGGCCGACCGCCAGCCGGATGCCGGGGCGCGCACCATCCGCACGATCGCGCTGGAACTCGAGCGCATCGCCAATCACATCGGGGACCTGGGGGCCCTGAGTGGCGACGTGGCCTTCCTGCCCCCCGCCAATTACTTCGGCCGGATGCGCGGGGATTTTCTCAACCTGACCCTGTGGATGTGCGGAAACCGTTTCGGCAAGGGGCTGGTGCGGCCCGGCGGCGTTCGTTTTCCCGTGACCGACACGGATCGCGCCACCCTGACGGCGCGCATCGCCGAACTGAAACCCCAGGTCGAGCACGTGATCGAGCTTCTGTTTTCGACCTCCAGCGTCCGTGCCCGCTTCGAGGGGTGCGGAAGCATTTCGACGGCCGACGCCAAACAGCTCGGCCTGGTGGGGCCGGCCGGGCGTGCCTGCGGAATTGCCTGCGATGTCCGGCGCTGTTTTCCCACCGAAGGCTACGGGCGGCTCAGGATTCCCGAGAACGCCAAAACCACGGGCGACGTCTACGCCCGGGCCAGGATCCGGGCCGAGGAGATCCTTCAATCGCTTGAAATTGTCCAGTCCCTGTTGAGCGAACCGATCGAAACGGCCACCGTCGAGGCCTCCGAGCCGCCGCTGGCCGCCAATTCCCTGGTGGTGACGCTCAACGAGGCCTGGCGCGGCGAACTGTCGCACTGCCTGCTGACCGGCGCCGCCGGCGGCATCCTGCGCTACAAGGTCAAAGACCCCTCCTTTCACAATTGGAACGGGCTGGCCATGGCGCTCAGGGACACGGGGATTTCCGATTTTCCGCTCAACAACAAGAGCTTCAACCTGTCTTACTGCGGCTTTGATCTCTGACAGGCGCGGACGGCCGGCGGGATACCCCACCATCGTCATTCCAGCCGGCGGCAAAGGTGAAGGATAATGTTCAACACATTGAAAAACAGGTTCGAGCAGGGCTGCCGCACCAGCGCCTACCCCAAGCGGGCCATCGAACTGCCGGCGCGCTATCGCGGATTGCCGCAGATCGACAGGGATGCGCCGCCGGCGCTGGCTTCAAAGTGCGCGGCCGCCTGTCCCCAGGCGGCCATCGATGCGGGGAAAAAAATGATCGACATGGGGCGCTGCGTGTTTTGCGGCACCTGCGAGCGCCTATCCGAAGGCCGGTTTGTCACCTTCACCCGCAACTTCGAGCTGGCGGTGGCCGAAAAGGACCATCTGAAGACGGACGGCACGCTGCCGGCCCTGGCCGATCACGCCCGGCAGCACTTCAAGCAGCTTTTCGGCCGCTCCCTGCAGCTGCGGCAGGTGTCGGCCGCCGGCTGCAATGCCTGCGAAGCGGACCTGAACGTTCTGGCCACCCCCTTTTTCGACCTGGCACGCTTCGGCATCAATTTCGTGGCCTCGCCGCGCCATGCCGACGGCATCGTCGTCACCGGCCCGATTTCGGCCAACATGAAGGCCGCCCTGTTCGAGACCTACGCGGCCGTCCCGGCCCCCAAGGTGGTCATCGCCGTGGGAAGCTGCGCACTGAGCGGCGGCCCCTTTCGCGGCAGCCCCGCGGTCAGCGAGGGCCTGGACAGCCTGCTGCCGGTCGACCTGTTTATTCCCGGCTGCCCGCCGCACCCCCTGACCAATTTGCAGGCCCTGCTGAACTTTTTCAAATAAGGCGTCAAGATACAAATTTTGCCTGCGTTATCGGTCGTCGGCGTATAAAAATATACAGCCTTCTTCCTCTGGCCTTTTCAAAATCCGTATCTTGAAGCCTTTCGGCCGATCGGAAACCTGGCTGACAGTCGCATGCGGCGTGTTCTGGCAAGCCCTGCGGTCAGGACCGGATGTCGATGGTCGGATAGACCCCTTTCTGCGGGCCGAGCGGATGGGGCTGGATGATGTTGTAAGCGATGTGCTGCACCTTCTGGGCATGGCCCCTGTTTTTTTTGCCGTCGAAGTAGGCCCCGTTGGCTTCGAGAATGTGATCGATACGGTGCTTGAAGGCCTTTACGAAGGCCTGGCCGCTGCCCTCGAAGGTCATGGCGCCCAGAGTGATTTTGTCTTTGACCTTGGACAGGTCTTCAAGGGCGATGCTGTGCTCCTTCAGGTCCTCGGGCCTCCTGATCAATCCCCAGACCAAGTGGCCCGGCGGAATCGTCAACGGCTCCTTGATATCGATAATGGTGTGGGGCATGACAACAACGCCTTCACCGATCCGCAAGGGTGAATCGAACGAGCCCCGCAAAAAGGAATTGAACCCGACAAACACGTTGGTCTCGAGGATGGCGTCGATCAGCTTGGCGCCGTGGGCGGTGACGTTGTTGCCCTTTAACTTCGAGTCGATGATGTAGCAGTGCTCCTGGGCATTGGCCCCTTTGCCGAGAATGGAGCTTTCGATGTAAGCGTGCTGGGCGATCAGGACGTTTTCACCGATGCGCGTCTTGGGTTTGATGACGGAATAGCGGCTCAGCGAAGCACTTTTCGGCACGGAAATCGGGCTGGTGAGGTGAACCACGTTGAAGATGCCCTGGAAGTCGGTTTTGCGGCCCTCGACAAAGTCCATGAAAATGCCGCTGGGCTGCCCGCCCGGTTTATAGGAGATGTATTTTTTCAACTCCGACTCGGCAAACTGGTAGCTGAAGTCAAACGTGTCTTCGGCCTTGATCCAGATCCTTCCGGACGCTACCTGTTCGTGCCAGAGTTCGCCGACCTGCAGATAGGCGAAGGTCCCGACAAAACACCCGTGCAGGCTGGTCAGATCCACGGTGCTGAAAGGACTCAGAAAACAGCCCTCGATCCAGGAGCCGTGGATGTTGGCATAGGATGTCGAGGCCGAGTTCTTGATCAGGAACAACTCCGGATTTTCCGGGTTGTGCGAACAGTTGTGGACCAGGGTCTTGATCAGGAAGCTGTCCTTGATCAGGATCACCTCGTCGTGGTCGAGGCGGATGTCGATTCCGCGATAGGTGTAGACATCGCCGCTGCACTTCAGTTCGTCGCCGCGGATATCGCACTTGTAAAGGATCGAATTGTCGACCTTGCACTGCCCGACCAGGTTGCTTCCGGCCAGATTGGCGTGGTTGAACTGGTAGTGCAGCGGGTGGTGCGGCGAGATGCCGTAGAGCGCGTAGTATTTGGCCATCTTGCTCAGCGGGACATAGCTTTTAAGTGCTTCCGATGCGGCGAAATCGAAGCGCCTCAGGTTGACGTCGACCCGCTGACTGATCCGACCGCGCAATTTTTCGAGTTTTTGCATGACTCCTCCCAGGCGTTTTGGCAAACCGCTGTCGCGACGTGACGAAACAGGTCGCGGGCATTTTCCTGTCAACCGACTAAATCAAGTAATACAGGCCGCTTACCTGTTTTATCGATATCGTTTTCCTACACTATTGTTTACTCGATGTATAGATTTTTTTTAGCAGCGCCGGCCGGATCATGGGACAGCATCGCCCCCGGCCGGCGGGGTGTCCCTGTTGTGTACAGACTTTGAGATTAAGCTTTTGGCTGCTGGTATCGGTCGTTGGCGTATGATAAAAGATGGGTACAAGGTTCACGGTGCACGGTGCAAATAGCCCAGCCGCTGGCCTGAAAAGCGGCCTGTTTGATCGAGAAAGAATCTATGCCATTTTGGCGTAGTTTCATACGAGCGGCGCCTCTGGCCGCAAGCGGTCAGTCAGATCGATAAAGAAACTATAATGAAGTTTCATATAAGGGTTCAAAGGTTGGATAACGGCGTCCGGGTCTTTTCCTGTTGACGCGGTCAGGGGCCTTGGGTATAGTCGGGCGCAATCCGGCAGTGGGCGGATGCGCGTTACAAAAGCCTGTAGCAGCAGGGGGAGGGGGTAGGGGCGTGGACAGTTTTCGGGTTTTACTGGTGGATGACGAACCGGATTTTACCGACACTCTCGTGCGGCGGCTCGGCATGCGGCAGCTCGATGTTCACGGGGT
>JBAPWQ010000316.1:0-5833 GCA_049283795.1 Desulfobacterales bacterium | reverse complement strand
ATTTTGAAGCCTATCCATAGGTGACGAGTTTGCCAAAGGCGTCAATTAAAGATTTTTCAGTATGCGCCCCGGATGTGCCGGGCATCTCTTTCTTTCTATCATGAAGGGTGTGCCTCCGACGCGATCGGGATAATTCGTCGCTCGATGTCAGACCAGATTTTACGCTTCATCATCCGCAAATCGTATTCAGTTTGCAAATTCAGCCAAAATTGAGCTTCGACACCAAAATAGCGTTGCAGTCTCAAAGCGGTATCGGCGGTGATAGCTCTTTTCCCGTTAACGATTTCACTGATTCTATTGGGAGGAACGGAAAGATCCCGGGCTAGCTGGTTTATACTGACACCGAATGATTCCATGAAATCCTCACGCAAGATTTCCCCCGGTGTTATCGGATCGAGAAGCATTTTCGTATTCATGACCACACCTCAGTGATAATCGACAATCTGGACGTTAAATGCATTACCATCAAGCCATTCAAAACATATGCGCCATTGCTTATTGATACTAATCGCATATTGTTCCTTTCTCGCTCCTTTCAAAGAATGAAACCTGTTCCCCGGATTGAGCATCAATACGTCAAGGCTGGGAGAGGCATGAAGAACCATGAGCCTTTTTCTTGCCTGCCTTTCTATGGATTGAAAACGGCGAACTCGTTGGTCGTTGAAAAGCTTTTCGGTATCGCGACAGGCAAATGATTTAATCATGCATAAAATCTATTATGTGAAACGTAATATGTCAAGCAGTTAGGCAGGAACATTCGTGCAGAACGTAAATAGTACCCGCTAAAATCCTCGACGTAATGCATTATGCATGATGCCATCAATTCATGATGCCACCAAACGCGACGCTCAGTCTAATTCTTTGTTTTTTGTATTCATTTCATAGACAGGCAAACAAGCGCTTGACATTTAAGTGCTATTTTGTAACACAATTATCATCCCGGTGACGGAGATCGCTTCGCGGCCTCCGTTGCCAGGTTGCCCCACGCTGGCCCCGATTACCCACCAGGCGAAAGGAGCGCCATGAAACGGTCCTTTTCTCAGCCGGTTACGCTTTCCTGCCCCCGCTGTCAACGACCCGCCGCGATAAAAGTCTGGCTTATCGTCGATGCTTCGGAGCGTCCCGACCTGGTGGACCGCATTCGTGACGGCTCGCTGCGGCTGCTCCGCTGCGACCATTGCGGCCACGAGAAGAAACTAGACGCCCCGCTTTTGCTCCATGACCCGGACCGGCGGCGGGTCTTTTTTATTCCGCCAGCGGCGGACAGCGAAAAAAAGGCCCGGAAAATGGGCACCGTCATGTTGCGGCAGCTGGCCGAGGCCTTCGATACGCCCCCGGATTACTTCAACGATGTCCGGGTCGTGCTGTTTGAGGATCTGCCCGCCCTGATGGAAAATTCTGATACCCGCAAACCCGATGATACCCGCGAAGGGCTTGGTGAAGTGTTGGCCGGGACTTTCTCTTCTACCGTTGACTTATCTTCCGTAGTTGCCGAATTGGAGCGTGCCGGCCGGGCGAGCGACATGCCCCGGCGGATCCTCTTGTGCCGCCAGGCATTGACCCAGGTAAAGGAGTCGAAGGACCCCGAATTGTGGGCTTATTTTAAAACGACACTGGCAAAAAACCTTCTGCAGGAAACCTTTGAAAGTCCGGGCGAGAAGACCGGGCAGGTGCTCGGGTCCAGCCGCCAAGCAGTTGACTTCACGACTCACAAGGCCATGCTGGAAGAGTGGATTTACGAATATGCCGGAGGCAGCGATTCGCCGGACCCGTACTCCACGATGGCCAAGAACATAGAAATCGGAGAACCAGCGGGTGCGGGCGCCGGGCCGGATGATGCCTCGGCCTCAACGGACGAAGGGCTGGAGCCGGCCGCCGAAAGGCATATCAGCGTGTGGGTCGACGAGGAGGCCGGCCAGCCGGCGGAGCGTCTGCGCGTCAACAAGACGTACCTTTTGAACTTCAAGGTCGGGCAGGCTGTGCGCGGCAGCCTCCTTGACGGCCCTGACACCCTGGTTTCCGCCGCGGATATTCCGGCAGGCGGCCTTGATACGAAATGGGTTGTCACCTCCAGCACGGTGGAAGTTGCGGCCAAAACGCCGGACACGGTTGTTTCTGAAACACTCATCGATGGTGCCAGGGTCTGGACGGCCGCCTTTGCGCTGCACATTCCCGAGACGGGCGACAGCGCGGTGCCGCAACTGGCCGTCACGCCGCGCGCCGCCGACGGGCGCCTGCAGGTCCTTGTCTATGCGGGCAGCGAGCTGTATCGCCAATTCGAAGTGCAGCTGGCCGCGGCTGAAAAGATGCTGCCGGGCGACAGGCGTTCAACCCCAACCGGGCCGGCGGTCGTCCGGTACGATCTGGTTCACACCCCCGCCGCCCAGGCCAACCTGGCGGCACCGCACGAATGGACGACGCCGCCCGGCCAGACGACAATTGCGATCCTGGGCCAGTTCGCCATCGTTTCAGGCGGCGACGGCCCCCGCAACCTGAGCCCGCAGACCATCCCCTGGACGGCGGTGCAGGCGCAGGTGGCGGGGCCGATCAAAAACGTGCGGAACTCGGCCGAGAGCTTCCGGGCCCGGTGGGAGGCCTACCTCGACGGCATCGATCCGGGGGACCTGTCGCAGCGGATCATGAACTGGACGCCCGAATACGACTGGACCGCTTTGCAGGATTTGGCGGATCAGCCGCATCGCGACGCCTGGGACAACGCCAATGTCAGCTCCGAACTGCGCGAATTCGCTTACGACGGGCACGCGCTGTACCAGTCATTTTTCCCGGAAACCTCCCCCCTGCACGCATGGATAACCTCGCTCACGCCCGGCCATCGCCTCGACATCTCCTGGACGCCCACCGGCAACCCCGGCTGGCTGCCGCACGTCCCGTGGGGGCTGATGTATCTGTTCGACCTGCCGCCCGTCGGCGAGCCGCTGGACCCGATGGGGTTTCTGGGCCTGCGCTTTCGCCTGGGCTACACGGCGCACGAGGTCCAGGCCGGGTCGAAGGCCCTGGGCCGGCTCGCGGACGCCCATGTCGGGCACTTCCTTTACTGGGGCGACCAGCCGCAGGATGTGACCGCGGTGGAATCCAGGTGGCAGCGGCAGCAGTGGGCGGGCCTGCAGAACCAGTTTTTTATCCCGTCTTTGGCGGCGGATTCCAATTACAAAACAGAGCTGGTCCGCTGCCTCGACAACCCGGCCCCGCTGCCGATGGCGGTCCTGTACTTCTTCTGCCAGTGCGCGGTCGGCGCCGGCAACGATCCCGTGCTGCGCTTCGGCAACAGCACGCAGATCTCGGAGGTGCTCGGCCGCACGGAACTCGGCACCCGCAAACTGGCCGATCAGCCCTTTGTCTTCGCCAACGCCTGCACCACCTCGACCAGCGACCCATACATCGCCAACATGCTGGAAATGGGTTTTTTCAGCCGGGGCAGCCGGGCGTATCTGGGTACCGAGGCGAAAGTCCCGATCCGGTTCGCCAGCCGCTTCGCCCACATTTTCTTCCACTTCTTCTGGCGCAAATTCCCGTATTTCGCCAATGAGAATCCGCCCAAGCCGATGGCGGCCGGTGAGGCCGTCACTCAAACGCGGCTGTTTCTCTGGACCCGGTACCGCAACATCGGCGGCCTTTTCTACACCTACGTCAATCAGTACGAACTCTTCATGGCCAGTGCCGCCGACCTGGAGCACCTGCGCAACTGAGAGGAGGAAGACCGATGGCAAAAGACTTCATCGAAGAATTCCTGGCCGCTGCGACCGCACGGCGGCTCGAGATGGCCCGCGACGACGCCAACGCCGAGGCGTTGGCCGCTTATCTCGGGCAGGAGGCGTTTGGCGAGTACCGCAACATCGCGGCCAAATGGGACAGCGGCCATCTCGGCATCCAGTCGCCGAAGAATCTGATCTTCGTGCCGGGCATTATGGGCAGCCTGCTGCAAAGCCGAACCAAGGGCGGCGTGTGGTGGATCGACGTGCGCACGCGGCAGCACATCAACGACCTGGCCCTGGCGCCCGGCGGTTTGGAGGACGCCGATCCGGCCAACCAGATCGAACCCTTTTCCTCCGACCCGACCTATGAACCCCTTCTGACCGCCGTCCTGGCGCGCGACGATTTCGGCCACGAGGTATTTCCCTTCGATTGGCGCAAGCCGCTGCACCTGAGCGCGACCGCACTAAAAGATCTGGTCAACCGGCTTTACGGCGAGAACGGAAGCCGGCCGGTGAATCTGGTAGCCCACAGCATGGGGGGGCTGGTGGTCAGGGCCGCGCTGATGGCCCACGGACCGGAACTGTGGCCCCGAATCGGCCGCATCGTCTTCATCGGAACGCCGCATTACGGCTCGCCCGCGATCGCCGGCTACCTGAAAAACCACTTGTGGGGCTTTGAACTCCTGGCCCTGCTCGGGCTGTATCTCAGCCGCGACACGTTTCGCTCCATGTGGGGCGCGCTGAGCATGCTGCCGGCGCCGAGCGGCATTTATCCGGGCACGCGTCCGGACGACCCCTCGCCCTGGACCTTTGCTCCTGCCGCTGAGGACTACCAGCACCCGTGCGTCAATTTCGACCTGTATCGTGCGGAAAGCTGGGTGCTCGATTTGACGCCGTCGCAGACGTCCGCGCTTCAGAATGTCTTGAATCACACATCGGAGTTCCACCGGCAGATGGATGGCGCCCACCGGTCGCTGGATCAAACCCAGCGCGACCGCATGCTGGTGATCGCCGGTGTCGGGTACAAGACGCTTTTCCGGCTAGCCTACGAACCGAGGTTCTTCGGGCTGTGGGAGAAAATGGCGAAGATAACGGACCGGATTGCCGCGGACCCGCACCGCGATGGCGACGGACGCGTTCCCCTGGCCTCGGCGGCTTTATACAGCACCCCGATCCGCTACGTGAAGGGCGTGCACGGCGGACTGCCGAACATCCCCGCAGTCTACGCTGCCGTATTTCGCTGGCTCAGGGAAGAAGAAGTGGACCTGCCCGCCACTCCCCACGAGGCGCTCAGCGGGCACCTCGCGCCGGGCGACGCCGAATCGGAAGCCCCGCACTTGGACGGCACGATCAAGGCTAAGCAGTTTGGCGACGATGCCGGCCTGTGGGAGGTCGCCGGACCGGAACCGGGCCGTATCGACGAGATGCAGGCCAGGCTCGCGGCGGAGCAGCTTTCGGAATTCACCCGCGTGCGGCTGCTTTGATCGAAGCCTCGGGTGCAGTCGCCTTGCCGACTTATAGGCCATTGTATGATTGGCTATGTCAAGAGCCAATCCCCAAAATTCGAACCGACAGGAAGGTTCCCAAGCCATACTTTACCGATCGCAATTTCTGAACCGTTGAATTCACCCGTGACATCGCCTCACGCGGCGCGGATTTTGTAATCCGCGAGCACAAAAATTATCCCTGGCAATCGCGTGGAAAAGAAAAATATATCGGCAAGATAGAAAACGGATCAGCTGCAAGAAGACACCCCATGTCTCTATGGCTAAATTCATTGCGCGTAGAAAAAAATAGAGGTACTATCTTGAAAGGGCTGGCGGCAGCGACAGGATATGGCCTGAGTAACCATAGATATTTACTGGGTCATCTTTTTTTCTGGACAGCCTATTGTTCGCTTTCTCTACTTTCGGAATTTCCCAGCTGGTATATTTCTAAGCCGGCAGCTTTGAATTTACCCGGTAAGGTAAGGATGATTTTGAAATCATATTCCTTAATATCAGGTGGTAAGGCATCCCAGGGAATCAGATATGGCGAGTGCTTTTTCGATATATCTTTTGTCTCTGCGTAACGCCATCCGAGCAGCAGTCTTTCGACATTCCATCGACCGTGCTCCATTT
>JBAPWQ010000315.1:0-2385 GCA_049283795.1 Desulfobacterales bacterium | reverse complement strand
GCGTCGGCGGCATTGATGCACAAATTGAGCAGCACCTGCTCGACCTGTCCCGGGTTGGCCTTGATAGGGCGCAGCGCGGCATCCAGATCGAGGTTGATGGCAATCTGCCTGCGGGTGCGTCCGAAGGCCTCGGTGGTTTCGCGCACGACCTGGTTGAGGTCGATCAAGGCGGTTTCCGACCGCTCCCGGCGGGCATAGCCGAGCAGCTGGGCCGTCAGCTTGGCGCCGTTCTTGACCTGCTTTTCGATCTTGGTCAGGGTGGCGTAATGGGGGTGATCGGCGCCGGTATCCTGCAGCATTAAAAACGCAAGGCCTTCGATTGCCATGAGTAAATTATTGAAGTCATGCGCGATACCGCCGGCAAGAGTTCCGATGGCTTCCATTTTCTGCGCGTTGAAAAACTGAGATTCAAGCCGTTTGCGTTCACTGATATCCAGCAGGCTGACGATGACCGTCCCAAATTTTTCCAGGACCGCCGGAATTTTGAAATTTATCAGAATATTGACCGTTTCGCCCGCCAGGGTCCGGCTGACGGTTTCGGCCTCGAAGTCGGGGCGGGCTTCGTGGATGGCGACCAGGGCCTCCCTGAAAACCTCCGGCGCTTGGGTAGCCAGGATCTTTTCAGCCGACTGGACCAGCTGGGCAGCCGTTTCGGCCTGGAAGAGCCGCAGGGTGGCGGCGTTGAATTTCTTGACGGTTAGGCGTTTCAACAGTTGGGTCACCGGTTCCGGGTGAGCCCGCAGATGAGCGTCGAGATCGTCGATGCCCTGATTGACCAGATCGTCAATCGCCTGTTTAACCGCCGACAAATCGACTTCCAGAAAGGATACGGCCGCGGTTTCGAACAGGCCCTGGTATTTTACCTCGCTGTCTGCAAGCGCCTTTTCGGCGCGCTGGCGGGCGGTAGTCTCCTGCTTGAGCTGGAAGGCGGTCTCCGCCGTTTGGCTTTCCGGGCGGCGTGCAAGGGTCGGGTTGGCAATTTTGTTATTAAACGGTATAAGCATTCTCAAAGCACCGGTTTTTTTATGATCGCCCTTTTCGAATCCAACCGAACGCCGGCCGATAATCGCACGGTCGGCCGACGATGGGACGCAATCTAATTATCGGATAATTTTTACGAAACTTGAATGACCGGAGCAAATCGACTTGTGAAATATATAAAAAGGTCCCGTATGAGGCGGCTCTGCGCGGGGGCCGCTTTTCTGGTGATGGTCGCGACCGGTTGTGCCGGGCTCGGACAATCGCTCCAGGCACCGGATATCCGACTGGCCGGGTTGACCATCGAAGAGGTCGATCTTTTCGAAACCGTGCTGAAGCTGAAGCTGCGGGTGATCAACGGCAACGACATCCCCTTGGCGCTCAAAGGAATTCAGTGCGAGTTGGAACTCAACGGCAAATCGGTGGCCACGGGTGTTTCCAAGACCCCGGTCACCATTCCGGCGCTGGGCAGCGACACCGTTACCGTCAGGGTGTATTCGTCGATGTTCAACATTGCCTCTTCCTTTTTTCGGATGGCCCAAACCGAAGCAGCTAAAACCGGGCACCCCGATTTGTCCTACCAGTTGAAGGGTCGGATTCACCTGGAAACCAGCGGGTTGACGCCAACCACCATTCCGTTCAAGAGCACCGGAAAAATATCGCTCGAAGAGGCCTTCGGAAAAATCGTCGAGTAGGTGCATAAAGGAGTTTGGGACGCATGAAATCTGGTATCATCGGGGTTTCGGGGTCGGGAAAAACAACTGTTTTTGAAGCCTTGACTGGTAATTTTCAACAGGCCGGGTATCGGGGGGACACCCGTATCGCCGCCATGCGGGTGCCGGACCCGCGGCTCGAGGTGCTGGCCAAAATGTATTCACCCCAAAAGACGAGTTTCGCGCAGGTGGAATATCTGCTGCCCGGCAAAGTGGCCGAGAAGGATGGCGCAAAATCCGGGTCCCCGTGGACGGCGGTGAGAGACTGCGATGCCTTGATTCACGTGGTCCGCAATTTCAGCGGCTATGGCCTGGTCGAGCCGACGCCGCTCGAAGACGTGAAAAATGTCGACCAGGAACTGATTCTGACCGACTTCATCGTGGCCGAAAAACGCCTGGAGCGGCTGAAAATGGATCAAAAAAGGGGCCGCAAGGGCGATCCGGAAGAGCCGGCCCTGCTGGAGGCCTGCATCGCGGCCCTTGAAAACAACAGCCCCCTGCGACGGCACCCCGAACTGGCCGTCGCCCCCCAGCTGCGCGGTTTTGCCTTTCTTTCGGGCAAGCCGCTGCTGGTGCTGTTCAACAACTCCGATGAAGACAATTTGCTGCCGGCCGAAGCCCAAGGTGTCCCCAACGAATTGAGCCTGGCCATGCGTGGCAAGCTCGAACACGAACTGGCCCAGATGGCGCCCGA
>JBAPWQ010000314.1:0-19972 GCA_049283795.1 Desulfobacterales bacterium | reverse complement strand
CAGCGCGACGGTGGCCGATAAAGAAAAGGCCGTCGAGCCGGCGCCGCGCGAAAAACCGCTGCCGGCGGATCTCAGCCTCTCGCCCGCCGTGAGGCGCCTCGTGCGGGAGACCGGAGTCGATGTCGGGGCGGTGACCGGCACCGGCCCCGACGGCCGTATCACCAAAGGCGATGTCCTGTTGCACCTCGAGGCGCGTAAGGCCCAAGAAGCGGCGCCCCAGACGGCTGCGCCGGGCGAGAGCCAGGCCGGCCCGCCGGCCGCGGCCGAGGAAACCTCCCGCAAGCCGATGACCCCCATCCGGCAGCGCATTGCCGCGCGGCTGCTCGAAGCCCGCCAGAACACGGCCATGCTGACCACCTTCAACGATCTCGACATGAGCCGCGTGATGGAAATCCGGTCGCGCTACAAGGAAGCTTTCCAGAAGAAGTACGATGTGGCGTTGGGGTTCATGTCCTTTTTCATCAAGGCCGCCGTCGAGGCGCTCAAGGAGTTTCCGGAAATAAACGCTTTTGTCGACGGCAAGGACATCGTCTACCACCATTACTACCACGTCGGGGTGGCGATCGGGACCGGCCGCGGACTCGTTGTGCCGGTGATCCGCCATTGCGAAAATCTTTCGCTGGCCATGATGGAGCAGGCCATCGTCGATTACGTCAAAAAGATCAAGGAGAACCGGCTCGATCTGGCCGACCTCGAAGGCGGGACGTTTACCATCACCAACGGCGGGGTGTTCGGATCGCTTCTGAGCACCCCGATTTTAAACACGCCCCAGAGCGCCATTCTCGGCATGCACCGCATCGAGAAGCGGCCGGTGGTTATCGAGGATGAAATCGTCGTGCGCCCGATGATGTACCTGGCCCTGAGCTATGACCATCGCATCGTCGACGGCCGGGAGGCGGTGACCTATCTGCGGCGCATCAAGGAATTACTCGAAAACCCGGAACGCATGATTGTGGAGATTTGACCATGGCCCAGACGGAAACATTCGATCTTGTCATCATTGGCGGCGGTCCCGGCGGGTATGTGGCGGCGGTGCGGGCGGCCCAACTCGGCCTGAGCGTCGCCTGCGTGGAAAAAGAGCCGCGCCTGGGCGGCGTATGCCTGCGGGAGGGTTGCATTCCGAGCAAGGCGCTGCTGGATTCCAGCGAGTACTATTACCTTGCCGCCCATCGACTGGCCGAGCACGGCATCGAGATCGGCCGGCCGCGCCTGGACCTGGCGGCCATGATGGCCCGCAAGGACAAGGTGGTGGAGGAGCTGACCGATAATGTCCGCAAACTGCTCGAACGCAACAAGATCCAGATCGTCCACGGCGTGGGCCGCCTGGCGGGTGCGGACCGCGTCGAGGTGGAGAGTCCCGGAGAAAAAGGCCGGACGCGGACCCTGGCGGCAAAGTCGATCCTGCTGGCGACCGGCAGCGAGCCGGTGTCGGTTCCGGGCCTCGACTTCGACGGAAATAATATCGTCAGCTCCACCGAAGCCCTGCGGCTGCCGGCCGTCCCCAAACGGCTCGGCATCGTCGGCGGCGGCTACATCGGCCTGGAGCTGGGCTCGGTCTGGGGGCGGTTGGGCGCCGAGGTGACGGTCATCGAAATGCTGCCGCAAATCGCCACCGCCCTGGATGGCCAGGTGGGCAGAACCCTGCAGCGCATTTTAAAGAAACAGGGCTTCGACTTCCGTTTGAAGACGACGGTGACGGGTGCCAAGGCCGGCGCCAAGAAAGTGAGCGTGACCATTGAATCCGGCGATAAAAAGGAGACTCTCGCGTTCGACAAGCTCCTGGTGGCCGTCGGCCGTCGGCCCTTGATCCGCGGGTTGGGGGTGGAGGAGAGCGGTGTGGAGACGGATGGAAAGTCCGGCATGGTGACCGTCAACGAGAGGTTCGAAACGAGCCGGCCGGGCATCTTCGCCATCGGCGACCTGGTCGCCGGTCCCATGCTGGCGCACAAGGCTTCGGCCGAAGGCGTTGCCGCGGTGGAGGGCATCGCGGGCCTGGCGGGCGAGGTCAACTACGACGCCATCCCCGCCATCATCTACACGGCGCCCGAGGTGGCGGGCGTGGGGATGACCGAAGAGCAGGTCAAACAGCGCGAGATTCCCTACCGCGTCGGCACCTACCCCTTCACCGGCGCCGGTCGCGCGCGCTGCCTGGGGGAAACCGACGGTTTTGCCAAGGTGATCGTCCACAAGAAAACGGATCGGATTCTGGGCATCCACATTCTCGGCGCGCGGGCCTCGGAAATGATCGCCGAGGGCGTGCTGGCAATGGAATTCGGGGCTTCGGCCGAGGATGTCGCCCGCACGGTGCACGGCCACCCGACGTTTTCCGAAGCGCTGATGGAAGCCGCCGCGGCGGCCTCCGCCCGCTGAAGGCACCAGGATAAAAGCGTTGGACGTCGTTATCGGTCGTCGGCGTATGACCAATACAGCCTCCTCTCTGTGGCCTTGCCAACGCCTCTATCCTGGCGCCTTGCATTTGCCAGGATAAAGAAATTGACGGCGTTATCGGTCGTCGGCGTATGACTAATACAGCCGCCTCCCTCTGGCCTTGCCAACGACTCTATCCTGGCGCCTTACACTTGCCAGGATGTCTATTTGCGCATCCAGGGTTCCGCGTTCAGAGTTACGGGTTAATGGCAGCCGGAACCCGGTGTTTTTTCCCCCTATTTTACTCTCGACCTCTAAGCCTCGACGACCTCGGCTTTATTGATCACGACCGGCTCTTTGGGAACGTCGTCGTGAACGCCCTTGCGGCCGGTGGCCACCGCCTTGATCTTGTTGACCACCCCCTGGCCTTTGGCGACCTTGCCGAACACCGTGTAGCCCCAGCCCTGGGGAGTCTTGGCGGTGTGATTCAGGAAATCGTTGTTTTTGACGTTGATGAAAAACTGGGCCGTGGCGCTGTGCGGGTCCGAGGTGCGGGCCATGGCGACCGCGTAAGCGGTATTTTTGAGCCCGTTGTCGGCTTCGTTTTCGATGGGGGAGCGGGTCGATTTTTCGGTCATGTCGCCGGTCATTCCCCCGCCCTGGATCATGAACCCGTCGATGACCCGGTGAAAGATGGTGCCGTCGTAGTGGCCCGCTTTCACATACTCCAGAAAATTCGCAACGGTTTTAGGGGCTTTTTCTTCATCGAGTTCCAGAAAAATCTCGCCCAGGCTTGTTTCAAGTTTTACCATCTCGCGTTGTCCTTCCTTTATTGTTATTTCCGGTCAAATTCGGCAAAATCGCCGCCAATCACGCCTACGAATAAAAAGCAGCAGCTACTTGCGATTCGGATTTTTCCCGGCAGTGTAATGGTTTCTTATGTGATCAGACGGGGCGGCTAGCGGCAGGACTGAACCTTTCTCCCACTTATCGGATCGAAGCGTAGCCGGTTTTCAGGCCGTTTTTCGAAAAAACAATCTGCCAGAGCTGGTTCCTTCCGGCGCGAAACGCGCCGGCGCAGGACAGCAGGTAATAGGTCCACATGCGGTAGAAGCGCTGACCGTAGGTGTCCCGGATGCGATGCCAGTTTTTGGTGAAGTTGCGATACCACGCCATCAGCGTGCGATCGTAGTGGGCACCGAAGCTGTGCCAGTCTTCCAAAACGAAGAGCCCCTCGGCGGCGGTCGTGATCTGGCGGGCCGACGGCAGCATCGAATTCGGGAAAATGTACGTTGCGATCCAGGGGTCCAGCGAACGGACCGACGTGTTCCCGCCGATGGTGTGCAGCAGGAAAAGTCCGTTGTCTTTGAGGCAGCGGTGGACCGCCTGCATGTAGGCACGGTAGTTGGACACCCCCACGTGTTCGAACATGCCGATCGAAACGATGCGGTCGAAAGTGTCCCTGAGATCACGATAATCCTGCAGCTCGAACGTCACGGGCAGACCGTCGACGCGCCGCCGGGCCAGTTCCAGCTGCGCGCGCGACACCGTTATGCCGGTCACGCGCACGCCGTGTTTCTCGGCGGCATAGACGGCCAGTCCGCCCCATCCGCAGCCGATGTCCAGCACCCGCATCCCCGGTTTCAGATCCAGCTTGCGACACGTCAGCTCCAGCTTGGCTTCCTGGGCCTGGTCGAGCGTGACGGCCGATCGCCAGTAAGCGCAGGAATAGTTCAGTCGCCTGTCCAGCATGATCGAAAAAAGGTCGTTGCCGGTATCGTAGTGCCGCTCACCGATTTCAAAAGCCCGGGCATACCGCTGCGGATTGGCCAGGCGGGTTTTGAGCGCCGCCCAGATCAGGGCTTTCGACTGGCGCACTTTTTTGTCGAGCCGGGCGCCCATGATCCGTTCGAAGAACTGATCTAACGCCTCGCAGTCCCACCAGCCATCCATGTAGCTGTTGCCCAGCGCCAGCGATCCGCCGGCCAGGACCCGTGGGTAAAACTCGGCGTCGTGCACGCGGATGTCGAACGGCCGGTCTCCGTCGATCCGCACTTCGGCCTGATCCAGAAGGTCCCGCACCAGTCGCTTTTGGGCAGTGTATCGCACGAGGCCGTCTCCGTTTTCGATTGAAAGCGAAGATCCGAAAAGAAATACCAGTGGGCGAGCCGAAAATCCTCCCTATGTCACCTTAAGTTTAGAGTGCAGGTTGTCAACCGGTGATGCTGTTCGAAATCCAATTCTTGAAGCTGAATCAGACCTCGTGATTCAATGATGAGCACCTGCTTTCGCACTCGCTACCGCGGCGGGTCGCCCTCTTGCCAGGTCTGGATGGCGGCCAGAAACCGCTCGCCGTATTGGTCGGCCTTGCGTTCCCCGACGCCGATGATCTGCAGCAGGTCTTCTCGTGTTTTCGGACGTCGGGCGGCCATTTCCGTGAGCGTCTTGTCATGGAAAATGACATAGGCCGGCAGTTCCATTTCCCGGGCAATTTCGATGCGCACTTGCCGCAAATGATCCCAGAGGTTCATGGCGCGCTCATCCAGGGGCGGCGGCGCCGGCTGAAGCACGCTGCGACCGCTGCCTGTCGCCTTGACGGGCACGGCGTCATGGCGGAATCGAATGGTCTGCTCGCCTTTTAAAAGCGGCCAGCTTTTATCGGTCAATTGAAATCCGCCCTGGCCTTGCGGGTCCGCCGTCAGGTACCCCGCGGCCATCAACTGGCGAAATACGGATCGCCACTGGCGGCCGGACAAGTCCTTGCCGACGCCGAAGGTCTTGATCCTGTCGTGTCTGAAACCTTTGATGCGCGCACTCGTGTTTCCGAGCAGCACCTCGGTCAGATACTGGGCCCCGAACCGCTGACCGGTTCGATAGACGCCGGAGAGCGCTTTCTGGGCCGCGACGGTGCCGTCCCACGAGTCCGTGCCGTCATTGCACGTGCCGCAGTTTCCGCAGGCCTCCGGCATCGATTCGCCGAAATACCGCAGCAGCACCTGGCGCCGGCACTCTGTGGTTTCGCAATAGCCCAAGAGGGCGTCGAGCTTTTGCTGCTGAACCCGCTTGAACCGCTCCTCGCCTTCCGAGCGGTTGAGCAACTGGCGCGCCGCGACCACATCGGACAGCGAATACAGCATGCAGGCTTCCGCCGGTTCGCCGTCGCGGCCGGCGCGCCCCGTTTCCTGGTAGTAGGCCTCCATGCTCATGGGGACATCGAAGTGGACCACGAATCTCACGTCCGGCCGATCGATACCGAGACCGAAGGCGATCGTGGCCACCACCACCAGGGCCTCCTCCCGCGCGAAGCGCTGCTGGCGGTGGTTACGCTCTTCGGAGGGCAGCCCGGCATGGTAGGCGACGGCGTTGATGTCGCGCTCCAGGAGCCAGGCCGCAATGTCATCCACGCGCTTGCGGCTACGGCAGTAAACGATGCCGGTTTGGCCCGGGTGGCGCTTGGCGATGAAATCGTGCAGCTGGCGCTTGCCGTTTTCCTTCAGCTGCACCCGGTAGCAGATGTTCGGCCGATCGAAACTCGACACGAACTGCGCCGCCCGGCTCAAATCGAGCTTGTCCAGGATCTCGCGCCGGGTGGCCGCATCGGCCGTCGCCGTCAGGGCCAGGCGCGGGACTTCCGGGAACCGGCGGGTAACGGAGGCGATTTGGAGGTATTCCGGACGAAAATCATGACCCCACTGCGAGACGCAGTGCGCCTCGTCGATCGCAAACAAGGCCAGCGGGAACCGGGAAAGAAAGCGCTGGAACGCGTCGGACAGCAGCCTTTCCGGGGCAATGTACAGCAGATCGGTTGCACCCGCCAGCACCCGCGCTTCGACCTCGCGGGCGGCCTCGGGGGGCAGGCTCGAATTCAGATAATCGGCCCGGATGCCGTTTTGGCGCAGACCCGCCACCTGGTCCTGCATCAGGGCGATCAACGGCGACACGACGAGTCCCACCCCCGGGCGGATAAGGGCCGGAACCTGAAAACAAATCGATTTGCCGCTGCCGGTCGGCATCAGGACAAAAACGTCCCGGCCGGCCAGGGCCTGCTCGATAACCTCGAGCTGATGGGGCCGGAACGACTCGTAACCAAAAAATTTCTGCAGCACGTGATGCGGCGTCATGCATCTCCCATGTTTACTTTTCTTTCTTCTTTTCCAACTTTTCCTTCTTCTTTTCCTTGGGGGTTTTGCTGGGCTTTTTTTTCATATCTTTCTTGGTATCGCGAGATTTGGCCATTTTCTCCTCCCGTGGTGAGTCGCGCCGTCGTCAAGAACCGCAAGTTGCGAGGTGAAACTATCATAGGAATCGCGCGGCGGTCAATTGCAAAATGGATTGTAATAGTTTTGTAAAACGGCAATATTGCCTTTCGATATACCCCGATGTCGTCTAAAGTCTCTTCAATGACGATAACTTCACCATACGATATAAGCTGTAAGACAAAGGCTTTGGCAAGGACGGAGAAAGGCGTCTTTACGAGTCATGCGCCGACGACCGATGCCGCCGCTAAAACCTTTATCTTAAAGACTGTCGCAGGAGACATTATGGACGACCACTTTATTCCGGGCCACCCAAAGAAAACACGCGCCCGGGTCCTTTTGTGCAGCGTGTTCGGCCCGTTCTCACGGGATGATGAATACGGCAGTCGTGCCGTCAACCCGATGGAACTCTACCACAATCAGGTCACGCGGGTTCAGGGTGCCTTTTCCCTGCGCATGTTTCATCGCTCCTTTTCCCTGCTAATGCTCCAGGCCAACATCGATGCTCCTTGCACGGTCCTCGATTTCGCCGGCCTGGACCGTTTCGTTCGGGAACTCGAAGAAACGCCGTATGACGTCATCGGAATCAGCGCCATCATCCCCAATGTCGACAAGGTCAAAAAGATGTGCGAGCTGATCCGGTGCCACCAGCCGCAGGCCATCATCGTGGTCGGCGGGCATATCTCCAACAAGGAACGGATAGGCGAGACGATCGACGCCGATCACATTGTCAGGGGCGACGGCATCAAATGGTTCAGGCGGTATCTCGGCCAGCGTCCCGATGCCCCGGTCCGCCACCCGGCGATCTACTCGGCTTTCGGCGCCCGGGCGCTGGGGATCACCCTGCGCGACAAGCCCGGCGATACGGCCGCTGTTCTGATTCCGTCGGTCGGCTGCCCGGTGGGCTGCAACTTCTGCTCGACGTCGGCCCTTTTCGGCGGCAAGGGCAAGTTTCTCAATTTTTACGAGACCGGCGAGGAACTCTTCGCCGTCATGGACCGGCTGTCGCATGAGCTTCGCACCCAATCGTTTTTCGTGCTCGATGAAAACTTCCTGCTGCACCGCAAACGCGCCCTGAGGCTGCTGGAGTTGATGCAGGCTCGACGGAAAAGCTGGTCGCTGTATGTCTTCAGCTCGGCGCGCGTTATCAGCTCCTACGCCATGGAACACCTCGTGGGGCTCGGCATCGGCTGGGTCTGGATGGGTATCGAGGGTCAGGCCAGCGGTTACAGAAAACTCGAGGACGTCGACACCCGCAATTTGGTGAAACGGCTGCAAGGGCACGGCATTCGTGTTTTAGGCTCTTCGATCATCGGCCTTGAAGATCATCGGCCCGAAACGATGGACAAGGTCATCGAGGATGCCGTCGGCCACCAGACCGACTTTCACCAGTTCATGCTCTACACCCCGAATCCCGGGACGCCCCTGTACGAAAAGCACAAGCAGGACGGCTCGTTGCTGAACGAGGAGGAATTTCCAGTCGCGGACGCCCACGGGCAGTACCGGTTCAATTACCGCCATGCCCACATACGCGACGGTCAGGAGGAGACGTTTCTGCTGAAAGCCTTCCAGCGCGACTTCGAAGTCAACGGTCCCAGCCTGGCACGGCTGATAAAAACCCAGCTGACCGGCTGGCGGCAGTACCGGCACACTCCGGATGCGCGGGTCAGGGCGCGCTTCGAGCGCGAGGCGCAGCCGCTGAAATTTACGTATGCTGCGACCGTCTGGGCCATGCGGCACTACTACCGCAAAGAGCAGTCGATGTTTGTGAAGATGGATTGCCTCCTGAAAGACATCTGCCGCGAATTCGGGTGGAAAACACGCCTGTCGGCTCCCCTTCTGGGCCGATTCGTTTATTCCCGGCTGGCAAAAGAGCAAAAGCGCTTGATGTCCGGCTGGAAATATGAACCGGCAACATTTTATGAGAAAAACGCGGCGGCAAAGGCCCTGGCGGTGCCCGGCAAAGTGCCTGCGCGCGGGCGTCATGGAGAAAGGCCTTTCGCTCGAGGATTTCCGGTCACATCGGTTAAGGCTTGAAACAGGTCGATATCGGCCGATAACTGCACTGAAAAGGACGGGGTCACCTACCGTGAGGTTGTTGACCCGTCACTGCGCCAGATAATCTTTCTCCTCCTGAAATCCACCTGATATTCAAAATCCCGCAGAACATTCATGCCGAGCAATCCGTGCCGGTCTACGGACGGGTCCTTGTGTTCAATAATGCTCACCAGTACATTCTCCTTCTTCAGCGAACCTATCCTGATGTAATCCAGTTGAGCCAGACTGGATTCGATCGGCCGGCCCTCGGCGGAGAACATGACCGATGGCGTCATCTGCTGAATGGATAAATTCTCGGCGATGTCATGATGCAGCACCGTCATCGAGGCACCGGTGTCCAGAAGCAGCAAAACTTTTATCTCCCTCGACTGGTATCCCAAAATTACGGGGAGCAAAATCTGATTGTTGCGAATAATGATGGTCGTCTCGACCCGGTCGCTGCTTTGGTCGAGGTACCTGTCGTTTTCGCGTGTCTGCCGGGCGATGCTCTCTCTTGCCTCTAAATCGGTGTAGAACTTTTTCTGTTTTCCGATCAATATGAAGTTCCCGGTATGATCGACGCCGGTTCTATATGTTCCTTTTTCGCCCAATTTAAATTCTGCCGCGGTGTCCCGCCCGATGTACCAGCTGCCATACGTATCGGTTTGCAAAAAGATGCCAGCCTCATCCCGGCCGACATAGTAATTTCTTTCGGCGTGGAGTAAAGGACTGCCGCCGCAAAAAAAAAGCATAAAAATTAAAAATCTGTAAAAAATTGATTCAGGACGCATACGCCAAAATGCCAGCCTTCCGTGTTTTATTTATACCAAACTTGATCTTGGCAAATGACTGTAAAGTCAATTTGTCTGATAAAAAAAGATCCCTCCTCGAAGCCCTGCATAAAAAAGATAAATTCAGATGGACTATGACAATACAACGTCGACTATGTCGACTGCCCGGTAATTTACCGGTGTTACAGGTTCGGATGCGATTCAGTCGTGATCGAGTTCCCGGCCCCGGTAACCGCTGGTCCAATTTACTGACTGGACGACGGATTGCCCCTGCAAAAATCATGTAAAATTATTTTAAATATAAATACAGCCGGTTAAAGTTATGTGTTTGTCTTGCGAAGACTGTTTGTGATGACTCTTCTACCCAAAAGTGAGAAAAATAATCCACAAATTAACGGGGGTTGACCAGCTACTGCGGTCTGCCGTTTAGAACGAAAAGAGTTATAGCCGAGAAGCGGAAAAAAACTTCCGAGATAAAAACCCCAGCCCCACAATTCTTATGGTGTAATCTACACAACCGGCGTCTTTCCGCCCGCTATAAGCCACAAATTTCAACGTGTCACGGTTTTTGCACATTGTTCTTCTCATCTTTTTTTAATGTCACAGCCGTACCGAAGGCAAAAGACCATCAGGTTATCGCAACCAGGTGCGGCGACCATAGCATGTGAATTTCCACTCCGGCTTTTGCGAAAGGCCCACGCCCAATCGGTTCTTTCCCATCTGCTCAAGAGAAAGCACGCCGGCAATCGGCATGGTTTCTCTTCCAGTGACGGCTTTGAAGACTGCTGATTAAAAGCTGTCAGTCAATTGGGAGTTTAAATCTCCCGAAAGTTAGAAAATTTGCCCTTCGATTAAAACATTTCCGTGAGGAAATGTTCAGGCCGACCCGCAGTCATTTTCTTTACGGTTCGGTCCATATGGCTTTTTAGATCTCAGATCATGCCTTTCTGCCGGATGCTCTGGAGAAAGGCCCCAACGGTTTTACCACGGGCCGTTCTGCTTCCGGCGTAAAATGATCTTATTCGAAGGGGTTAACGCACGTGGCAAAAAGGTCGTTCGTATCTGTTCTATACCTTATTTTGATCTGTAGTGCCGGCCTGATCGTCTGGGACATTCAACATCCCGGATTATTTTCGGCCAATAGTCCGGCAATCCTCAAAAGAATCTCGTACGGTTTAACCATCCAAAATACCTCCGGTCACCTCGTCGAACGCGCCGAAATTTGGGTGAACACCCCGAGACCGGAAAGCCCTGCACAACGCCTTCAGGAAATCTATTCTTCTCATCCGCACGAGGTCGCCTACGACAGCGAAGGGAATGTTTTTTTCTGCTACACCTTCGACAGAATCCCACCCCATGCGACCAGAATCATTACTCTAAAAGCGGATTTACTGATGCGTGCGGTGCCGATCCGTGGCCCGTGCGGGGAGACCGCAGCCTTTCTTGACGAAGAGCGGTTTATCGAAGTCAATGATCCGGATCTACAGCACCTTGCCGGTTTCCTGCATGCCGGCGGCTCCCTGGCCACTGCCGAAAACATATTTCATTGGATTGTCAAAAATATCCGTTACGCGAGCTACGTCAAACACAACCGGGGTGCTTCAGCTACCTTGCAGGCCCGGAAGGGAGACTGCACCGAAATGATGCATCTTTTTGTCGCCCTTTGTCGCGCGAACGGCATTCCTGCGCGCGGTGTCGCCGGCTACCATTGTCCGGAAGGGGGCTTGATCGGTCCGGCGCAATATCACAACTGGGCCGAATTTTACGCCGGGGGCGGCTGGCGGCTCTGCGACCCTTACAGAGCAGTTTTCATGCAAGAGGCCGATGACTACGTCGCCCTTAAAATCTTACGTTATTCACCTGTGCCCCGGGCCTTCGATTTCGATCGCTTTCACATGACCGGCGCCGGCATGGTCGGCCGCATGCAGTATTAAAGCTTAAAATTTACATTTCTCGATGCGACGGAGGAAGAGATGGGAAGAAATTTTATCGGTGGAAAATTCCGCTGGGTTTTTATGGCATGCGGCCTTGTGGTGGCGGTTGCTGTTTTATCGAGGGTTACTCTTCTGCCGGTCTCGGCAGCTGACGATACCATCTGTGCCAAGGTCAAGATAGAGGTCAAGCAGGAACTGGCCCTGGAACGCCAGGCTTTCGAGGCCCATATGCACGTCAACAATGGGTTAGCTCACCTTGCGCTCGAGGACATAGTGGCCGAGGTGTCTCTTACCGACGCGGATGGCTCCCCGGTACCTGCCAGTTCGGACCCCGGCAACACCGGGGCGCTTTTTTTTATACGGTTGGATTCCATGGAAAACATTGCCGACATCACGGGCTCCGGCAGTATTTCACCCGCAACCGCGGCCGACATCCGCTGGCTGATCATACCGGCCCCCGGGTCCGCGGACGGGCTCCAGCAGGGCAAGCTTTACTACGTCGGAGCCAAACTCACCTACACCATCGGCGGGGTGGAAAACGTCACCACCGTGACGCCGGACTACATATTCGTAAAACCATTGCCCAACCTGGCGCTCGATTATTTCCTGCCGCGTGACATTTTCGGAGATGACTCCTTTACCACAACCATCGAACCCCCGGTTCCATTTTCTCTGGGCGTGAGGGTCAGAAACGTCGGCGGGGGCGTTGCCGCCAACCTCAAGATCGACTCGGCCCAGCCGAAGATCGTCGAAAACACGCAGGGACTCCAAATCGGATTTGCCATCGACGGCAGCGAGGTCAACGGCAACGTCGCAACCAACAGCCTGTTGGTTGACTTTGGCGACATAGAGCCGGCCGGCACCGCAACAGCGCGCTGGATCATGTCCTGCACGCTTTCGGGACAGTTTATTTCTTTCGACACACGGGTGTCGCATTCCGATGAATTGGGCGGGGAGCTGACCTCATTGATCAAGCCCGAAAACATCAGCACCCACACCCTGGTGCAGGATGTTCTGGTAGACCTGCCCGGCCGGGATCGCGTGCGGGATTTTCTGTCCCGGGACGATGACGTTCTGCGGGTATACGAAACCGACAGCGTCGATGCACCGGTGCGGGATCATTCGGCTATAAGCAGCCTTGTGTTTCTCGGCCAGGACGGTGAACGGTTCCGCTATGCACTGCAAACGCCCATTACGGCCGGGTTCACCTTCGTCAGGTTGCCGGATCCCGCCGCCGGCCGCAAAGTGATTGCCGAAACCCGGCGCAGCGACGGAAAAACGATCAAACCGGAGAACATCTGGCTCTCAAAAATCCGCAACGGCGAGGGATGGGAGCACTTCATCAACCTGTTCGATGTCAACACCACCGGTGTATACAGCCTCGCGTTGGCCGATTCGACGCTTCTACCCCAGGCGCCGTTGCTGGATGACATCTCCGATCGCAGCGGCGTCGAAAACCAGGGCCTGACCTTCCAGGTTTCGGCCAGCGACCCCAACGGCACTGTTCCGACACTTGGCGCCGAACAGCTGCCGGCCGGTGCGGTCCTGCACGATCAGGGCGACGGTAATGCCGTTTTCAGCTGGACGCCCTTCATCGGCCAGGCCGGCCGCTACGAGATCGTCTTCACGGCCACAGACGGCGCGCTGACCGATTCGCGGCGGGCGGTTCTCACCATCAACCCTGTGTTCGACAGCGACGGCGACGGCATGCACGATGCCTGGGAGATGGAAAAGTTCGGCGATTTGGCGCGCGACGGCCGCGGCGACTTTGACGGCGACGGTATCGGCGATTTCCAAGAGTTTCTGCTCGGCTCGAATCCCGTCTCGGGCGATCACGCCCCCACGGTGCCGGTGATAGAGGCGCCCATGGACGGGTCCGAGGTCGCAACGCTGCAGCCGCAGCTGGCAGTGGCTAACAGCAGCGACGCCGACGGGGACAGTCTTACCTACCAGTTCGAACTTTACGGCGATCAGGGCTACAGCGAGTTGGTGGCGGGCGAAGAGGGCGTGCCGCAGGGGGACGAAACCACGACCTGGACGGTGCCGGTGGAGTTAACCGAAAACCGCGATTACTACTGGCGCGTGCGCACCGCCGACGGGTATAGCTTCAGCCTGTGGGCTTACGGCACATTCGTGGTCAACAGCGTCAACGAGCCGCCGGGTGTGTTTTTCATCAGTCGTCCGCGTCACGGGGCCCTGGTCGGGACGGTGCATCCGCTGCTGGAGGTGACCAACAGCCGGGACCCGGACCCGGGGTTCTTGACGTACGGCTTCGAGGTCTATGCGGACAGCGACATGCGCTTTCCGGTGGCCACCGCGAGCGGCATTTTGCCTGACGCCGGCGGGATCACCGCCTGGGGCCTTGAAACCGATCTGATCGACGGAAAAACATATTACTGGCAGGCGACGGCCGCTGATGAACTGGGCGTCCGGTCCCAAACCGCGGTGGGCTCTTTTACGGTCGATTTATTTCACCCGGAGCCGCCGGCCCCAGTAATCGTCGCGCCTCACGCCGGTATGGAAGTCGCAGCGACGGATCTTGAACTCACTGTCTCCAACGTGAGCCACGGCGCATCCGTCGTTTACTTCTTCGAGCTGGATGTCGCAGAAACCTTCGACACGCCATTTAAGGTCGCCTCGGAGGGACTTTCCGCCGGCGCGGACGAAATCACGGCCTGGCCGGTTGCCGGCCTCAGCGACGGCGTGCGCTATTTCTGGCGGGTGAGGGTCGGCGATGGTGCAGCCGACAGCGCGTGGACGGCTGGCCGGTTTTTCATCAATGCGAAAAACGAAACACCGTCAGCTCCGACGGTGCACAACCCCGGCCGCCTGGCCTGGGTAAACGATTTAACGCCCGAACTTGCCGTCAATCCGGCCCTCGACCCGGATGGCGACGACCTGACCTACCAGTTCGAGATTTATACCGATGAGGCCCTGACGATCCCCGCGTATCGGGGGATTTCCACTGCCGGCAGGTGGAGCGTACCGGTCGAATTGGCAAACAACACGCGCTGCTTCTGGCGGGCACGGGCCGAAGACGATCACGGAGCTGTTGGGGAATGGACGACGGCTTCGGAATTTTTCGTGCGCTTCACGGACTCGGATGAAACGCCCGGGATCAGCATCCTATCACCGGTAGAGCCAGTGGTAACCAACGGCGATTATCTTCCGATCCAGTGGGAGGACGTCGATCCGGACAGCAGTGCCCGGATCGCCCTTTACTACGACACCGACACTGCCGGTGCCGACGGCGTTCTCATTGCCGGGAATCTGCCCGAAGACCCGGATGGTGCGGCCGATTCCTACGAATGGGACATCACCGCGATAGAAGGCGTCTTTTATCTCTATGCGACCATTACCGACGATCAGAACGAAACAACGGTTTACAGTCCGGTGCCGGTGACCATCGACCGCAGTCCACCGGAGATTGTCTTCGTTCCTCCGGGCGGCAGCTACACCACTGCGCTGAGCGTGACGCTTTCGGCTGACGAAGCCGCCGCGATCACCTGTACTCTTGATGGCAGCGAACCGACCACTCTCACTGCGCTCTACAGCACGCCCATCGACATCGCGGCGAGCACCATCCTGAAATGCCGGGCCGTGGATGCCGCCGGCAACGCCGGACCGGTTGTATCCGGCGATTACACGATCGGACCCGCCCGTCTTACACTCACCGTGGGCACAGACAAGGGGCGGGCGCTCTCCGGCGTCAAGGTTTACGCCTTTACCGCCGCCGGATCCTTTACCGGCAAATCCGCCCTCACCGCCGCCGACGGTGCGGCAACCTTCGATCCCGTCGAATTCGCGGCCGGTGATTACAAGTTCCGGGCAGATTATCTGGGCAGCCAGTTTTGGTCGGTACCACTTTCGCTTCCGGAAAACTTGCAGGCGCAAGTTGTCATAGAAGAAGAAAGTACTGAAATGACGGTGCGCTTCGCCGATGAAGAGGCCGAAGGCATAAAGGTTTATCTCTTTACCGCCGCCGGCGGTTACCTGGGAACATCTCAAATTACAGATCGATACGGCAGGGCCTCTTTTATCCTGCCTGTCGGAATCGCTTATTCCTTCCGAGCCGATATCCTCGGCAGCCGCTACTGGAGCCTGGCGAACACCATCGCTCCAGGCGGCATCAACCAGTTGTCCCTCGATGCCGGCGGTGGTACCTGCCGCGTCATCCTGCGTGAAAATGAGGACATCATCATGCCGGGTGTCAGGCTCTACCTGTTCGACCAGGCGGGAAGCTATCTTGGCCAGTCTCGCACGACCCTTTCCGATGGCACGGCCGACTTCACGGTACCGGCCGGGATCTACAAGGTGCGGGCCGATTGCCTCGGCTTCCAGTTCTGGAGCGATGACACAGCCATCACCACCGACACCACCCTGGCCTTCGAGATCCCCCACCAGGATGTGGCCGTCACCGTCAGCACCATATTTCGAGAGGCGCTCAATCCTCTCATGGGGGTAAAGACCTACCTGTTTACCGAGGCCGGAGCTTACCAAGGCGTGGTTCAGACGGCCGACATCAATGGAGTGGCTACTTACCACCTGCCGCGCAAACCCTACAAAGTGCGCGCCGATTACCTCGGTCGCCGCTACTGGAGCGACGCTTTCACATGGGATGATCCCACTCTGTTTGACAATCAGAAAATCCAAATTGCCATGGCCGGTGCCGATATTACTGTCACCGGCGGCGGCTTTCCCTTGGCAGGCGAGCCGGTCCATGTGTACGACACCGCCGGCGCTTATCTCGGTCTCAAGAAGACCACCGGCGCCGAAGGCCGGGTCGGCTTCCAGCTACCGGAAGGCATTTACAACTTTGCGGTCGATCACCAGGGCAACCGATACTGGGCAAAAGACCGGCGGCTCTTAGCCGATTCAGACAATTCCGTCAGCATCTCCACCGGCGGGGGCAACTTCACGGTCACGGTTTCGCGCGGCGGGGGCGTGCCGCTGAACGAGGTCAAATGTTACGTCTTCGGAGCCCAGGACACCTACCTCGGCATTTACGGGTCAACCAATGCCGAAGGCCGAGTCTCCTTCGATCTGGCCGACGGCAGTTATCGGTTTCGGATCGACTACCTGGGTGACCAGTTCTGGACTGCGGCAGCGACCGTTCCAAATACGCTTTCGATCGATCTCGACATCCCGCACGAGACGGTCGAAGTGGCGGTGCAAACAGGCTATGGGCTGCCTGCAGGCGTGCAAGTCCACCTGTTTGCCGAGAGCGGGGCTTACCTCGGAGTTTACCGGCAAACCGATACGGCCGGCCTGGCGGGATTCGATTTGCCGGCGGGCCGCCGGTTCAAGTTCAGGGCCGACATCCTCAACAATTCCTACTGGAGCAGCGTGGCGGAAATTGCCGGCGGGCCGGTCAACACCATCCCCATTTCTGCCGGAGGCGGCCGGTTGCGGGCCGTGGTGCAGAAGGGAGACATGATGCCGCTGCCGGGGGTACCGGCATATCTGTACGATGCCGACGGCGGGTATCTCGGCTTAAAATCATCGACCGATGCGGCCGGTCTCGCCATATTCGACGTGCCGAACGGCCGTTATAGACTACGCGCCGACGTCCTCGGGTATCAGTTCTGGCAGCAGGACATAACCGTAACCGCCGACACCGACACCACCCTGACCATCGCTCTCAATCCGGTGGAGGTCACGGCCGCAAGCCTGTTCCAGAATACGGTCCAGGGCCTTGCCGGCCTGAAGGTCTATCTTTACAGCCCCACCGACAGCTATTTGGGCATTGACCGAACCACCGCGGCCGACGGCACGGTCGTTTTCGACCTGCCGCAAAAGGACTACAAGGTGCGGGTGGACTACCTGGGCAGCCGGTATTTCTCGAGCCTGTTCAACGGGCAGAATGTGAGCGTTCACATTCCAATGGCCGATGCCGCCATCACCGTCAACGGCGGCGGATTCCCGCAGGCAGATCGAAAAGTTTACGTTTACTCCGACGCCGGGGCTTACCTGGGCCTGAGTCAGGCCACCGCGGGTGACGGCATGGTGACCTTCCGCCTGCCCGCCGGCAACTACAAATTCCGCGTGGATCATCAAGGAAGCCAATTCTGGAGCGGGCCGCAAGTCATCGAAAGCGGCTGCGTGAACCCGGTCGTTATTTCCGTGGGCGGCGGCTCTTTCAAATTCACAGTGGATCGGAGGGCCGCTGTGCCCCTCGTCGGGGCCCGATGCAGCGTTTTTACCGGCAGCGGTTCCTATATCGGCCTGCAAGGGGCTACGGATGAGTCGGGCCAGGTTTTCTTCGATCTGTCCGAGGGCTCTTATAAGTTCCGGGTTGACCATTCAGGATACCGGTTCTGGAGTGGTGAGTATAACCCTGGTGAAACTCTTGCGGGCACCCTCGATCTCGGTGAACAGGAGGTAACGGTCACGGTTGACGGCCGCTACTTTAGCACAGCGCCGCTCACCGGTTTAAAAGTTTACCTCTACACTCCGATCGGCGCTTACCTGGGACAGCAGGCGGTAACCGATTATAACGGGCAGGTTCGCTTCAGCCTGCCGAACCAGGACTTCCAGGTTCGGGTCGACACCCTCGGAAACCATTTCTGGTCGGACGTTTTCCAGCAGTCCGGCACTACCCTGACCATTCCTCAAGGCCGTGTAATCGTACAGGTTTCGCGGAATGGTGCGGCGGTAGACGGCGCCAGGATTTATCTCTTCAGCGAAAACGAGGCATACCTCGGCAGGTCAGAAAAAACGTCTGCGGAAGGCAAGGCCGAATTCATCCTGCCCAGCCGTTCTTTCAAGTTCCGAGTGGACCAAGGCGCAGACCAGGTCTGGAGCGATGCTGTAACGATCCCGTCCGGAGCAGACATAGGGGTAACGGTCAACCTCGACTAAAGTTGTTCAGATAACGACAGAAGAAAAGTCACCGCTCTATATGGGAGTAAAATTTTCGTGAATTTAATACCCGCGAACTCAGGAACCACAAGCTATGAATAAACAAAAACTGAACAAATTTTTCATTTTTATGATGATGGCCCTGCTGCTTTTAATACCCGAGCCCGGAACGGCGGAAGAAATCGCAATGCCTGGCAAGGTAACGGTAGAGTTGATCGAAGTTCCCCGGTTGGAGCCGGATTACTCACTCGCGGTCACGGCGACTGAACTTCTCAACCAAATCAACAGTCGCGAAGTGGTTTTAGTGGATATCCGCAGCCCCGAGGAATTCGAGCGCCTCCGGATTCCCGGCTCCATCAATGTAGCGCTCTACGCCATCAAGACCAAGGCGTTTCTCAAAACGCAGCCGTTCGTGTTGGTGAATGCCGGTTTCCAATGGCGGGATCTCGAAAACGAATGCCACCGGCTGGAGAAAAACGGCTTTAAGCCGTCGATTCTCCTCGGCGGTTTGGTGGCATGGCAAAGCCAAGGTGGCACGCTAATAGGCGATCAACTGTTGATCGCGACATACAGAAAAGTCCCTGCGCACCTCTTTTTCCATGAAAAAGATTACCAGAATATAAAGGTTTTTGACGTTTCACCACAGCCACTGCGCGAAGGCAAAACACTGATTCCTGGAATCGTTAACGTAAACAACATTGAAAGCCTGTTGAAGCACGCCAAACAATACGGTCCCACTCACCGCATCCTGGTGCTGTTGAACGAGCACGCCGACCCGCACGAAAAATTCGTTGCAGCCTTTAAAAAGGCCGGGATTTCCAATGCATTTTTTCTTGAAAGCGGCTTAAACGGTTACCGAAAATTTTTGAAAAACACCGCCCTTTCGTTGAAGTCAAAAAAAGAGCGGATCGTCACCTTGGGCGGGTGCAATACCTGCGGCCAGAAAAATCAGGAGGAACAAAATATTCACCCCAGACCCATAGATTAATCTTTTGAGATCACGTTCTGTTTTCTTGCCCTCTCCCCTCGCGGGAGAGGGCAGGGTGAGCAGGGTAAAATGATTTTTCTTCAACTGCGAGTGCAGCAACTAGAAAAAACCAGATGAAAATTTTATGGAGAAAATAAGCAAACACTAGAGCGGAGAGGAAAAATAATGGGCTACCCGAACCGGAGATGTCGAAAAGAACTCAGTCGGAACCAGAATCAAAAAATAAAAGGCTTTAAGCCGCCAAAATTTTCCTCTTCTGTTTGCCTCCAGTTATCAGTTATCCTAATTTTTCTGATTGCTCTGTCGAACACGTCACTTGCCGATACTTTTGTCAGCGGCAATATCACCTCGGACACGACGTGGACGGTTATTGGCAGTCCATACATAGTCACGGGTGATGTAACCGTTTATCACACCAGTCGCACCAACGGTGATTATGTCCGCAAGTTGACGATAGAACCGGGGGTCGAGATTAGGTTTAATCCCGGAACAGGACTATACATCGGCAAGGATTACAGCGGTTCATACGGCTATTACGGAGCGCTCAGCGCACAGGGTACAGAAGCTGCCCCCATTGTATTCACATCCAACTCGACCAGCGCCTTGCCGGGCGATTGGAAGGGCATTTTTTTTCGCAACCCATCAAAGGATTCCGAGGGACTTCTTGAGCACTGCATCGTCGAATTTGCCGGGCAGACGCACGGCGCGAATATCTTTTTAGCAAGCGCTTCACCGACG
>JBAPWQ010000313.1:0-7980 GCA_049283795.1 Desulfobacterales bacterium | reverse complement strand
CCCTGGTGATGACCAGCGGCAATATGAGCGAAGAGCCGATCGCGATCGACAACGAAGAGGCCTTCCGGCGTCTGGACGCGCTGGCGGACGACTTTCTGGTTCACGACCGCGATATCTATCTGCGCAGCGACGACTCCATCGTCCGCCGCGCGGCCGGTGAAACGCGCCTCATCCGGCGATCCCGGGGCTACGTGCCGGTGCCGGTATTCTTGCGGCAAAAGGTTCCGGCGGTGCTGGCCTGCGGCGCCGAACTCAAGAACACGATCTGCCTGACCAGGGGCAACCAGGCTTTCGTGAGCCAGCACATCGGCGACCTCGAGAATGCCGCCGGCGAGGAGTTTTTCCGGTTCACCATCGGACACATGCGGCGCATCCTGGAAATCGAACCGGAAATTCTGGCCTACGATCTGCATCCCGATTATCTCAGCACCCGCTGGGCCCTGGAACAGGAAGGCGTTCGGAAATCAGCCGTGCAGCACCATCATGCGCACATCGTCAGCGCCATGGCGGAGAACCGGATCGACGGGCCGGTGATCGGGCTGGCGTTCGACGGGACCGGTTACGGTGCCGACGGCGCCGTCTGGGGCGGCGAGGTGCTGGTGGCCGATGAGCGCAAGTTTGAGCGGGCCGCCCATCTATCCTATGTGCCGATGCCCGGCAGCACGGCCGCCATCAGGCAGCCCTGGCGTATGGGATTGAGTTATCTGCACGCCGCTTACGGCGCCGAGCTTGAAAATCTGGGGCTGCCGTTTTTACGGCGGATCGACAGCGACCGCGCCGCCATCATCAGGCAGATGATGGCCAAAGGACTGAACTCGCCGCCGACCTCCAGCCTCGGGCGCCTGTTCGACGGCGTGGCCGCCATCGTCGGCCTGCGCAGCGAGGTGGCCTTCGAAGGCCAGGCCGCCATGGAACTCGAGATGGTCGCCGGGGCGTCGGGCGACCGTTCCTACGATTTTTCCTGGCAACCCGGCGCTGCGGGTGCTCCGCTGCAGATAGCGACCGCCCCGATCATCCGCGGCGTGGTCGAAGATCTGCGGCGGGGGACCGCGGTGGCGGTCATCAGCGCGCGGTTCCACTCGACCCTGGCGCGGTTGTTTGCCGACTTGTGTCAGCAGCTGCGCAAAGACACCGGATTGGCGCGGGTGGTGCTGAGCGGCGGCGTTTTTCAAAATGCCGTTTTGCTGAAAAAGTTGGTGCGCGCACTGGAAGATAAAAAGTTTAAAGTGTATACACATAAGCAAGTGCCGACCAACGACGGCGGCCTCAGCCTGGGCCAGGCGGTCATCGCCGCGGCCCAGGTCGGCGTGTAACCCAAAAGGGCCATCATGACACGCAAGCACGTCGAAGAATACCGGAGTGCCGAGCTGTCGCGCTTGCTGGCGGACAAGATCCGCCGAATCAGCACCCGCGCCACCAGGCTGATGGAAGTGTGCGGCACCCACACCGTGTCGATCTTCAGGAGCGGTATTCGATCGCTCCTACCGCAAACGATTTCCCTTCTCTCCGGACCCGGCTGTCCGGTATGCGTGACGGCCCAGTCGGAAATCGATGCCTTCATCGCGCTGGCGCGTGAAGACGGCACTATCATCACGACCTTCGGCGACCTGATGCGGGTGCCGGGAACGGTGTCGACCCTTCGGAAAGAACTGGCCGAGGGCCGGGATATCCGGATGGTCTATTCCACGATGGATGCCCTCGATATCGCCCGCAAAAATCCGGGCAAGAGAGTCGTTTTTCTCGGTGTGGGGTTTGAAACCACCGCGCCGACGATTGCCGCCGCCATCCTGACCGCCCGGCAAACAGGCCTGGAGAACTTTTTCGTCTATTCGGCGCACAAGCTGGTACCGCCGGCGCTCGACGCCCTGATGTCGCTGGCCGGCACCGCTATCGACGGGTTTATCCTACCCGGGCACGTTTCGGTCATCATCGGCCTTGACGCCTACCGCGATTTTTTCGAGGCCCATCGGATTCCCTGCGTGGTGGCCGGATTCGAACCGACCGATTTACTGCAGGCGATCGCCATGCTGGTCGAGCAGGTCGAAGCCGGTGCGCCGGCACTTGAAAACGCCTACGGCCGGGCCGTGACGGATGCGGGCAATCCGGCCGCCCGTAAAATTCTGGGCGAGGTATTCGAACCGGCCGACGTGGCCTGGCGGGGCATCGGCGTGATTCCCGGCAGCGGGCTCAAGATCAGAGAAGACTTTGCGGCCTTCGATGCCGAAAAAACATTTTCCCTGACTTTGCCCGAGGCCAGGGAGCCCAAGGGCTGCGCCTGCGGTGAAATTCTGACCGGCAGCAAGGTTCCGCCGCAGTGTGCGCTGTACAAAACTGTCTGCACGCCCATCGACCCCGTCGGCCCTTGCATGGTATCGAGCGAAGGCACGTGCGCGGCGTACTACCGCTATCATCCGGATTAGATGGTGCCCCTCCACTGTTTTTATGAAAGGCACTGAATAGATGACATTTGAAAAGGTGACGCTCGACCACGGCAGCGGCGGCAAGATCTCCCACAGCCTGATGACCGACATGTTGCTGCCGGTCTTCGACAACCCGATTCTGGCCGGTCTCGATGACGGGGCCATCCTCGAAATCGGCGGGCGGCGGCTGGCTTTTTCCACCGACTCCTACACCGTGGATCCGATATTTTTTCCGGGCGGGCACATCGGCGATCTGGCCATCAACGGCACGGTCAACGACATCGCCATGTGCGGCGGCACGCCGCTCTACCTGAGTGTGGGCCTGATCATAGAGGAAGGATTCGCGATGGCGGACCTGGAGCGGATCCTGGCCGGGATGGGCGCGGCCGCCCGCAAGGCCGGGGTGACGGTTGTCACGGGCGACACCAAGGTCGTGCCCCGGGGCGCGGCCGACAAGATTTTTATCAACACCTCCGGCATCGGCCTGATCCCGGACGGGGTCGATGTGGGCAGCACCAAAGCCCGCGCCGGCGATCGTGTCATCTTGAGCGGCACGATGGCTGATCACGGCGTCACCATCCTCACCCAGCGCGAGGGGCTCGTCTTCGAATCGCCGCTGATCAGCGACAGCGCCCCGCTCAACCGGATGGTGGCCGCCATGTTTGCCGCCAGCCGCTCGATCCATGTCCTGCGCGACCCCACCCGGGGCGGGGTCGGGACGGCTTTGAATGAAATTGCCCGCAAGTCGCAGGTGGGGGTGACTCTCTTCGAGGACCGGATCCCGCTCAAAAAGGAAGTGGCCGGGATTTGCGAGCTGCTCGGCTTCGACCCGCTTTACCTGGCCAATGAGGGCAAGCTACTGGCCTTCGTGCCGGCGGAGCACGCCGACCGTATTCTGGAGGTCATCCGGCAGAACGAATACGGCCGGGATGCCGCCGTTATCGGCGAAGTTGTGGCCGATCACCCGGGGCGGGTGAGCATGCAAACCGGAATTGGCGGCAACCGCATCGTGGACATGTTGACCGGTGAGCAGTTGCCGCGAATCTGTTGAGACGCAACCCCGGCGCGGCCGCCGGTTTTTTTAAGTTTGACGATTAGCTGTTATTTAAGTAAAAGCCTGTTGCCAGGATCTCATTTTTACGATAGCGCCTGCCGACAAACCGCAAACAGGATGGCTCTTGTTCATGCGCAGCAGGATTGTCAAATTTCTTTCTCCAAGCGGCTACCTGGAATGGATTGTTAGACGACCTGCGGTTGCAATCGCCATAGCCCTGGCGGTTTCCGTCTTTTTCGCCTGGCAGATTCCCCGCCTTTCTTTCAAGACCTCCATTTACGACCTTCAGATCGAAGACCTTCCGGAGACCATCCGGTACGAGGACTTCAAAAAACTATTTGGTTCTGACGAAATCATCCGCATTGTCGTCAAGACCGACGACGTATTCGAGACGGCAACCTTTGCCAAAATCAGCGAACTTGCCGAAGCCGTTTCGAAAATTGACGGCGTGCGCCGGGTGGTCAGCCTGCCGGGGATCAAACAGGCAATCGATCTTACCGGTAATTGGAGCCTCGAAAAATTTTACGCGGTGGTCTCTCAGGTTCGTCTGTTCAAAAAAAACCTCTTTTCCGACGATCGCAAAACAACGGCCCTGACCCTGGTGCTGAAGGCCGATAGCGACCCGGACCAAATCATTCCCCAAGTGGAGCGGCTCATTTCAACGGCTGGAAACGACTTTTCAATCTATCAGGTCGGTATGCCGCTGATTTCTCAAGCCCTGGTCAGGTTCACCGAAAAAGATTTTTTCCGACTGCCGCCGATCACCTTTCTTTTAATTGCCGTCATTCTCTTCGTCATCTTCCGGAAGGTCCAATATATTCTCATTCCCCTCGGTTGTGTGTGTCTGGTGCTGATCTGGACATTCGGCCTGATGGCCCTGCTCGAGACCCCGCTCTCCATGCTCACCATGATCGTTCCGGTGTTTCTCATCGCCGTCGGAACGGCATACTGTCTCCATATCGTTTCGGAATACCTGACGTGCATCTGTGAGGTCGACTCACCGCAAGCGGCATCGATAGCGACCTTTGCGAACATTTCGTTTCCAACGGCATTGGCGGTTTTGACGACCATCATCGGTCTGGGGTCTCTGCTGGTCAACCGTATTCCGACGATACGGGAGTTTGCATTGTTTTCCTGCTTCGGCATGTTCAGCCTGCTGGTGATCACTCTCGGCGTTCTTCCGGCCGTACTAGCGCTCATCCCTCTGCCTTTCGAGAAGCGATACCAGGAAAAAAGGGCACCGGATTTCTTCGACCGGCTCATCGAAAAAATCATTCACATCGTCTTGAACAAACAAAAAGTCGCCCTTTCCATCTTGGGCGCCATCGTGGTGATCTGTTCGATCGGAATCCTGCGCATCCGCGTCGAAACCAATCCGGTCGGTTATTTCAAGTCGGACACGCCGGTCATTCAGCACTTTCACGACATTTACCGGGATTTATCGGGGAGCTTTCCGATAAACGTCGTCGTGGAGAGCAAGGACACCGACCACTTCGAGGATCCGCGGCACCTCGCCGATATCGCTCGATTCCAGGAATTTTTATCGACCCTGCCCGGCGTCGATAAAACCATTTCCTTCGCCGACTACATGAAGCTGGTGAACTATGTTCTCAATGCGTTCGATCCCAAATTCTACGCTTTGCCCGAAGAAGGCTTCGAATCCCGAATGGTGATCAACAACTACACGACCATGCTCGGTCAGGACATGTTCGACCGTTTCATGAACCCGGGCCTGTCCAAGACGAACATCGTCCTGCTCACCCACATATCGAGTTCGCGGGAGTTCTTGAAAACCCGCGACAAAATAATCGCGCAGGCGCAACGGAGTTTCGCCAGAGATTTGTCCCTGGACGTTACGGGTTTTGGAATCGTCATTTCCGCCAGCAGTCATCATCTCACCAATGGTCAGGTCAAGAGCCTGCTGTTGACCATGATGCTGATTTTTACCATCATGTTCATACTTTTTCTGTCGGTTAAAGTGGGCCTGATCGCCATCTTGCCGAACCTGTTTCCGATCGTTGTCAACTTCGGCATCATGGGCTGGCTCGGCATCGAACTGTCCATGGTGACCAGCATCATCGCCAGCATTGCGATCGGGCTGGCGGTCGACGACACCATCCACTACCTGTTCAGATACAACCGTCTCTTTAGAAAGGATCTCGATGACAAACGGGCCATACGGGACACCCTCAAACAGATCGGAAGGCCGATTGTCTTTACGACCCTGACCATCTGCGCAGGGTTTTCGATCCTGATGTTTTCCAGCTTCAAGCCGACGGCCGTCTTCGGGATCATGATGGCCATCACGCTGCTGTCCGCCCTTGTCGGCGACCTCATTCTGCTGCCCTCGCTGATGCAGCACGTCGAGCTGGTCACCCTGTGGGACCTCGTGCGGTTGAAACTCGGCCAGGAACCCGCAAAGGGTATTCCACTTTTCAAGGGGTTTTCCCATACCGAGATTCATTCCCTCATCATGGCCGGGTCCCTAAAGAATATCGAGGCCGGTGAGGTCCTCTTTCACAAGGGGGAACCCAGCGACTCGATGTACACGATCATCTCGGGAACAATGGAGGTTTTCGACACCACCATCGAACCGGAGGCCTGCCGGGAGCCGGGCCGCCAGCGGCTGATCAACCGGATGAAAGCCGGAGATGTTCTGGGTGAAATGGGGCTTTTGCGCTCGGCGCCGAGATCGGCGACCGTCGTGGCTTGCGAACCGGTTGAACTTCTTCCGATCAACTGGAAAATGATCAAGCGGCTGCAGTGGCTGTACCCGCCCACAGCCCAAAAATTCATGATCAATCTTTTGACGATTCTCTGCGGCCGGGTCGAAAGGCTCACCACGTGTCTGTCGGAGGTCAAGGTACTGGACGATGCCACCGGATTGAACAACCGCGAGAGTTTTGTCAGTTTGACGAACAAGGAAATCCAGCGCGCACGAAGATATCAGACCCCCCTGTCGCTCTGCCTTATGAAGGTCGAGTTCGACAACACCGCCACCCCCCTGGATTTGTGGCAACAGAAAAAAATCATGCAATCGGTCAGTGAAACGCTGTGCCGGCATGTCCGAAGCTGCGACATTTTAGGGCGCTGTGGCGCACAGATCTTCGGCCTGCTGTTGCCGCAGACGGCGACCGAAAAGGCGCGGTTGATTTGCAATCGGCTGCGTTTCCTCATGCAGAACCATCACGAAGGCAACGACGGAATCCACTTGAAGATCGCTTTTGGGCTCTCCGAATTTTCTTTTGCAAAGCCGGAAACCGCACCGGCTTTGATCGACCGCGCCGCCGGATCACTCGAGCAGACACCCCTTGACTAAGGGAATAATGATAAAGGTTTTTCTTATGGTTGAAGGGCCGAAAGGGTTCCAACGGCAACGCTGTGCGGCGAGCAGGCGGATTTTTTTCATATTCGCCGCTTTGCTGTGCGTAATGGCCGCCGGCTGTAAAAACGTTAGTGAAACCGTCTTCACCGGCCGCACGATGGGCACCACCTACAGGATCAAACTGGTGACAGGTTCCCGTCAATCGGTCGCCGGCCTGCAGGCACAGATCGACCAGCGGCTGGAGGAGATCAACCAAAGCATGTCGACCTACCGGGCCGAGAGCGAAATCAGCCGATTCAACCGCCTGGCGGCCGCCGGGGAGAAATTCCGGGCCTCGGACGATTTCATCCGGGTCGTGCAGGCGGCCAAGAAAATTTTTCTTCTGACCGACGGCGCCTGGGACGGGACAGTGAAGCCGCTGGTCGATCTGTGGGGTTTCGGGAGCACGGGGATCGTCGTCGAGCCCCCGCCGCCGTCGATGGTGCAACAGCGGCTGCAGGACGTGGGGTTCGATGCCATCCAAATCTTAGAGGACCGGTTTCTGGTCAAGCGCCACGGCGCCGTGACCCTCGATCTGGGCTCGATCGCCAAAGGCTACGGTGTCGATCAGATCGCCGCGCTGCTGCGCGACCACAAGATCGAGGATTTCCTGGTGGAAATAGGCGGCGAGGTTTTCGCGGCCGGGCACCGCAAAGACGGCCTCGAGTGGCGCGTCGGCATCAACACGCCCCGAAAAGAAGCCGCGCCCGACCAGGTTTACAAAGTCGTCTCCCTGACGCAGAGGGCCATGGCCACCAGCGGGGATTACCGCAGTTTTTTCGAAATCGACACCAAAAGGTATTCGCACGTCATCGATCCGCGCAGCGGCTTTCCGGTGGCTAACGGGGTCGTCAGCGTCTCGGTCCTTGCCGCCGACTGCACCTTTGCCGACGGCCTGGCGACGGCGCTGATGGTCATGGGCCCCGTCGAGGGCATCGCGCTGGTCGACCGGCTCGAAGGGGTGAGCTGCCTGATGGTGGTGCGGCAGGCCGACGGGACCCTGGTCGACCATTTTTCGTCCGCTTTTCCACTGACGGGTTAAAAAAGATCCCAAACGAGCGCTTGACAATCGCGGTCCAGTCCGGTAGTCCTTTTTTCTTAATTGCTTTTATTCAAGGAGCTTAGGCAAAGTTCTATGTGCC
>JBAPWQ010000312.1:0-3094 GCA_049283795.1 Desulfobacterales bacterium | reverse complement strand
AAGAACTGTGTTGGGGAGTTAATGCGCGTATTGAAAGATGGGTTAAAATTGATTCTGGAGGAGCTTTGACTTGAAGCTGATTAGCACCGTTTGGTGGCGGAAGCGAAGGATAATATATGGATAGTCTGAATACAATTGCTGAATCCATAACCCCTTTTTTTCCAATTGTCGTGACATTCATACTATTAGGGTTATTGCTCTGGGGGACACATCGGATTCTCATCGGACAGCATCCTGACCTTGGCAGCGAGCGACTGTTTCCACGGCAGCTTGTCATGCTGGGATTGACTTTTGCGTGTGTGATCGCAACTGCTCTTGCACTTCCTGTAAGCGAGAGCATCCGTAATCAGATTATCGCACTTATTGGTCTGATAACTTCAGGTATTTTCGCCTTTTCATCGAGCACGATTTTTGCCAATCTCATGGCTGGAATTATGCTGCGTGTAACAAAGCCGTTTAGAGCGGGGGACTTCATAAGTATAAAAAAAGAATATTTCGGTCGTGTTGTAGAACGTGGATTAATGGATACAGAAATCCAAACAGAGAATCGGGAATTGATTGCCCTCCCAAATACATACATGATCACCAATCCCATATCCGTTGTGCGCAGTTCAGGCGCCATCGTCTCAACCACGTTGACCTTGGGCTATGATATTCATCACTCAACGGTCGAATCCTTGTTGCTGGAAGCAGCTAAAGAGTGTGGTCTTGAAGAGCCATTTGTCCATATCCTGGAGCTTGGTAATTACTCAATTACATATAAAATCAATGGCCTGTTAGCAGACAGCAAAAGCCTTCTGACTTCACGATCCAATCTTTGCCGTTGTGTTTTAGACGTGTTGCATAGAAACGGGATCGAAATCATGTCACCGGCTTTTATGAATCAACGCCGCTTAGCGGATGATTTAAGGATTATTCCTGTTATAAAAGAAACAAAACCCTCGGAGATTGTCGCTGTGGCTGAAGAAGTTGTATTTGACAAGGCTGAACGGGCCGAACAGGTTGAAAACGAGAAACAGCAGCTGCTTGATAAAATCCAAAAGTGCCAGAGTCAACTCGAGAAAGCATTGGGAACGGATAAACAACAACTCCAAAAAATTATAAAAGATTGTCGTGAGCAGCTCAAGAACATGGAAAAACCAGAAGACGAATCAAACATAGAAAAGCGTGCCACAGAATCTATAAAATCAGCGGGCCCAAGGGGCCGGGACGCCGATTAAATTGTCAGCCATCATCAGGAGCATCCATGGAAAAAGTCGATCTAAAGAAGGACTTAAAACATTTATATCACGCAACGGCCAAAGAAGTTGTTCAGATTTTTGTTCCACCCCATAGAAATTCTGTGGCACCCGCTTAAAATCATGCCTCGTATTCAGGGCAATTCATCTATTTGGTTTGCATTTAGGGAAGGCATAGGATATACTATAACATTCTGTAACAAAAGGAAAAAACCGTAGTGGAATTTGACTGACCGCCTCACCATATCGGAAACGGATCGCACAGCGGTCTCTTGAGGTGGTATCAGGATGTGAGCGATCCCACGCTACCCCGGGCATGGGTGATTTCTATCCCCATGACGGTTTACCGGATCGCCATGCTGGCCTGGGCGCTCTGGGTATCCTTCTGGCTTGTCGGAATCCTGAAATGGGGTTAGCACCAATTCACGGAGCCGACGATGTGGTACAGCCTGCCGATCAAGCTCAAAAGAACCGGGAAAGGGAGCAAGATATAGGCACCAGATATTTTCCGCTGGTAGCCGTCTTGAATTGGCGTGATTCCAGTGGCATGGCGTTTTCGTGATAACATCATTCGATTATCGAGACTGAAGCCGACGAATCGAAACCCCCTATACTTGTTTCACCACGTCAAACCGCACTTCATCAAGTCCTGATATGGAAGGTACCTCTCTGCTTGTTTGGGGAATGCTGTTCGGGTCGATCGGGCTCGGATTCTTTGTGTATGGCAAAAAACAAAAGGCTGTCGTTCCCCTGATTTCAGGAATCGCCCTGATCGTATTTCCTTATTTTATATCGAACGTCACCATACTTGTCATCGTTGGTGTCATTTTGGTGGTGATACCCTATTTTGTCAGAATATGAGGCAACGTATTCCTATTCAGTATTTAAAGCCGGATTTTGTAAATGCCATGAAAATATCCAAACAGACCAATATTTATGCATACGATGCTTATTTTCTGAATTGTGCTATCAGATACAAAGCTCCGATTTTGACGTTGGATCGAAAATTAAGAAATGTCGCGCAAAAGGTTAAAGTGGCAATTGTGGAGGTTTGAAATGCAAGTGTATACATATTCAGAAGCCCGTCAAAAACTCGCTACTGTTCTTAAGCAGGCTGAAAACACGGGGAAAGTACTGATCCGAAGGAAAGACGGCCGGACATTCGCGTTAATGCCCGAAAAAAGTGTTTCATCACCTTTGGACGTACCGTCAATCAAGTCGAATATTACAACACAAGAAATCGTGGATATTGTGCGAACAGGAAGAGAAAGGTAGATTGTAAAAGCAGAACTATCACAGATAACTGGAGGAGTGCCGCATGTCGTCCAAGGAGAAGGACCCTGATTCCGACCGGCTGGAGCGTATCGTTGCCGAAGCCCGGCGCGACCGGGAGCGACTGGAAAAAACTTACCGCGGGCGCGCACTCAAGATTTTTCCGTGGATCTGCGCGCGGTGCGGGCGCGAATTTTCAGGCAAGAAGGTCCGGGAGCTAACGGTCCACCACAAGGATCACAATCACGACAACAATCCGCCGGACGGCAGCAACTGGGAGCTGCTGTGCATCTACTGTCACGACAATGAACATTCGCGGCACCAGGTGGCGGAACATTACGGCGAAGCGGCACCGGGCGCTTCCCGGGAGCCTCGTGGCGGGCATAAACCGTTTGCGAACCTGAAAGACCTGCTGAAAGGCAAGTAGAAGTGGTCGCCAAAAAGAAACTGCCAAAACTGATGAAGGTCGCTTCTACGTTGCAGCCCGAAAAAGGTGAACTAAAAGAGAAATCAAAGTTGCGAGTAAAACCCGCGGTGGTTGGTGGTCGAATTTGGCCTTGCCTTTTTAATCGATACCGCAATAA
>JBAPWQ010000311.1:0-1560 GCA_049283795.1 Desulfobacterales bacterium | reverse complement strand
CGCAAAGGTAATGGGGTGAAATGAAGACAATCGGCGGTTGAAGGTCGCATGTTACCTGGCGCCGGCCTCTTTGACAATGGTTTCATACACCAATTGCAGCGGGATGTTTTTCTCGAGGGCGATCTTGCGGCAGGTGTCATACTCGGGCACCAGGCGCACGGTGCCGTCCGGCGTTTCGATCCGTTTCACCGCGATCTCGCCGTAACGGGTTGCGATCTTCACCTGTTCGCGCTCCAGGAGACGGCGCTGCATCTCGCTGTAGCGCACCCCCGCCGTCGTGGTTTCCGTCAGCAAGCGCGCGATGACGGCATCCCGGACGCGGCCGCGGCAAATCACCTTTACCATAGTGCCGGGGCGGTTTTTTTTCATGATGACCGGAACCCAGAAAACGTCCAGCGCCCCGTCATCGAAGAGTTTTTCCATCAGGTAGCCGAATATTTCCGGGTTCATGTCGTCGATGTTGGTTTCGACCACACTCACGACGTCATCCTGCCGCGGGGGCAGCGTGCCGGTCAGCACCCGCAGTACATTGGGCACCTCTGTCAAGTCCGCCCGGCCGGCGCCATAGCCGATTTTTTCAACCCGCATGGCCGGCAGCGGCCCGAAAGATTCGGCCAGGGTGCCGGTACACCAAGATCGATCAAGGCCCCCAGAGTCATGTCGCCGCTGATGCCTGAAAAACAATCGAAACACGCCAGCATCGTCCAAATGCCTCGATGAGTTGCCGTGTCCCGCGCCCGCCGGTTTCGAAAAGACCGCCCTGCCCTCTATTTCTCAGGCATAAATCGGTTGACAAAAAACGTGGTCGCTATATTATACGCCACTTACGGAAGTGCGCAGCTCACTGGTGGGGCTCCCGGACTTCAAATCCGGTGTGAGGCGCTAATACCGTCTCGGGTGGGTTCGATTCCCATGCACTTCCGCCATTTTTATCAATATTTGGTATAAGCAATCTTCGCCCCCAATACCTTCGGCAGTGTCATCAGTTTACGAGCCCAAAAAAATTCCCACCCTATAATTGTAGGTGTTTCCGGATGCCGTGAATGGGATTGCAGCCCTTCAGTCACTATCGCACAGACAGCCTGTCGAGCAAAGCGTTGGCATTGCCGGCCAGATAGAGCGGCAGGGAAAGGAGTCGGTACTTTACGGACTGGCCCTGGTTTGTCTTGACGCTCATCTCCTCGACAGACGGTGGATTGGCATCCAAACGGACAGCCATCTCCAGTTTTTTATCCGCCATGAACTGATGAAGGGATTTCATGCTTCCGGCAGCCCCGGATTTGACCTCGAATGGAAGTCGGTATTTTATAAGACAACCCGTTTAAATCGTCAATCCGGTAAAAATCAACGCGTTGATTTATGGCTTGCGGTATTATTCTTTAAAAAAATCTTTTAAGGATGGGCCGCTAATTGAACCCCAGCAGCCGTCCGCCCTGATAAACACAGAAGGCCGCCAGCCACGCTATCGACGTGCTGTAGAATATGCTGAAAAACATCCATTTCAATGAACCGGTTTCGCGGCGGATGGCGATCACCGTGGCCAGGCACGGCAGGTAGAGC
>JBAPWQ010000310.1:0-29772 GCA_049283795.1 Desulfobacterales bacterium | reverse complement strand
GCCCATGTGCTTGGTGATCGCCGCGGTCAAGGTCGTCTTGCCGTGATCGATGTGGCCGATCGTGCCCACATTCACGTGCGGCTTGGTCCGCTCAAACTTCTTCTTCGCCATCTCTGCGTCCTCCCCTGGTTTTGGCATTCAAAACGTTCTGCATTGGCACAATCGTCTCATCTCGTCAGCAAAGACTGTCAGGCCTTTGGCACCCGCAAGAAAAAGGGGTGATGGAGCCCACGACCGGAATCGAACCGGTGAACCTCTTCCTTACCAAGGAAGCGCTCTACCTACTGAGCTACGTGGGCCCGAAGTGCCAGCCATGCCATTCTTCACTGGTGGCAGTTCTCTCGGTTTGCCTGTCGGTCGGGGTGGAGCGGGCGACGAGATTCGAACTCGCGACATTCAGCTTGGAAGGCTGAAGCTCTACCAACTGAGCTACGCCCGCCCAAAATACCAATCACCGTAAGCGCCATATACGGGCTTTAAGATAAAGCTTTGGGCGGTGTCATCGGTCGGTGGCGTATCGCAACACGGCCGCTTCCCTCTGGCCTTGCCAAAATCTTTATCTTGAAGCCCATAGCCCCGACACACCCCGGAGATGAAAACCTGCTCCGTCTCTTTATTTGCGCATGACCGCGCGCAACCGATGCGGGAAGCCGTGTAGTTCATTAACGACTTCGATCATAAAATCGAAATCTCCTACATCCAACTTGCATTGAGGGTGGTGGTGGGGGGAGGATTCGAACCTCCGAAGGCTTCGCCGACAGATTTACAGTCTGTTCCCTTTGGCCGCTCGGGAACCCCACCTCAATGATGACTGGAGCCAGAGACAGGAGTCGAACCCGCGACCCGCTGATTACAAATCAGCTGCTCTACCAACTGAGCTACTCTGGCCCGGCAATCAAACAACGGCGATACGGAAATGACCCCGTCAAAAAATAGTGGCATTTGCCCAAAATATAAATAACTTCCCCTTTTAAACGTATTCTTTGTAAAAATCAACCGAAAATTACGAGTTTATCCTGTCAAAAAATGCCGGCAGGCCGCTTTAGAATGAGTTTTCTTAATTATTCCGGCAATTATCTCTTCTTTAAATAAAAAAACGCCGTATTGCACTGACCGCCGACCGCCCCGGCCAATGCCCGCTAAGCACCTGCTTTACATGCCGCTCGCCAACCGGTCGACCGATCACAGCGGCGCCATCGATCCCTTTTTTTGAAAAATTTTTTTATATATTAATGGATCGAGCCGTTGTCAATAAAAAATATCGACCCGCGTGGCCGGCAAGTTTATCACGACCGCCGGCCCGCGACACACCCGGGTGCCTTCGGCCGCCGGGTCCCGGGGCATCCCGTCCGGACGGACGCGGCCGGCCTGAAATGACGACCGTGCCCGTCGTCAGCCCTTGCCGATCGGGTCGGTTGCGGACCGCGCGGCAAAAATGGTGTTTCATCCACGCCCGTAATATGGTATGCTTTTTCATCTTGGGCATCTGGATAAATGCGCGCCATGGAGGGGTTCGGTGGCGCGCATTGTGTTAATTTCACCGCTACGGTTCCACACACAAAAGAAATCGGGCTATGAAAAAAAAACCAGTTCCGTTGTACCTCGTGGCTATCGTCGTTTTTTTTCTTTTGATATTGTTTGGTTGCGCAACGTCTGGTTCCAAGGCGCGTTCCGTCGACCCGGCGGCTCCGGATATTGCCCGCAAGCCGGCTGACACCCAAACGCCCGCCGAGCGGCCCGGCCTTTTTGCAAAATCCGGCACCCGGCCTCCTGCCCCTTCGAAGGCCGGCGATAACGGCGTCGCGACCATAGAGGAATCGACCGACAAGGACGCGAGCATCGAAGAGGCGGAAAATCCGGATGCCCCGGAATTGACGGCCGCCGAAAAAGCGGTGCAGAAAATACTGGACGAAGCCCTCTCCTATTGTGAGGTCTCGCAGCAGTTCTGGCAGAAGGGCGAACTCGACAACGCGCTGGAAGCGCTGGATCAGGCCTACGCGATGATCCTCGACGTCGACACCTCCGACCAGCCCAAGCTCATCCAGCAGAAGGAAGACCTGCGATTTTTAATTTCCAAGCGGATCCTGGAAATCTATGCCTCGCGCAACATCGTGGTCAATGGAAATCACAATGAAATACCGGTGGTGATCAACAGCCACGTCCAGGCCGAAATCGATCGGTTCACGACCGGCTCGGAACGCAATTTTTTCATCGAATCCTATAAGCGATCCGGCCGCTATCGGCCCATGATCCTGGCCTGCCTGCACGAGGCCGGCCTGCCGGCCGAACTCTCCTGGCTGCCGCTGATCGAAAGCGGTTACAAGGTCAACGCCCTGTCCAAGGCCCGGGCACTGGGCCTGTGGCAGTTCATTCCTTCGACCGGCTACAAGTTCGGGCTCAGCCGGGATAAATACGTCGATCAACGCCTGGACCCCGACAAGGCCACCGCCGGAGCGATCGCCTACCTCAAGGAACTGCACCAGATCTTCGGTGACTGGACGACCGTGCTGGCGGCCTACAACTGCGGTGAAGGCCGGGTGCTGCGCGTGATCAGGGAGCAGAATGTCAACTATCTCGACAATTTCTGGGACCTGTACGAACGCCTGCCCTATGAAACCGCCCGCTACGTGCCGCGGTTTTTGGCAACGTTATACATCATCGAAAACCGGGACCGCTACGGCATGAGCGATATAAAACCCGACGAGCCCAGCGACTACGAGGCCGTCGAAATCGCGCGGCAGGTTCATCTGAAGCACGTGGCTCAGAGTATCGGCGTCTCGGAGGACGAGATGGCGGCCTTGAACCCCGAGCTGCGGTACAAAATCGCCCCGCCCGACACGTACCTCCTCAAGGTGCCGGCCGGAACCGGCTCGGAGCTGACTGCCAAGTTGGACGGCATCCCCGAATCCAAGCCGCCGACCCGCGCCGTCGTCTACCACCGCGTCCGGCATGGTGAAACCCTGTCGACCATCGCCCGCAAATACCGGGTCAACGTCAACAGCATCATGCGGGCCAATAACATGCGGCGGTCGAATTACGTCGTCGCCGGTCGGCTGCTTAAAATCCCCACATCCGACACCAAATTCCAGGAAGCGAGCGCCGCAGATGCCCGGGTGTCAACGGCCTCTACCCACAAGGTGGTCCGCGGCGACAACCTCTGGAAGATCGCCCAGCGCTACAATACGACCACCGGCAAAATCAAGGAAATCAACAACCTGAGTTCCACCACCCTCTATACCGGCCAGCTCCTCAAACTCCCCGGCGATGACCGCGCCCGCAGCACGACCTCTTCCCCCGCCAGCTTCCGGGTTTACAGCGTCCGGGCGGGAGACAGCCCGGGTGCCATCGCCGCGCAGCACAAAATGGACCTGAACCGCCTGCTTAATATCAATCAACTCTCCAGCGCCAGCAAAATTTTTCCGGGTCAGCAGCTGTACATCGAATAGGGCCGGTTACTTCCCGGCAAGCGGAAACACTAACAAATATTTTGGCTGCTGGTGTCGGTCGGCGGCGTATTACAACACAGCCTTCTCTGCCTCCGGCCATGCCAAAATAATTATCCTGCAGCCTATAATAATTGGGGAGGGGGGCAGCGCGATGGCATCGTACTGGCCCTTTTTTTATTTCCGGCGGCCGGCACCGGCGTGCGAGGCGGTGCCCTTCGCAACGGCGGAAGGTCCATTTTCTTTGGTGAGGTCCTCGAGACCCTTGATTTCACTCTCGCTCAGGTAGCGCCAGCATCCCTTTTCCAACCCCCCCAGGCGGACGCAGGCCACGCGAATGCGTTTGAGCGTAACGACCCGGTGGCCGACTTTTCCGACCATTCGGCGGATCTGCCGGTTCCGGCCTTCCTTGAGGGTGATTCTGAAGCGCCGGTCGGACAGCTTCCGCACTCCCGCCGGCCGGGTGCGACGTCCCATCAGCGGCAGACCGGCCGCCAGCCGGTTGAGGGCATCTGCCGCGATCGGCCTGGCAACGCTCACCTCGTATTCTTTTTCATGGTCGAAGGACGGGTGGCTCAGCCGGTGATGGAGGCGGCCGTCATTGGTGAGCAGAATCAGGCCGGTTGAATCCTTGTCCAACCGGCCCACCGGGTACACGCGCTGATCGACGGCCACCAGGTCGACAACGGTTTTCTCCCCGGGGTGGTCGCAACTGGTCACATAGCCTTCCGGTTTGTTCAAGGCGATGTAAATCGGCTCCGGCTGCCAGGCAATCGGGGCGCCGTCCACGGCGACCCGGTCCGCGGCCGGATCGATGCGGGTGCCCAGCTGTGCAACAGCCTCACCGTTGACGCTCACCCGGCCCTGGCGTATAAGGTCTTCCCCCCGGCGGCGGGAACAGAAACCGGCGGTCGAAAGAAATTTCTGCAAGCGCATAAGAGCCATTTTCGGTCGTTACGGAAGGCGCGTTTCCACCGCCGGCAGCCGGCGGCAAAACGGATCAGCTCCGGTAGTCGGCGTTTATTTTGACATAGTCGATGGAGAAGTCGCAGGTCAGAACCGAGGCCTTACCAGCGGCCATATTCAAGTCGACGGTTATGACGAACTCGGGTTTTTTCAAGACGGCCGTTGCCTCGGCCTCGACCGCTTTGCCCCGGCCGAGGCCGTTTTGAACCATCATCACGCTGTCAAAGGAAATGTCCACCCGCTCCGGATCGACGGGAACACCGGCCCGGCCGACCGCCGCCAGGATGCGGCCCCAATTGGCATCCTGCCCGAAGAGGGCGGTTTTCACCAGGCTCGAATTGGCGACGGTGTCGGCCACCCGGCGCGCCTGGATGTCATCGGCCGCCCCGCGCACCCGGATTTCGACCAGCTTGGTGGCCCCTTCGCCGTCCTTGACGCACAGCCGGGCCAGCTCGCGCAGAGCATCGTCCAGGATCCCCTGCACCGCCTGCCGCGCCGCGTCCGTGTCGGCCGTCACGCCGGAGGCACCATTGGCCATGAAGAGCACCGTGTCGTTGGTGCTCATGTCCCCGTCGACGGTGATGCGATTGAAAGACTTGTCGACGGCGGTCTGCAGCATCGCCTGCATGGCCGCGGCCGGCAGCGCGATATCGCTGATGACAAAGCAGAGCATGGTGGCCATATCGGGCCGGATCATGCCGGCACCCTTGGCAACCGCCGCGAGGTGAAAGTCTTTTCGGCCGAGCCGCCATTTCACCGCCGCCACTTTGGGGATCGTATCGGTGGTCATCATCGCCTCGGCCAGTTCCACGAGCCCATCGGGTTTCAGGCCGTCCAGCAGGGCCGGAACGGCGGCTTTGACTTTTTGCAGCGGAAGCGGCTCCCCGATGACCCCGGTGGAGGCGACCAGCACCTGTGCGGCAGGCAGATCGAGTCCTTCGGCAACACACTGCGTCATGGCCCGTGCGGTCTGCAATCCTTCAGGGCCGGTGCAACAATTGGCGTTGCCGCTGTTGACGATGATGGCCCGGCTTGAGCCGCTCCGGATTCTGTCGCGGTCCAGCACCACCGGCGCCGCCTGAACCCGATTGCGCGTAAAAACGCCGGCCACGGCCGCCGGTACCGTCGAAAAAATCAGTCCCAGGTCTTTTTTACCGTTTTTTTTCAAGCCGGCGGCCACCGCGCCCATCAAAAATTTTTCGACGATAACCGTCTCTTTCATCTATGTGCCGCCTTTCCCTGCGGCCTTGGCCGAAGCCATGCGCCGCCAGATCGTAAAGCGATTTCAGTTAAACAAACCTATCCGATTCGGCGTCTTGTCACAACCAAAAACGACCTCCCGAACCTTACGCCCCCCGTTGTCCCGCGCCTAAAAAAAGGCTGTTATGAACGACGTTTTTTGTGCTAAACGGACGTGGCCTTTCGACGCGCTTGCAAAACGTTAAAATCGCGAGGTGCGGGTTTCAAAGGTTCTGATAAGGCTTTGCCACCGGTCATCGACTGCCGGTTATTTTGATTGGAGAATAATGATGAATTCCTTATCTGTCTTCTGCCGCCGGTGCGGGCGGCGGCTCGAACTGCAGAAGAGCTGAGAAAAGGTGTCTCTGTATTGCAGGTCGTGCAATACCACCCACCGGCTCCAGGTCTATTTGGATCAAATCGAAGAAGATGTCGACGATGCCCTGGGCGACGTGCGCTGCGACAGGATCTGAGTCGTGATCGTTCTCGAGAGCATTTTGCCGGTTTTCGGGCTCATATTTCTGGGCGTTGTCCTGAAGCGCGTTCACCTGACCACCGACGCGTACCTGGCGACCTCCGACCGGCTGGTCTATTTCGTTTTTTTCCCGCTCATGCTGTTCTGGAAGATCGGCGGTGCGGGAAAACCGGCGCTAAACGGCCCCCTTGTGGCCGCCGGCCTGTGCGCCTTGGCGTGCACTTACGGGTTCGGGTGGATCGGCATCCGGATTTTCAGGATCGGCGATTACCAGGCCGGAACGTTTTCACAAAGCTGCTACCGATTCAACACCTACATCGGCATGGCGGTTATCATCACGGCGTTGGGGGAGGAAGCCGTCGGGAGCTTCGGGGTTCTGATCGGGGTCATGATCCCGGTCATCAACCTGCTCGCCGTCGCCACCCTGATCTGGTATTCCGGCAAAGCGGTCGCCGCGCGCGATCGCAACCGTCTGCTGATCAAAACCCTCATTTCCAATCCCCTGATCATCGGCTGCCTGGCCGGTATGGGCTATGGGCGCATTTTTACGGGGTTCCCGGTTTTTGTCGACAACGCGCTGCGACTCGCGAGCCTGGTGACCCTGCCGCTCGCCTTGCTGTCCATCGGCGGCAACCTGACCTTTGCGAACTTTAAAGCCTACGCCAAGCCTGCGGGGCTCGCGGCACTGATCAAGTTGCTGGCCCTGCCGCTGGCCGGGTATTTTTTCCTGCGTCTTTTCGACGTGACCGGCCAGCCGCTGCGGGTGGGCATGCTGTATTTCGCCCTGCCGACCTCACCGGTTATCTTCATCCTGTCATCCCAGCTAAACAGCGACATTCGCCTGGCATCGGCCGCCATCGTCGTTTCGACCCTGCTCGGTCTGGTGTCGCTCACGCTGGTGTTGGCCATTTTCTTTTAAAGCGGAAACCGGCAGCAATGACCGACGAAACCGAAGATCGGCACGACATGCGGCGCGGCAATTTCAAGCTGACCATCGAATACGACGGTTCCGGCTTCCACGGCTGGCAGCGGCAGAAGGGCTGCCGGACCGTGCAGGGCGAGATCGAGAAGGCCATAGAAACCCTTTGCGGCCAAAAAACGGCGCTGATCGGCTCCGGCCGCACCGACGCCGGGGTGCACGCCCTGGGCCAGGTGGCCGGCTTCACCTGCCGCACACGGCTGGATCCCGCCACCATTCAAAAAGCGCTCAACAGCCTTCTGCCGGCAGAGATCGTCATTCGCGACTGCCAACCGGCCGCGCCAGGCTTTCATGCCCGCTTCGATGCCCGCCGCAAGACTTACCGGTACCGCATTTTAAACCGGCCCCTGGCGGCGGCCGTCGGACGCCAATATGCCTGGCACCTTCGCCGCCCCCTCGATCTGGGGGCCATGCGCCGTGCGGCCGCCGTCTTGATCGGCCGTCACGACTTTGCGGCCTTCGAAGGCGCCGGCAGCCCGCGCTTCCATACAATCCGCCAGGTCTTTACCGCTTGTTTTCACGCCGAAGAGGGGGGCGATGTCGTGGCATTCGACATCGAGGCCGACGGTTTCCTGCGATTCATGGTCCGCAATATCGTCGGGACCCTGGTCCTGGTCGGCGGTGAAAAAATCGGGGTGAGTGACTTCGCGGAGATCCTGCAGTCGCGGGAGCGCCGGCGCGCCGGCCCCACGGCGCCCCCGCAGGGCCTGTTTCTGATGCGCGTGAGCTATAGCTATAGTCTTTAGGATAAAGGTTTTGGTGGCTGGTATCGGTCGGCGGCGTATTCCAATACAGCCTTCTCCCTCTATCCTTGCCAAAAACCTTTATCCTAAAGACTATAGAACCTGGATCGCCAAGGTTTTGGCGGCTGGTATCGGTCGGCGGCGTATTCCAGTACAGCCTTCTCCCTCTATCCTTACCAAAAACCTCTATCTTGCGGTGGAAGCGGCGGTGTCCGATTGCCGGTGGTTGAGCTTGATTCCCTGGACCTGCTGATTGTAGAACGCGATCACTTCTCTTCGTCCCAGCATGCCGATCAGCTTGCCGTGATCATCCTCTTCAACCACCGGCAGGCTGTCGATGTTCTTGACGGTAAACTTCTGCAGCACGGAGTTCAGGTCCTCGGACGGCGTGGCCACGATGATGTCGGAGGTGCCGATGTCCTTCATCACCACCAGTTCCTCGATTTCCTGCGAAAACAGGACCCCCCTGACATCATTGATCGAAAAGATGCTCACGAGCCGCTGGTCCTGGTCCATGACGGGAAAGTATTGCTGCTGCGTCGTGGAAAAGTAATTCTTGAAATCCGAAAAGGTCATGTCCTGCGGTATCAGCCGGACTTTTTTTACCACCTCCATCAGGTCGCTCACCCGGATCGCCTGGAGAATGTCGATGAAGAACTCGCCGGCGTGGGCCGGCGAATCGACCTTGCTCTTGACCTGGCGGTGAAAAATGGTCCATTTGCGCGCGGCCAGGTAGGAGATCGAACACACCGCCAGGCTCGGCAGCAGAAGGTGGTAAGAGTTGGTCATTTCACTGACGAAGATGATTGTTGAAATCGGCGTGTTGGAAACAGCCGTGAAGAAGCCGGCCATGCCGACGACCACGAAGGCCCCCGGCTCGGTCACCACGGTTGGAATCAGATAGTTGAATGTTTTTCCGATCACCCCGCCCATGGCCCCTCCGATCACGATCGACGGGCCGAAAACACCGCCGCTGCCGCCCGAGCCGATCGAAAACGAGGTCGTCAACACCTTGCCGAATGCCAGAAACAACAGAAAGGGAATGGCCAGCTGATCCAAGAGCGCCATTTGGGCATACCCATAGCCGAAAGCCAGCGTTTGCGGCAAAAAGAATCCGATGATTCCGGTCAACAGGCCGCCGAGAGCGGGCTTGAGGTGGTTGGGCATTTTTATTTTCTTGAACAGCGCCACCGTCCCGTAAAAGACCTTGACGTAAAAAATGCCCAGGCCGACCAGAACGAAAGCCAGCACGATGTAAGGACCCAACTCGAGCGGGTTGCGGAAATGAAAGTCCGGCGACTGGAAAAGCGACCCCCAACCGAAGACGATGCAAAACAGGCAGTAGGCGACCACCGACGAGACGCCGGCCGGAATGATGACTTCGGATTCGAACTCCGGATCGCGGTACAAGACCTCGGAAGCAAACAGCGCTCCAGCCAGCGGGGCCCTGAAGATGCTGCCCACCCCGGCGCCGACCCCCGCCGCCATCATGATCCGCCGCTCGCGGTCGGTGAGTTTGAGCTTGGTGGCCAGGAAAGACCCGAATCCGGCGCCGATCTGCGCGATGGGACCCTCCCTGCCGCCCGAGCCTCCGGTGGTCAGGGTCAGGGCCGAGGCGATGGTCTTGATGATGGGCACCCGGCCGCGGATAAAGCCGCCCTGGTTGTGATAGGCGTTGATGGCGGCATCGGTTCCGTGTCCTTCGGCCTCGGGAGCGAAGGTGTAGACCAGCCACCCGCTCAGGACGCCGCCCATGGCCGGCAGAAACAACAGCATCCAGCGGTTGAAAGGCGTGGCGGTGGGCGCGAGCAGATGGTGCTCGCCGGCCGGCGGTGGGGGCCGATACCCTGCCATGAAATCGAGAAAAAAATGCAGGCCGAGCTGGGTCAGATAGTGGAAGACGATCGACCCCAGACCGGCCACGATGCCGATCATGACAAACCGGAAGGTCCATCGGCCGGCATCGGCAAAATTAAACGACCGCCCCTTGTTGGCCAACCTCTTGAACCGTGAGGTGGGGTGTGCGGACAATGTCATGCGGTAACCTGATGACTTCTCTTATGCGCTCAAATCGGTGACGCCCTGCAGAATGATGTCGAACAACTCGGCCAGATCCTCCTCCTCGATGCACGAGAACGCCACGCGCAGGTTTTTCTCGCCAATGGCGATCAGCCCCACCCCGTAGGTGTCCAGAAGATGCCGGCGCAATTTTTCGGCCTCGACGGTTTTCAGTTTGAGGCACATGAAGTAGCCCGAATTAAAGGGATACACCTGCCAGGCATCGTCGAACTTCGGATCGGCCAGTACCATCTTGACCCGCAGGGCCCGTCTCTTCAAGATGTCGAACTTGGCGGCTTTCTCGGCCGCAAAGGTTTCGCTCTGCATCGATTTGAGGACAATCGACTGACTCAGATGGGAGGCGTTTGAAATGGTTCCGCGCACGCACCCGGCCGTCTTGCGTTCCAGCGCGTCGTAGACCGGCCCTGGATCGCCGTCGATGTGCGCGCCGTAAGTCATGAAACCGACCCGCAGCCCCCAGACGAAATTTTCCTTGGTGCACCCATCGAGCTTGACCGCCAGCAGCCGCGGGTGTTTTCCGCACAGCAGCGAAAAAAGAGATTCCTTGATGGTGTCCGGCTCGTAAAAGAGACCGAAATAGGAGTCATCGGTCACGGCAATCACGTTGCAGCCGGCTTCGGCCGCCTCGGTGAGGGTGCGGGCGATGGCCGCGCCTTCCCGGCGGTTGACGGTGTACCCCGAAGGATTGTGCGGAAAGTTCAACATGACGATGATCTTGCCGCGCTGCCGGGCTTCGGCTTTGACCCGGTCGGCAAAAGCCTGGAGATGAAATCCGCCGTCGTCGGCGAACACCGGGTAGTGCGCCACCGCGGCCCCTTTGCGGACCTGGAAAATCATGTTGTAATTTCCCCACATCGGCTCCGGCAATAACACCACATCTCCCGGATCGACCCACAGATCGGCAAAAACACTGATCCCGTGAGTGATGCCGCAGGAAACCACCGGAAGGCTTATCGGGCAGCCCTCAAGGGAAGGATTTTTTTCGACCAGCTTAGCCTGCCACAGCCGCCGCAGGTCGAGCAGGCCGAATGACGGGGCATAGGTGAGCGCTTCATCGGGGCGCAGATCGTTGATCATCCGCATGACCGATTCCAGTCGCATCGTCTCGCCGTTCTCCATGGCGATGCCGGCCGTGGCATTGAAGCGGTGGGCCTTTTCCTTGGCCTCGGCGCTCTGGACCAGGATCCCTTTGGGGAAAAAGAGCTGTCGGCCGATCCGGGACATCATCTCCGTCAGTTGGGGATTGCCGCCATCGAGGCGCTGATTGAGTTCTTGGGCGATGGGATTCATGGTCTTCCAACCTCCGGGACCGCAGTGCGGGAATATTACAGTTGTCTCGCGTGCCCGTTTCTACTGCCCGGGCAGCCAGGATGTCAAGTGAAAAGGGCCGCCGCCAGCGGTTGCAGCCATCCAGCCCGCAGCGCACCCCGGTCCTCGATTCCGTTATTCAGGACGCTGCCGCCCGTGCGCCGGTCCATAAAAAAACCCCGCCCAGAATCGTGGGCGGGGTTTTCACGGGACCAGGGACCTTATTTTTTCTTGTTCTGGCGTTTTGAGGCTTTGAGCGGGTTGATTTTGGCGCTCGCCTGCACGACGGTGGAACTGACATGGGTGGCCATATTGCAGTTGCCGATCTTCCACTTGAGCGACGGATCGGGACAGGCTGCACAATACCAGCCGGACTGGACCTCCATCTTGCGGGCGCAGCCGTTGCATTGGTCGACGATTTCACGGCAAGATCCGCCGGTGTAAGAACAGCCCTTCGCGGTCATGAAAGGGCACTCCTTGCCTTCTCGAACGGTTGTACAAATCATTGGAATCACCCCCCTTTACAAAAAATGCGGCAAACACCGCCAATAAAATGGACAGGAGAATATCCCCTGCCCGATGTGACTGCTCCATCTTGATAAACATGCTACTATAGAGATGTTCAATCGCCTTGTCAATACAATTTTCAGGCCGTCAACGGTGCGCCACATAACCGGTTCGCACCCGGGCGCAGGTTGACACAAGGCCGCCGATCGTCTATACGACAGCGGTCTTGATTCTCAGAGCCTGCGCCATACCCTGTCAAAAACCATTTCAAACGACCGTTTGTCATTTCACCGCAACAGAGCTATAGTTACCTGCGGACTATTCCTTATTCCGAGGCAAATTTATGGAAGACTTCGACATCATCGACACCGCCATCCCGACGCTGGGACCCTCGAAAATATCCTCACCGATCAGGCCGCCGCTCGATGACTCGCGCTGCAACAGTTTCGTGGCCGACAGGGACCGGGTGGCGCTGGACATCGACATCGACAAAATAAAGCAGTTGATCGAAGCCGGGATCGACCCGCCCTCCTTCGAACTGGCCGGTCCGCGGGAAAAAATCTACTTCGATTCGAGCAAGCTCAAGTGCGCGATGGTAACCTGCGGCGGCCTGTGCCCCGGTTTGAACGACATCATCCGCTCGATTGTCCTGCAGCTCTACTACGGGTACGGCGTCCGCAACATCGTCGGCATCCGCTACGGCCTCCAGGGCTTCATCCCGAAATACGGTCATGACGTCATCGCCCTGAACCCGGAGGGGGTCGCCAACATCCTGGACACCGGCGGATCGATTCTGGGCTCGTCACGCGGCCCTCAATCGGTCGATGAAATCGTGGACAGCCTGGAGCGCATGAACATCGGCATCCTTTTCATGATCGGCGGCGACGGAACCCTCAGGGCCGCCTCGGCCATAGCTGACGCCATCAAGGAACGCAGCCTGAAAATCAGCGTGATCGGCATCCCGAAAACCATCGACAACGACATTATCATGGTGTCGCGCTCCTTTGGCTTCGACACGGCCGTCGATGTCGCCACCCGCGCCATCCAGGGGGCCCACAACGAAGCCAAGGGCTATCCGAAAGGCATCGGGCTGATCAAATTGATGGGCCGCCATTCCGGGTTCATCGCGGCCACGGCCGCCATCGCGCAGCAGGATGTCAATTTCGTGCTGATTCCGGAAATCGACGTCGATCTGGACGGCGAAAACGGTTTTTTGCAAAGCCTCGAAAAACGGTTGTTGCTCAGAAATCACGCCGTGGTCGTGGTGGCCGAGGGCTTCGGGCAGAAACTGTTCGAGGGGTCCGAAGAGGAAAGGGATGCCTCCGGCAATGTGAAGCTCAAGGATATCGGCATTTTCCTGCGCGACCGGATCAAGGCCTATTTTGCCGCGCGCGGGGTCGATATTTCCCTTAAATACATCGATCCCAGCTACATGATCCGCAGCCTGCCGGCCAACGCCAACGACAGCGTCTTCTGCGGCTTTCTAGGGCGCGATGCCGTGCATGCCGGCATGGCGGGAAAAACGAGGATGCTGATCAGCCACTGGAACAATTTCTTCGTGCACGTGCCGATGAGCCTCTCGGCGGGCAAACGCAAACACGTCACCGCCTGCGGCAAACTCTGGCGCACCGTGCTGGAGGCCACCGGACAGGGATCGCTGCGCAACGATCGTTGAAGGGATATGGCACCGCAGACCCGCTATTTCAGCTCGACGAACCCGTCACCTTCTATTCTGAGTATGGTCAGGTGTTTGTCGGCTTCGCGGTTGCCGTCGAAGGAGGTCAGGCCGGTCACGCCGGGAAAGTCCCGCAGGCTCAGCAGCGCTTCCTTCACGTTCGTCCGCGATTGAATGTCCGGGTGCTGACAGATCTGAAACAGCATCAGGGCGGTGTCGTAGGCGGTGGCCTCGATGACGCCCGGCGTCTCGCCGTAGGTGTCCTCGAACTGCCCGACGAATTCCCTGACCCGCTCGTTTTGACTGCCGGGGAAAAACCCATCGGCCATGATGGCCCCCTGGACGTAGTCCCGGGCCATTTCGATCATCTTAGGCGAATGCCACAGGTTCGTTCCCAGCAGATACACGTTGTCGATGTCGTGATAGGCCAATTGAGGAACGATTAGGCCGGCCTTGGCCGGAGCGTCGGGAATAAAGATCGCATCGAAATCGACGATCGCCCGGGGCCCCTGGTCCTCCCTGCGGCCCCGGCCGCCGCGATCATGCCCGGGTTCCTCGTCCACAGCCGTTTCGGTTTCCTGCGACGGGCGAACGATATCCGCTAAGTCCCGGGGGGTGTCGTAATGTTGGCCCACGAGTTTTTTGATCGGCTCCGCAAAGTCGGTCTGGCTCGGATCGTAGGACTCGACCCCCACCATGCGCCCGCCATTGAGAATGACTTCGTCCCAGAAGAGATTCATGAAGGTGATGCCGTATTTTTCGTCGGGATACAGAACGACGAAATTACGCACCCCGAGCGTATTCACGGCATAGCCGACAATCCGTTTGACCTGCATCTGGGGCGTCATGAAATTACGGAAAACCCAATCGCCGATCTCCGTGATATTTTCTTTCTGAGTGAAGGTAATGATGGGGATGCCGTTTTTCTGAGCGATCTCGGCCGCGATTTCGGCATCGACCAGCGGCCCGATGATGGCGGCCACGCGCGCCTGGACGAGTTCCTCGATGGCCGCGGTCAGCATGCCCGGATCCGAGCCGCTGTCCTTTACGATCACCTGCACCGGCGGACCGCTTACGGACCGCAGGTTGAACCGGTCCAGCGCCATCTGGACGCCCTTCAGCGCCCGATCGCCATACACTTGATAGCGGCCGCTGAGCGGCAGCAGGCACCCGATCGTGGTCCGGTTGTAGACTGCCCGCCCGGAGAGATCATCCAGCAGCCGGCGGGCCTGCGGGCCGAACTCGCTGGCGGGGTAGGCCGCCAGGAAATCTGCGAGCGCCTTCTCGGCCTGGTCGTAGTTGCTTTCCGCGGCCAGGTTGACGCCGAGCTGGTACATCAGATAGCTGCGCAGCCGATCGTCCTGCACCTGTCCCAGCAAGACGCGGATGTCGTCGGTTTTTAACAGTGCGACGGCGGTCTTCAGCTTTTCCGCAATCAGGTCCGCCTGCGGCGCCTCGGTCAGGCGGGTGGCCATGGCATATAAATAAACGGCATCGGCGGGGGACTTCAGCGCCAGGAAAGTGTCGCCCATGATTTCATGCGTGCGCGCCTTCTGGCCCTGCGACAAAGGCTCATCGAGCATCTGCGTGCCCAACCGGACGGCGGCGTCATACAGGCCCTGGTCGTAATAGGAGGCCAGAATGCCGACCTGGGCGTAGCCCGCCAGCTCATTGCGCGGGTAATCGGCCAGGAGCCGATTGAAAGAGTCCCGGGCCGCTTCGTGTTTTCCGAGCGCCGTCTGAGCGGTGCCGATGCGAAGCAAAACCGTGGGTACGGCCGGTCCGTCCGGATACTGCTGCAGATAGCGCCGGTAGTACTCGAGGGCCTTTTCGTAGTTTTTGGCGCCCAGCAGCCCGTCGGCTTCGATGACCGTGTTTTGTCCGGGATACACCGCCGCCTCGGGTTTGGGCTGCGTGACCACAACGGGTCGCGGTGCGCAGGCCCCCAAAAGCAGCAGAATGACGGCCAGCTGGGTGAAAACTCCTGATCTGCCGGTTTTCATTTGGTATTGTTTCCGTTAGAGGGTGCCTCAATATAAATTCATCGATGACCCGACCGGTTTTCGGCCCACTTCGCAGCCCCCGCCGGGTGCCGCCCGGCCAAAAAAAAACGCACGACAACACCGGGCCGCAGCGCAGCGTCGGGCCCCGCCAGGCGGTTCGCGGACGGAAGTTGAATACCACGCCACCGCGACATCCGCAAGATGACACCGGGGCTTTGACCGCTTTTTGCGCCGGGTCCCCCCGAGCGCCTGGGGCCTTCAGGCCGCTTCCCGGTAACGGTGCTGTATCGACCGAATGACATCGATGATCGAAAAAAATATGTCAACAAGCTCGGGGTCGAAATGGGACCCGGTATTTTCTTTTATACTGGCCAGCACATCGGATTCCCGCCACGCTTTTTTGTAAATCCGGGCCGAGGACAGGGCGTCGTAAACATCGGCCAGGGCCACGATCCGGCCGAAAATAGGTATTTCGGTCCCCTTCTTGCCCAAGGGCCGTCCGTCGGGTCCGGTGTGGCCGGGCAGCGCCAGACCGCTTGCCGGGTCCACGTGACCGGGATATCCCGACCCATCCCACTTTTCATGATGGGTCAGGGCGACCTGGGCGGCGGCGTCGTCGAAGTCGGACTGCCGCCCCTGGAACAATTGCGCGCCGAGCACCGTGTGCTGTTTCATCACGTGGTATTCGTCGCTGTTGAAACGCCCGGGTTTCTGGAGAATCAGGTCCGATATGGCCACCTTGCCGACATCGTGCAGCATGGCCGCCATCCGCAGCAGATCACGATTTTTGTCGATCTCACGCGCCGGACAATTGTGCCTCAGCGCCCAATTCTCGTAGATTTCAACGGCGATGCCGCCGACGCGGTTGACGTGCGCACCGGTTTCCTTCGGGTCGCGCAGCTCGGCCATGCGGATCATTCTCAAGATGATGGCCCGCGTCATCTGGGCCCGTTCCAGCGCCACCGCGGCAATGCTGGCGAACTGGAGCATCATGTGTTCGTCTTTTTTTGAAAACCGGATGACGGTCTTGTCTTCCCGCTGGGCATTGATGATCTGCAGAATTCCCAGAACGGCCCCGTTGGCGGATGTCAAGGGAATCGTCAGGGCGCTGCGCGTGGCATAGCGCGAGGCCTCGTCGAACTCCTTGCTGAAGTTGTAGGGCGCCGTGGCCTCGATCTCGTAAACGTTGGCGATGTTCAGGGGCTTGCCCGTGGCCGCGACATATCCGGCGATGCTCTGTTCGTCGATCGGCAGGGAGAAAGTCGAATAGATCAGTTTTTCGCCTGGCGACAACCGTTTCTGCAGCGTATCGTTCTGGGTGTACGTAAAGCGCAGGATTCGATCTTCGGCGATGTATATCGAGCCGGCATCCGCGTTCACGAAACGACGCGCCTGCGTGAGGATGTGCTCCATGAGGATGTCGAGATCGCTGACCCGGTTCAATTGAATGACCAGCCGGCTCAGGGTCTCCAATTTTTCCTTTTCGGTCAACACGCCTGGTTTCCTTAAAAATAAAGATGTCCATCACGGCCGCCCGGTCTCGAGCAGCCGGGCATGAGGCCACCGGCGAAGGGCACGCGCAGGGCGCCGCTCGACAGGCTTGCCAGGATAGCACAGGGCGCCTGAAAAAAGAATAGGCGCCGGCGGGGCTGACCCGTTGCCGGAGACCCGATCCGGGGTCACGGAAATTTCAGCCGCGGGACGGCCCCCATACCCCTGTGAATATTTGCAAAACAGACACCGATATGCTAAATTAGAGCAATCATTTGTGGGGGATTCCGGTGCCGGATGCCCCTGCAGCCATTATTAAACCAAAACCTTACATTCAACCGATAAGCTCCTGAAAGGAGGTTATTTTTCATGTCATGGTCCAAACTTATCCTGACGCTCGCCTGTCTCTTTTGCGCGAGTGCGGCCGCGGCGGAATTCTACAAATACCTGGACGAAAAGGGCAACGTTCATTTTACCGACGATTATAACCTGGTCCCCCCCGATCAGCGAAAACAGATTAAAAGCTACGAAGAGTATCGGCCGCAAGACGCCCCGGCCGCCACCCAGGCCAAAATTGATCCTGCCGCCGCGCCGGTCCCGGAAGAACCCGCATCGGGAGAAGCCGCCGGGGAGACCGGGGCGAACGATTTCGACAGCCAGCTGAAGGCGCTGGATCAAAGAAAGGCCGAACTGGCCGGCGAGTATGAAAGCCTCATGCAGGAAAACACCCGTCTGAACGACATCAAAAAAAGCGTCAAGAACAGGGCCGACGCCGACCAGTACAACGAAAGCGTCCGGAAATTGAACGCCAGGCTGCAGGAGCACGACCGCAAGCGCAAGGAATTTTTCAACGACGTGGAAGTTTACAACGCCAGAGTCGGCCAGGAAAACCAGGCCCGGAAAAAATCCCAACCGGCAGTCCAGTAACCACCCGGCCCCGCGGGGGGCCGGGGTCGATCGATGGGTAAAGGATACGACCCTTTCATGCAGTCGACCGCCGGAACGCTGCGACCATCATTGCCGGATGTCCAGCGTGTTCGTTGTTCAACGTCCCGAACCCGTTTTCGTATTTATCCCTGAAACTCATCCCGAGGGCTCATCCTCGCGAGTCTGCCGACCATGACATCTCCCCTTACCGGCGAATTTGTGAAAATTGCAACGCTCGAAAGCATCGTGGAGGCGCAGGTCATGGAATCCATCCTGACGGAACACGCAATTCCCTATCGCATCCGTTCGTTTCACGACACGGCCTACGACGGGCTGTTTCAGTTTCAAAAGGGATGGGGCGATCTGTACGCCCCGGCGGCGTTTGAACCCGAGATCAACGAAATCCTCACCGGACTGCGCACCCAGTCCACGAACCCGGAATCATGATGCAACTGCCGCGGGCCGCTTTCCCGGCTGCAGACCGCGGCCCGGCCTTTTGACCGGAATCAGGTTAATGTAGAGGTTTAATGTAAAACGGCATATAACCGATAACAAAGGAATTTAAAAAATGACAACGATCTCCGCCAAAGATTTCGACCACGCCCTGCGCATCGGCCGCCCGCCCACGATTGCGCGTCTCTTCCCCAATTCAAAAGCCCTGATCGTCAGCGGCAAGATCATCGATCGGGCCATGCTGGCCAAGGGCCGCGCGATCGCCCTGGCCGCCAACGGACGGAGCAACTTTGTCATCAAAGGCGTTCTGCGCGCCGCCCAAAGGGCCAATGCGGCGCTGATCATCGAGATCGCCAAATCAGAAGGCGGCGCCGGCGCCTATTGCGCCGTCAATTACTGGAATATCGCCCGTCAGGTCGATGCCGCCTGCAACGAACTGGGCATTACGGTGCCCGTGGCGGTCCATGCCGACCATTATGGCATAAAAAGCGACGCGGATATCGCGGCGGCGCAAATTGAAATCCCGACCCTTTTCGAGGCCGGCATCACATCGATCGCCATCGATGCCTCCCACCTGCCGGACGACCGCAACCTGCTCGCCAGCATCGCGCTCAACGGCTGCGTGCCGACATGGGCGGGCCTGGAAACGGAAGTGGGTGAAATAAAGGGCAAGACCGGCCTGTCCACCGTCGCGGAGGCCCTTTTCCTCATCCAGGGGTTGAACGCGCACGACATCTTTCCGGACTGGATCGCCCTGAACAACGGCACCACCCACGGCATCGAAGCCAGCGACCAGGGCATTCAGGTCGAGTTGACCCAAAACATTCATGCCGCCCTCACCGGCTACAAGGTCTCCGGCGCCCAACACGGCACCTCCGGCAACAGCACGGAGCGCCTCAGGCAGATCGCCGAAAATACCCTGACCACCAAGGCCAACGTGGCCACCGCCCTGCAGATGATCTCCTGGGGCCTGGAGGTCAACGACTACGGCAACGCCCGCCTCGATTCCCAGGGCGATTTCGTGAAGGTCGAGGACCAGGGCGTCACCCCGGACATGTGGCGGCAAATGACGGCCTATGCCAAGGCCAACGGGTATAAGGCCGGCGACTATAAAAAACTCAACCTGCCGTTCGAAAACAGGCTCCTCGGTCAACCCGCGCCGATCCGCGAGCGCATGATTCGGCGCGTCGAAGACTTTGCCTACCATCTGATGATCGATGTCTTCAATGCGGCCGACACGGCCCCGCTGGCGGTTCAGGCCGTCCTGACAACCGGTGGCTTCGATCCGGGTCCCAAGGCCCAACGGACCGAAGATCCGGCAAAATGGACCCCGGAGGCCATCGCCGAGCGCGCGCGCTCCATTCCCGCGACAAAGGGCGCGGCCGGAAACTTCGATGACTAAAATATATGTTCAAGATTTTTCACCGTCCGGGCGATAACATCATCAGGCTCTTGCTGCCGCTGTAAAAAACGGCATTCGGTCAATGCAAGTAACGGTGATGCGTCATGCACATAACCAACTACCAGATGGAAAATGTTTTAAAGGTCTACACCAGCCAGCTGAACCGCCACCGGGCGCCTGTTTCCGGCGTCGCGGACACCGGCGGCCCGTCGGCCCGGGGCAAGAGGCAGAACCTGATCGAAAGAATTGCCTCCGACATCATTGCCCGCATCAGAAACAGCGGTAACCGGCTAAGCGGTGAATCGGCCGCCATCGGCGCTCTAAAACAAGAACCAGCAAGCCCGGCCGCAGCCGTGGAAAACCACCCGGCCCAATTCGTCTACAACGTCATTCGGGGCAAGGCGGAGAAAAAAACCAAGGTTCTGGCGGTCGAAGACGCCGATGTTCTGTCACGGCGCTTCGGGGATCTGGTCGCAAGGATGACGGACCGCAGAGAGCAATCCTCTCCCGCTTGACGCGGGCGCGGCGCGGCACCATGACTTCCGACCTGCGGGACATGGGAAAGCATCATGAATCAGGGAAACCAGGGGCCCCCGGCGGCCCGGTTATCATACAGGAGGAATACTTTTTGATTTCGGGGAGCGAGTGCGAAAATCAGGAGGTATCACGACATGATCAATGCCATCGGAGACGCCATCGTTCAGCAGACCACGCGTGCGATTCTGGGCAACGCGGTCCATGACAGAGAGGCCGCCGGCCAGAAAGATCTTCAAGCCGGCACGGCGCGCCCGGTCGAAAAGACGGATGACAGCCGGAGTTCGGGACGCCGGCGGGCGGATGAAGAAAAAACCGATACCACCACCCGGCAACGTTTCGAGGAGGGGCAGATAGTCCTCGAAAAATACGATCGCCGCGGCAAACTCATTCAGAAAATTCCGCCCGGCTATGTCCCCTTCGAAGAAATCGCATGACCGCCGGGGCAAGCGGGGGCATCATGTCCAATGGGCGTGGGATAACCACAATCAATCGACTGGGTTTACCTCTTCCGCCGCTTTGATCTGCTGCCAGATTTCGTCCAGTTCCGCAGGCGATCGGTTCTCCATTGCCCCGCCCATCTCGGCGGCACGCTTTTCCAGTTTCCTGAAGCGATGCTCGAACTTTTTGATCGCTCCCGCCAAAGCGGTTTCCGGATGGATGCGGGCAAAACGGGCAACATTCGTCAGGGTGAAAAAGACATCCCCGAGTTCCATGGCCGCCAGGTCCGGCCGCTCGGCCGCCTGGGCACTTTTGAACTCGGCCCATTCCTCCTCGACTTTTTCCATGACGCCGGAAATCCCCTGCCAGTCGAACCCCGTGCGGGCAGCCCGTTCGGATATCCGGTAGGCCCTCATCAGCGCCGGCAGCTGCACCGGCACCGAATCGAGCACCGATGCGGCCGTCCGGTTTCCTTTTTCGCGCCGCTTTATCTGATGCCACCGCTCGCGGACGGCGTCGGCGCTGTCCAGACGGTCATCACCGAAAACGTGCGGATGACGCCCGATCATTTTTTCGGCGTTGCGCCGCGCCACCGCCTCGATGTCGAACCGGCCCTTTTCGTGAAACAATTCCGCGATGAAAAAGACCTGAAACAGCACATCCCCCAGCTCTTCGTGAATTTTATCGGAATTATCGGCCTCGATCGCTTCGATCAGTTCGTAAACCTCCTCGGTCAAGTAGCGTACGAGTGACCGGGCGGTCTGCTGCTTGTCCCACGGGCACCCGTTGGGCCCCCTGAGGGTTCGGATCAGCTGAATCAGAGCCTTGAAAGGATCAGAGGCCGGCGCCGGTTGACTCTCCGGGCTCATGGGACGAGTTTCCAGGATTTTTTCAGGGCCTCGACCTTGGACAAAAATTTCTGTTTCATTTCCTTTGGCACCACCTCGATCATCAATTCGGACACGGCGGTCACGTGCGGGGCCAGTTTGGACTGTTTAACGAACGGAGCGTTTTGCGGTAGAAAGGTGGTCGCCACAATCAACAGGACCGCCGCGATCAGAACCGCCTTGAACAAGCCGAAAACGGCACCGAAAATGCGGTCGAGCCAACCGATGAAGGCAATGCGCAGAACATATTTGATGATGACCCCGATGGCGCTGATGATCAGAAACACCACCGAAAACAGAATCAGGAAGCTTACGATATTAACGTACACCGTGTCGGTCACCCAGCGCGACAGCACCGCAGCCAGCTCGCCGTAGTAGGAATAGGCCGCGTAGTAGCCCGCCAGGACCCCGACAATCGACGACATTTCTTTGATGAGGCCTCGAAAAATGCCCCTGATGATACTGTAGGCCAGAATGACGATGGTCAATATGTCAAACGGGTTCATGGCATCCTTGGTGTGTGCCCGTCCGCAATTTGCTCGCGGGCACTGATCGGTTTCCGATCCGGGAAATGGGTCATGTTTCGCATGCTCGAGAAAATCGGGGACACCACGTCCTGACGTGGTCACGCCGCGGGCGAGATGGGCGCCGACCGTCCCGATGCCGGCGCGAGGTTGCGGATAGTGGTCATTTCCGGACGCAAACCGGTTTGCGCGCTCAAACCGCAGCAACGGCTCGGTGAATTCCGCTGAACGGGTGACAACCGTCTTGCCTAACACCCGCAGTCGTTTTGAGTCAAGTTGTTTTTCGGCCGACGGTGATCAATGATCGTTTGCATTTGAACAAAAAGATGTGATAAAAAATTTCGATTGACCGGCAACCGGTGAACCGGCCGAAACTCTCAAAAAAACTCGATGCGGAACGAATTGAATGACGCCCCATTCTACTGAAGGCCTCGATCACGATCGCGGCCCTGCCACCATCAAATTGACCTTCCCCGACATCGGGAGGGCCCGCCAGCTGTTCGGCGAACACAACGGCAACCTCCAGAGAATTGCCGTGGCTCTGGAAGTGCGCGTCAACGCCCGGGGCACCACGGTTTTTATCGAGGGCGAGGCGCTTGCCGCCCGGCTGGCCGAAAACCTGTTGAATCAACTGCATGATCTCCTCGCGGCCGGCTACCCCGTCCACCCCAATGATGTCGAATACGCCCTGAACGTGCTGAGCGCCAACGACAAGGCCAAACTGAAAGACATCTTTCTGGACACGGTGCTGGTAAAATCCAAACAGAGTTTCATCGCGCCCAAGAGTCCGGCTCAAAAAGAATACATCGATGCCATCCGCACCCATGACATCGTGTTCGGCATCGGGCCGGCCGGCACCGGCAAAACCTATCTGGCCATGGCGATGGCGGTCGAGGCGCTCAACAAGGGGCGGCTCAACCGCATCGTCCTGACCCGTCCGGCGGTCGAGGCCGGGGAGGCCCTGGGGTTTCTGCCCGGCGATCTGGCCGAAAAAGTGGATCCCTACCTGCGGCCGCTCTACGACGCCCTGCACGATATGATGCGCTTTGAAAAGGTCAACAGCCTGATGCACCAGGGCATCATCGAGGTGGCGCCGATCGCCTTCATGCGGGGCCGCACGTTGAACGATGCCTTCATCATCCTGGATGAGGCCCAGAACACGACCTCCGAGCAGATGAAAATGTTTTTAACCCGCATCGGCTTCAACTCGAAAGCGGTGATCACCGGCGACATCACCCAGATCGACCTGCCGACCGACAGGCCCTCGGGGCTTGTCCAGGCCAAAAACATCCTCAAGGAAATCAAGGGCATCGACTTCGTCTTCTTTTCGAAAATCGATGTCGTCCGCCATCGGCTCGTGCAGGAAATCATCAAGGCCTACGAAGACCTGGACGACAAGAAAAGATAATGAATCCGATACCTTCGACAAAATCCGCCGTCAGGGACCGACAGTCGGGCATCGAGAAACACACCGAGTCGGTTCGCAAGCTGTTTTACGAAAGCCGCAGTTTCCGGTGGATTCTGCTGTCGGCATTGACGGTTTTCATTATCGTCCTGCTCCACCCCCATTTGATCGTGACCCGGCCGTCTTATAAACTGGGCGACGTGGCCGAGCGGGACATCAAGGCCCCGCAGGATTTTTTCATCGAGGATGACGGGGCCACCGAGGCCAACCGGCGCCGGGCGGTAACCGAGGTCCTCACGGTATACGATTACGACAGCGCCCTGCTGCCGGCCCTGGATGCGCGCGTCACCAGCGCATTCGATGAGCTACAGACCGTCCTGGCGGAATCCGCCGCCGCGCCGGAACTCCGGCGGGCGGTTGCCGTTTACGGCCGGTCGGTGTCACCGGGCGCAGAACCCGGCAGCCCGGCCGGAAACAAACCGGTCTGGCAGCTCAGGGAGGATTTTACCCGGAAAATCGGCATCGAGGTCAAGGATGACGCCTTTAAAATCCTGGTGGAAGAAGGCGGCTTCCCTCCGGCGGTTGCGGCCATCAACCAGATCCTGGCGGCGGTCCTGAGCAAGGGGGTGGTCTCGAACCGGGCGATGCTGCTCAAAGACGCCGACAAGGGCATCGTCCTGCGGGACCTGAGTACGAAAAACGAGCGTGTGATATCGGAATTGAAGCAATTCTACGACCTGGACCAGGCGAAATCCATGGCCCGCTCTATCGGCGAGCCCCTGCTCAAGGACCGGAGTTACACGCTCAGGAGCCTGGTTATCGACTTCACCCAGCGCCTGATCCAGCCCAACATCACCTTGAACCGCAGTGAAACCGAAGAGCGCCGAAACCAGGCCGCCGAAGCCCTCAAACCGGTCATGTATAAAATCAAGGCCGGCGAGATGCTTCTGCGCGAAGGCGAGCGCGTGACCGAAGCCCAGCTCTTGAAACTCGACGCCCTTCAGAAACACATGAAAAACGAAAACGTCATCATGAGCAGCATCGGCGCGGCCCTGCTGGTCATGTGCCTGTTCATCACCACTTTCGTGTTGTTTCAGCCGGGCTTCGGGCAGACCCGCACCGAACAGAACAAGCGCCTGCTGTTCATGGCCGTCGTTTTGGCCGTGTTTTTTCTGGTGGCGCAGCTCTCGGTCTTTCTGGCCGAATCACTGGCCGAAAGGGGGCCGACCGACATGGGCGCCGCCTCGGTCATCTACGGCACGCCGCTGGCCTCGGGCTCGATGATCATCTGCCTGTTCCTCGGCTTCGAACTCGCCCTGCCCTTTACCGTGCTCACGGCCATTCTGACCGCACTCCTCTACCAGGCCGATTTCACCCTCCTGATATATTTTCTGATCAACGGCACGATGGCCGCCTACTGGATCCGCAGCTGCCGCGAACGGAAAGTCTTCATCAAGACCGGCGCGGCCCTCGGGCTCCTGAACCTGGTCCTGGTCACCGCCATCAACATCTACCATTCCCGCAGTCCGGGACAGAAGCTGTTGTGGGACTGGGTTTTCGCATTTTCGGGCGGCATCGGCTCCGGAATCGTGGCCGCGGGAATCATCCCGCTGGTGGAGATCGCCTTCGACTACACCACCGATATCAAGCTGCTCGAACTGGCCAATCTCGACCGGCCCATCCTCCGGCAGCTGATGATGGAAGCGCCCGGCACCTACCACCACTCGGTTATCGTGGGGTCGATGGTCGAGGCGGCGGCTTCTGAAATCGGCGCCAACTCTCTGCTGGCCAAAGTGTGCGGCTACTATCACGATATCGGCAAGATCAGGCAACCGCTCTATTTCATCGAAAACCAGCACAACGGCAAGAACAAGCACGACAAGCTGGCACCGTCCATGTCGGCCCTGATCCTGGTGGCCCACGTGAAAAACGGCATCGAAATCGCGCGGCGCAACCACCTGGGGTCCTCGATCAGCGACACGATTCAGCAACACCACGGCACCAGCCTGATCACCTATTTTTTCGACAAGGCCAAGCAGCAAAAGGGGGAAGACGCAGTCAAGATCGACGATTTTCGCTATCCGGGCCCTAAACCGCAGACGCGCGAGGTGGCGCTCGTGATGCTGGCCGATGTCGTCGAGGCGGCCTCGCGAACGCTGGCCAACCCCACGCCCTCCCGAATCCAGGGCCTGGTGCAGAACCTGATCAACAAGGTTTTCTCGGACGGACAGCTCGACAACTGCGAACTGACCCTCAAGGACCTGCACAATATCGCCAAAAGCTTCAACAAAATTCTCAACGCCATTCATCACCACCGCATCGAATATCCCGAAAAGCGACCGGTGAGCGGCGACAAAGGAAAAAATGGGAATTCTGATCGACAACCGCCAAAACAGCCATCGGATTTCCCGCGCGAAAATTCGGAAAAAAGCCCGGGTCATCTTAGACGCCTTGGGCAGTCCTGAGGCGGAACTTTCGATCCTGTTCGTCGATGACGCCGGCATCACCGAAATGAATCGGCAGTACCTGAACCGGCCGGGACCGACCAACGTCATTTCCTTTCCCATGCGCGAGGGCGCGTTCGCAGAAGTCTCGCCGGAATTGCTCGGCGATGTCGTCATATCGATCGACACCGCCGCCAGGGAAAGCGAGGCAGCGCAAATGACGCTGGAAACGCGCGTGGATGAACTGCTGGTGCACGGCATCCTGCACCTGTTCGGCTACGACCACGAAAAAAACAGCGCCGATGCCCACGTCATGACGAAAAAGAGCGCCGAGATGATGGAATTGCTGGGAAAGGCGAAAGGATAAAGGCTGAAGGCTGAAGGCTAAAGGCTGAAGGCTAAAGGCTGAAGGCTGACGGGTGAAGGCTGACGGAGTTTAACCGGACAAACGCGCAACCGGCCAACCGATGGAAGGGCGGGCACACGGGCCTGCCCCTACGGGGGATGCGGTGGGCGATGGGGTACCTGGTTCAACGGGCCAACCGGCTAACAGGCTAAACCGGCCAACGGGCCTAACGGGCCAACCGGCTAACAGGCTAACAGGCTAAACCGGCCAACGGGCCTAACGGGCCCAACGGGCCAACCAACCGACTCCAAGGAACTCTGATGGCGAAACTGATCGTGCAGCTGGATCCGGTGGCGGCCCTGAGGGAAGCCGGCCGGTCAACCGTGCCGGATCCGGCCGCGGCGGCCGTTTTGGCGGAATTGGGTGGCGCCGACGGCATTGCCGTCCATCTGCGCGAAGATCGTCGTTTCACAAAGGATCGCGACGTCAGGGTCTTGAGAACCGTCGTCCACACCCGCTTCGACCTCAAGATGGCCCCGACCTCGGAAATGCTCGGGTTGGCCCTGAACATCAAGCCCGACGTGGTCGTCCTGGCCCCGGAAAGGCATGAGGAACATGCACCGGCGGGCGGGCTCGACCTGATGGTCCATGGCGCCGTCACCGCTGAAACGATCGACAACCTCGTCGGCAGCGGGATTGCTGTGGGCACCTTCATCGCGCCGGACCCCGACCAGTTGAAACTGGCCCACCAGTGCGGTGCCGGTTTCGTGGAAATTCACAGCGGGGCCTATTGCGAGGCCACCACCGGTGCCAAACGCCGACACCTATTGAGCCGCATCGTCGATACCGTCAAACTGGCTTACCGGCTGAAGATCGGCGTGCAGGTCGGCGGCGGCATCGATTTCACCTCGATCGACTTTTTTAAAGGGCTGGTGGAAATAAATGCGTTCACGATCGGCCACGGCATTGTGTCGCGGGCCGCTATGGTCGGCATGCAGGCGGCGGTTCGAGAAATGAAACGGCTCACCGAAAAGCTTTGACGGGAGGCGCCCGGATGTATCTTGTCACGACCAGGGAAATGCAGGCCATGGACCGCCGGACCATCGAATCTTTCGGGCTTCCCGGAAGAATCCTGATGGAAAATGCCGGCCGCGGGGCCACGGCCGCAATTCTCGATACGTTTCCCGACCTGGCCGCGCACCGGGTGGGCGTCATCGCCGGGCCGGGCAACAACGGCGGTGACGGCTACGTTATCGCCCGCTGCCTGTCCCAGCGGGATGTAGCAGTCACCGTTTTTCTGCTGGCCGACCGCGCACGCATCGCCGGCGATGCCGCCGCCAACCTTGACCTGCTCGCCCCCCTCGGGGTGCCGGTCGTCGAGGTCCCCACCCTGGCCGCCTTCGATGAAGTGCGCTCCGCGCTGCGCGAACCGGACATCTGGGTCGACGCCCTTCTGGGCACCGGGCTGCAGTCGGAGGTGCGCAGCTACTACAAGGAGGCGATCGATTTCATCAACAGCCGCGGCCGGCCGGTTTTTGCGGTCGATGTCCCTTCGGGGTTGAACGCGGATACCGGCCAGCCCTGCGGCACCTGCATCCGGGCCACGGCCACGGCCACTTTCGGTTTTGCCAAGATGGGCCACTACCAGTTTCCCGGGTCCGATCTGAGCGGCAGGTTGCACGTGGTCGACATCGGGATCCCGCCGCATGTGGTCGCAGACATCGCCCCGCGGCAGTTACTGCTGACCGCGGACGACGTAACAAACAGCCTGGCGCCGCGCGCCCCGGACAGCCACAAAGGCCGCAGCGGCCATTTGCTGGTCCTCGCCGGCGCCCCCGGCAAATCCGGGGCGGCGTCCATGACCGCCCGGGCGGCCCTGCGGGCCGGCGCCGGCCTAGTCACCCTGGCGGCCCCGGCAAGCATCAATGCGATCCTGGCCGCCGGCGCGCCGGAGGTCATGACCGCCCTGCTGCCTGAAATCGACGGCGGCCGGCTCGGCCTGTCGTCCTTCGAGCCCCTTTGCGGCCTGCTCGATGGCAAGCGCTGCCTGGCGCTCGGACCGGGCCTGGGACAGGCTCCGGAAACCGCAGACCTTTTGCGGCGCGTGGTCGCGGAAAGCCGCCTGCCGCTGGTGATCGACGCCGACGGCCTGAACAACCTGACCGGGGCCGTCGCCATGCTGGCGCAGCGCGCGGCGCCGGTCGTCCTGACCCCCCATCCCGGCGAAATGGCCCGCCTCGCGCAAACCTCGGTCACCGTGGTTCAAAGCGATCGCATCGCCTGTGCGCGCGAATTCGCCCAGGCCTTTAAGGTCCACCTGGTATTGAAGGGGGCCGGCACGGTCATCGCCCATCCGGACGGTTTCGTTTTCGTCAATGCCACCGGCAACTCCGGCATGGCCTCGGGCGGAATGGGCGATGCGCTCACCGGCCTGATCGCTGGCTTTATCGTTCAAGGGTTTCCAGTCGCCGCCGCCTGCCATCTCGGTGTTTACCTGCACGGGGCCGCGGCGGACCGCCAGGCCGTCTGCAAAGGCCCCTGGGGTTACCTGGCATCGGATGTCATCGAGGCCATCCCCTCCGAAATCAAGCGTCACCTCGAGCGATGATCGCGGGGGTCACCCAAAAAATCGGTGCTTCGCAGGTGACGGCGGCTCCCGGGCGCGCCGCTAACTGCCGCCAGCGGCGTGAGCCCACGTGAGAGGAGCGCCACCGTGAAACGGCTGTCATTCGACATCACCACCCACGCGGCCGAAGAGACCCGGGCGCTCGGCGCAACGTTCGGCCGGCACGCCGCCGCCGGCACCCTGATCGCTCTCACCGGGACTCTCGGCAGCGGCAAGACGGCTTTCACCCAGGGCCTCGCGCGGGGCTTGCAAGTGCCGGCCGAATATTATATTACCAGCCCCACTTTCACCTTGATCAACGAATATCAGGGGAGATTGCGCCTTTACCATGTGGACTTGTATCGCATCCCGGGCCCGGGCGACATCGAAGAGATCGGTTTGCACGACATCATGCCCGGCGCGGGCGTGACGGTCATCGAATGGACCGAGCGGCTTGGCAATGAGCTGCCGGCGCGGCATGTGGGCATTCACCTGGCGATCGTGGGCGATCATTCGCGCCGCATGACCATCACGGCTGCGGGGTCGGGCGCGGTCGCCCTGGTGCGGCGAGTCGCCGGAGAAAAATTCCAGGCCTGAATAGGGAGAGGGATTGGATAGTCATGTTCACCGCCGAGGCGCGGAGTGCGCTGAGGACTTGGGTAATTATTTTTGCTTTCCGCCGAGAGGGCGGAAGGCGAAAATCCTAAAGACATCGATAAACGGGGATGCCATATGGGGTTGATCGTACAGAAATACGGCGGCACGTCGGTCGCGGACCTGGAACGCATCCGCAATGTGGCCCGGCGGGTGGCGAAAACCTTCGATGAGGGCAACGACGTGGTGGTGGTCATCTCGGCCATGGCCGGCGTCACCGACGGGCTGCTGAAGATGTCGGG